>DWVZ01000220.1 GCA_019119975.1 Candidatus Blautia merdavium | reverse complement strand
TAAACCACGTAATCCATATCTCCGTTTTCTTCAATACGGACAATTTGGATATCATGCTGGTCATAATCGTTTCTCTCATCATTGCTTCCCGCATCCCGGAAAGTAAAGATCCTGGTCAGCTTGTTGGTCTCAATGTTATACGCCCACAGGTCTCCCTGCTGCACAAATGCCGCAATGCCTCCGTCCTCGCTGACTTTATACTGCACCGCTCTGTCTGTCACGCCCAGATTCAGCTTTCCCCCTGAGGCGACAGTCTGCTCGGTGGTAAGCACCTGCTTTGCCGAACGCTTGAAATCCAGAAGCCGGATCCGGGTCTGGTCATAGCGCATGCGGTAGAATTCCTCCACCTGATAGTGCTCTACTTCTCCATTTTCATTCTCAGCGGTAATGGAATAGGTAATGGAAACACTTCCTGTATTCTCATTGATCTCCTTAATAGAAGGAATCCCAGGTCTGCTGATCTGCGGCGCCAGAAGCCCCCAGGTCAGCATATCCATGTCCGCGTGGATATTCAGGTCGTAAAAGCTGTTGTTCCCTGCAGAATCATCGGACTCCATATAGGCAGACAGATCTCCTTTATTGTCTTTACTGAAGGTCTTGGTATAAAAGCTGCTGACAAAGTCCAGATATTTCTGTGTATTCAATCCAGCCCGCTGAATGAGCCTGGTATAGTAATTCCAGCTGCCTTCCTCTGTATTCAGCGTTAATACAAGGGCATACTCCTGATTCATCAATATGGATTTTTTCAGGGTAAACTCTGCGGTCAACTTTCCGTCCGCCTGTTCCTGAAAGGTTTTGATCTTATCATTCTCTACGACCTTATCCCCATCGAAGGTCCTGATCTCATAGACCAGACTGTCGATCTCCTGTCCGTTGGGCGTGATGCTGACGCCCAGAGTCTTGTCCGTTCCCACCGGTGTAAGGGTATCCCGCAGGTAATCCGTCTCCATCTCCTGCGCGTATCCATACATACGGTTCACTTCCGTATCCCCCAGAAGCATCGCCATTACAGGCATGACCGCAGTTTCCATGTCGGTCTTATTATCTGTCCCTTTCTGGTTCATCAGGCAGCTGAAGCCTGCCACTCCCAGAAGAAAGACAGCCAGCAGAATACCTGCCTTTATGATTCTCTTTTTCATTCATGGTCCTCTCTATCTCTTTGAAACAGCAGCTGTTCCAGAGAAGGGGAAACGCCGAAAGCTCTGGCGCAGTCCTCCCATGCTTTCTGCTGCTGGTGATTTTCCTTTTTCTTTTGATTTCTGACAGCACGAATCAGCAGATTCTTGGGAGTGTGTTCCATGTCGATAAACTCCAGAATCTGCGTGTCATAACCTGCGCTCTCCAGCATCTGTGCCCGCAGTCCGTCTGTGAGAATGGCTGCGAAGCGCTCCTTCAAAATTCCGTACTTCAGCACCGGCGCCAGGACTTCATTCTTTACCTGCCGGTTCAGCTCATGCTGACAGCAGGGTACGAAAAGAATCACGCTGGCACCCCAGTTCACCGCCTTTGCCAGGGCGTGATCGGTAGCCGTATCACAGGCGTGAAGAGTCACGACCATATCTACCTGGTCTGTCCCCTCATAAGAGGCAATGTCTCCCTGAAGGAAACGCAGCTTGTCATATCCGTATTTCACGGCAAGCTCACTGCAGTGCCGGATCACATCCGCTTTCAGGTCCAGTCCTGTCACGCGGATGTCGTACCCTTTTAATTCCTTCAGATAATAGTACATGGCAAAGGTCAGATAAGATTTGCCGCAGCCAAAATCGATGATCTGTACTTCCCGGTCCTTTGGCAGCCTGGGAAGGATGTCCTCGATAAATTCCAGGAAACGGTTCAGCTGCTTAAATTTATCGTATCGGGCATTCCTGATCTTTCCGTCCCGGCTCATAACGCCCAGGTCTATGAGCCAGGGAACGGGAACGCCCTCTTTTAATACATAATTTTTTGTCCTGTTGTGGGAAAGCATCTGGGGGAAGGCTTCTTTCTCTTTTCCCCGGATTTCTTTGACTTTGATGGTCATCTTTCCTTTCTTGCTTACCAGGACTGTGCCCTGCGCCCTGCGGCTCTCCAGCTGGAGCTGCCTGAAATTACGCTCCATCTCTTCCTGAAGCTGTGCCACCAGCGCTTCTTTTTGAAAATTTTCATGGAATTCCTGAGTGCCTATGGTCCTGGTCATCTGGAACAGTAACTGATCCCGGACCTGGATGGGGCGCACCTGGATCTTCCGGGTACCTTCGGACGCTCTGGCATTGCTGATGAGGATCCTTTTTAAGTCCCTGTCTGTATATTGATCTAAAAATTCTTTAATATCTGTCATGATTTCCCCTGTATTTTTCTTCCCCTTGGTGTAATTCATTTCTATTGTAAAAGTTTTGTGTAAAATCCGCAACCCCAAAAGGCAGACTTTTAAATTCTTTTTAGACGTTTCCTCCTGCATCTTCTCCGGTGCATCTCCTGGCAAAACAGCGCCTGGGTCAGGTCGGACAGGCTGTCCTTGGGCAGATCTTCTCTGAAGACTGCCATTGCCTGGATGTTTTTCCTGCCGTTTAACTGCCGGCAGATGTCCTGGCAGGTTCTTCTGACCGTCCACGGATCCGGGTGCTCGTCAAAGAGAAAGCTCCCCTCATAGTCCAGGCGGTCGCAGGCATCCTCCACCGCTGCCTGGACTGCCGCAGCTCTCCTGGGATAATAGGCTTTCATCCGGCGCCACTCCTGTTCCAGCAGACCTTCCTCCTGGTACCGTTTCCTGTTTTGTTCTTCTTTATGAGAAAAACGGGATTCTTCCATTGATTTCATAGTTCCGGCTCTCCCTGGTGACAGTTGGTCTCTATAGTGTATGCAAAAAAAGAGGTTCGGTGAAGAGCAGGCGTGAAAAAGGCGCAGCAAAAGCCCCGTGTAAAAGGTCTTTTGGATTCAGACCTTTTGCACGGGGCTCTCTTTTACGGCAATCGGCGGTCCGCATAGGGTGCCGCCGATTGTTTCACCTAGTCAGGTTCCTGATCCAGCGCAGGAACGGTCCTGGTGTTTTCTATATGGTTAGTCCGTTTGCCGCTCTATTACCAGAGGTTCTTTCTGTACCAGGATATCTTCTACAACGCTTCCTATTTCAAGGCTGATATACCTTTCATAGGGATACAGCTTGATGAATTCTGCCGCAGCCGGAATGTTTGCATCTGCTAGAAACAGTTCCGTGCTGGTGCCATCCTCCTGCTCGTAACTTTGCATACGCGTAAATTCCACCATGTCTCCCATATCGGTTCTGCCTTTTAAAGAGGTTATATAATTTACATTGTCCCAGTCATATCCTTCCGGATAGGTCACTTTTGCATAAAGCTTCAGGTTCGCCTGATTTTCGGAATACTGCAATATCTGGATCTTACGCCCGTCAGAAATCGTATATTCGTAATCCACGTCCTGCGTTTTCGTTTCTTCTTTCAGGTTCTTTCCAGTAAAAGTAATCGGAATAGTCTCCTCCTGCTTCTCCTCAGCCGAAGAGTTTAAATAACCGCAGGTCAGCACCAGCTCTGCATCCCGGATCTGAGAGAAATCAGCCCCTTCCGAAAGCACTCGCATTTTTCCTCTTGCCTTCTGGCTTTCTTCTGACCAGCTCATAAAATTACTTATTCCTGTTCCAATCTTTTCTTCGCCTGCATAAAGTTCCGCCTGCATCCCAAACGAGTTGTCTGTCTTTTCCTGTTCCAGATAAAAGGAGAACAGGATGGTGTCTTCATCTGCCACTGCGTCTGCCAAGGTGACCGTGGTGTCCTCTACCTGAAAGGATTTTGCTATTTCTGTCACATACTCATCTCTTGTCTGACTGAATCCGGGCACCCAGTGTACAACACCGGGAAGGTGACTCTGCGCCGCCTCCTGCACCATAGCCAGGATGGTCTGCCCTGTACCTGTGGCTGTCATGCCTGCTGCCAGGAGGACGCAGGCTGCTGCTGCCGCGGCTGCTCTTTTTCCGCTGTGTTTCTTCCTGCCTGTCCGGATCTGGTCTCTTAACCGTTTTTTCCACCGGGCTTTTTCCAGGCTGTCCATCTCCTGGATATCTGTTTCTTCCCGGAGGTCCATTTCATTAAACATTTCATAAAGATCTTTCATGAACAGTCAGCTCCTTTCCCATTTTGCATATTTCCGAAAAGCTTTCGGATTTTTTTCTTTCCCCTGGAGACCCGGTTGTAGATGATCTCCTTTTTCAGTCCTGTGTTTTGGGCAACCTGGTCTGTTTCCAGCTCTTCCACAAACAGTTGGAGAAAAAGCTCCCGATCCTCTTCTCTGAGGCATTCCAAAAGCTGCCTGGTCTCCAGGGATATCTCTTCCTCCAGGGCTTCCAGTTCCCGCATTTCCTGCCCGGTCTCTATCATTTCTTCCCAGGAGGTTTCTCTTTGTTGGTTCAGATATTTTCGTTTATAGTCAATGGCTTTGTATTTCGTCACCCCTGCCAGCCATTTCTGGAAGCTGCCTTTGGTCTCGTCAAAGGAACTGCTGTGATCCCAGACTGCCAGGAACACATCGTTCATGCATTCCTCCTGGTGCTCCTTCAGACCGGAAAGGTGGCGTCTGACGATGGTTTTGATCAGGCTTCCATACTGATCCACCACATATTCCAGGGCTTTCTCGTTGTGTTTTTTCAGCTGTGGTATGAAGTTGCTTTCATCGATTTTCATGGCTGCCACCCTCCTCTCCTGCCCCGCGGCTTTGGCAGATCCCGGATGTCCTGGCTGCTGTCCGGGTTATCAGGATATCTCTTTCTTTACTATATACTTCGGTTCCGGGAAAGGAAATCTATCCGAAAAATGATTTTTTACAGCAGTAAAATAAAATTTTTTCAGTGAATGATAGAAAAGCGATAGAAAAATGCAAAAAACTGACTGCAGGTATAAACTTTTCTGCAGTCAGCTTTCTTTTCTGGTTGGTAATAAAATTCTGCTGTTTTTTCTTTATGGTTCCACAATCCCTTCCTCAAGAGTAACTTCTCCATAGGCGGGAATTTCGGCGGTAAACGCTTGATAGCTCTTGATCCAGAAGATAAAATAAGCTACCCATAAGAAAAAGAAGAGAAGAAAGATTCCGGAAATAAAAAAACGCAGATATTTTCTTACCGTAAATCTCTTGACAACGGTTTCAATCCCTTCTGATTCTATATAATTTTTCACGATTTCTTCCGGCGTGCCAAAAAACGCGGTGATCTCTTCGTATCCGGCATTGGGATGAGAAAAGGAGAAATCCTGCAAATGATATCGTAATTCCTTTAAAAATCTCCCTTCTTTGATTCCGATACTGGGAAATAAACACCGAACTCTTTGATAAAACATTTCATAATTTGTTTTTTTCATTTGTAAAATCATGAAATCTCTTCCCTTTTCTCCTGTTCAAAATGATAGGTTAAAATCGTATTATTTGCTTCTGTAATACGCTGGTAGTCGTCCATCATTTCCTGCAGTTCCTTTTTTCCGTTTTCGGTGATCTTATAGTAAACACGGCGCATCCTCCTGCCGCAGACCTTTTCATAACTGGTAATGAATCCTTTTTCTTCCAGTTTATATAAGGTAGGATACATATTCCCGGCATTAATCGTTATCAAATTTTCAGAGAGATGGTTGATCATAGACGCTAATTCATAACCGTATAAATCCTGTTGGGAAAGAAGCTTCAGAAAAAGCAGTTCCAAAGTGCCTTTTTTAAACGTGTTATAATATTTACCCAAAATGTCCTCCTATTCGCTGCAGTGCAGCATAAAATATACCGCAAGATATGAAACATGAATGAACAAGAATGATATTAAAATCTTATTCTTTTATCAATTAAATTTATTATATCATATGAATTTATTATATAAAAGGCTTTTTATTAATCCCAAAATACGGTATGTTTCTTATATAGTATAAATAAGTTATATATTAAAAAAGGAGCGTGATTTTCTATGATGGATTTTTTGAATGACGTATGGTTTGATCTGTTTCTGTTTCTAAAAACCCTGCCGGTATTTGCGATAAAAATCGTGATTTTGTACTTTGCTGTTAAATTTGCTGTAAAAAATGCCTTAAATGAACATCGGAAATTTCTGAAGAAAGAAGAGGACAAAAAGCAATGATTATTCCGGCAAGAAGTTCCGGAATACTCAAGCAGTAAGTTTTACACATTACCCCGTGCAGAAGTTGTGGAAATTCTATAAGCAGACGAGAGAACCATAAAAACATACTATAATTACTATAATAAAGAACAACGAACAGAAATCCCCAAAAAACCCGCGGCAGGAATTTCACTCTCCCTGCCGCGGGTTATTTTTATTCTTCTCCGTCTGCTGCTTTCTGCAGTTTTTTAATCAGTTCCTGGATTTCTTCTGTGGTCATTCCCATAAAGCTTCGGAAGGAACGCAGCGGTGAGTTTTCCAGCATCTTCAGAGACATCTCCGGAGAGATCGCTTCAGAAGCGGCATCGGCTTTTTCCTCACTGGTGCCTCCCATGTGCTCCAGCAGACTGCCTGTCATTCCCTGGATCACTTCTCTTGTGCGGGGATTTTCCAGCAGCTCGCTGACCGTAGTGTTCATGTGGATCTTCATGGGGATTTCTGCAGTGGCAGTCACATGTACGGTTTTTCTCAGGCGGATATCCTGGGAAGAAGCGGCTGCTAAAATCTCATAATCTCCGGTTGCCGCATACCAGTCATGTATGGCTGTGCAGTACCATGCAAAACTTCTCTTGTCTAATTCCATCTCCACGGTTTTTTCTTCCCCTGGATTCAGGAATACTTTCACAAAGTTTTTCAGTTCTTTGACCGGACGGATCGCCGCGCCAGTCTTGTCAGCCACATACAGCTGTACGATTTCTTTTCCGGCACAGTTTCCGGTATTCTTTACCTTCAGAGAAACCTTCAGGGTGTCGGTATCCTTGATCTCCTGGGAAGAAACCTGCAGGTCGCTGTATGCAAAGGTTGTATAGCTCAGTCCGTATCCGAAAGGATAACGCACCGGCATTTCCTTGGTATCGTAATAGCGGTAGCCCACGAAAACGCCTTCCTTATACTCCACGGTCTGTCCGTCTCCCGGGAAGTTTAAGTAGGAGGGATTATCGGAAAGTTTGTAGGGAATGGTCTCTGCCAGCTTGCCGCAGGGATTGGCAATGCCAAAGAGCAGATTGACCTCTGCCTGTCCGACTGCCTGTCCGCAGAGATAAGCTTCCAGGATGCCTTTTACCTGGTCTGCCCAGGGCATTTCCACCGGGGAACCATTGTGCAGTACCACAACGGTATTTTCCTGCACTTCTGCGATTTTGCTGATGAGCTCATTCTGGCAGTTGGGCATTCTCATATGGGTCCGGTCATAGCCTTCGGACTCGAATAAATCCGGCAGTCCGGCAAAGATCACGGCAACGTCTGCCTCTTTTGCCGCCTGAACGGCTTCTGCCAGCAGCGCTTCGTCGGTCTTGTCCTCATGGATATCATAACCCTGGGCATAGGTCACTTCTGTAATGTCTTTTACCGCATCGAGAGCACTTGTGATCTTAAAGGAATTGATGTGGGAGCTTCCGCCGCCCTGGAATCTTGGATTCTTGGCAAATTTTCCGATAAAGGCAATCTTCTTTCCCTCTTTGGGAAGGGGAAGGATCCCTTCATTTTTCAGAAGGACCATGGATTCCTCTGCTACCTTTGCTGCCAGTTTGTGATCGTCTTCTTTATCGAATTTTCCTTCCTGGCGTCCATCGGTGAACTTAAATACAATGTTTAAGATACGTTCCACGGCTGTATCCAGTACAGACTCTTCCAGTTCTCCGTTTTTGACCGCGTTGACGATCTCCTGGTCTGTATGTCCGCCGCTTCCCGGCATCTCCAGCTCCAGACCGGCTTTTAATCCTTTTACTCTGTCATTGACTGCGCCCCAGTCGGACATGACATAACCGTCAAATCCCCATTCGTCTCTTAACACTTCCGTCAAGAGCCAGTGGTTCTCGGAAGCGAACTCTCCGTTGATCTTATTGTAAGAGCACATCACAGTATCCGGCTTTCCTTCTTTGATGGCAGTCTCAAAGGCAGACAGATAGATCTCTCTTAAGGTTCTCTCATCCACTTCTGAGGAACTGGACATTCTTCTGTGCTCCTGGTTGTTCGCCGCAAAGTGTTTGATGGAGGTTCCTACATTTTTGGACTGTACGCCTTTGATGTGGGCTGCCGCCATCTGGGATGCCAGGTAAGGGTCTTCTGAGAAATATTCAAAGTTTCTTCCGCACAGAGGGGAACGCTTGATATTGACCGCAGGTCCCAGGATCACGGAAAGATCCTCTGCCTGGCACTCGTCTCCGATCCTCTGCCCCATCTCAAAAAGCAGATCCCGGTCAAAAGAGCAGGCAGTCGCGCAGGCAGTTGGAAAGCACACGGCTTTAATGCTTTCATTGATGCCCAGATGGTCTGCCCCCTCTGCCTGTTTTCTCAGTCCGTGAGGTCCGTCGCTGACCATCACCTCCGGAATCCCCAGCCTTTCCACACTTTTTAAATGCCAGAAGTCTTTTCCGGAACACATGCCGGCTTTTTCTTCTAAGGTCATCTGTTTTACGATTGCTTTCACGTCACGCTTCATAAATGATACGCTCCTTTTCCTAAGTTTTTCTGTTCTTAAAATAGCACAAAACTTCCGGCAAAAATATCATATTTTTGCTGTTTTTACTATATTCCTGCTGTAAATTATGCTAGAATAAGTACAAAAAAATCCCCCGAAAAAGGAGTGTTCTGTATGCGTCTGTTCAGCAATGATGCTTTTGATTATCTGGATCAGAAAACCAAAAAAATTTTGATGGAGACCCGGGAGTCTTTTATTCCTCACACCCCTTACATTTATGAAAAAAATATGCTGGCAGCGGTCCGGCAGGGAGACCTGGAGCTTACCCTGAAATGCAATCGTCTCATGGAAAATGCCGGAAAAGCGGGCACGCTCTCCAAAGACCCCCTGCAGCAGAGTAAGATCCTGTTTATCTCCCATATTACCATGCTGACCCGTGCCGCTATGGATGCCGGCGTGGCGGAGGATCTGGCTTATGCCATGAGCGACAGCTACATCCAGACCGCCTTAGACTGTACCTCTCCCCGTCAGGTTCAGGCGCTGACAGACCGTTCTATCCGTGACTTTGTAGGGGCAGTGCGCCACCAGAAGAATTCCCCTCCCTATTCCAGGGCAACAAGAAAAGCTGTGAATTATATCCACAGCCATCTTCAGGAAAAGATTACTTTAAAAGAGCTTGCGGACGCCGCTGCCTTAAGTCCCGGGCGCTTCTCCCATCTGTTCCGGGAGGAGACCGGGCTAAGCCCTATGGCTTATGTCCGCAAAGAAAAAATGGAGACCGCCAGGACCATGCTCCTCTACTCAGAATACAAACTGTCTGAGATCAGCACCATCCTGGGGTTCTCCAGTGAAAGTCATTTTATCCGTACGTTTAAAGAATATTTCGGCACCACGCCGGGAAAGCTGCAGTCCTGAGTCTGCCCTTTCCCAGCGGGCTGTCTGTTTTTGTGACAGCCTGTGAAATGCTATCTCCGCTCTGAAATCGTAATTATGCTTTCAGGCTGTCCACAGCTGCACGCTCAATAGCAAGACCGGCTGCGTATCGTTCCATGAACTGGTCAAAGCCTTTGACATCTTCCGGATCCGGCTGGATCTCCTCGCCTTTTTGTCCGGCAAAGACTTCCTCATCCAGATAGGCTTCCAGGGTCTGTCCGTCTTTTTTGTTCTTCATATAAGAAGCCAGGATGGCAATTCCCCAGGCGCCGCCTTCTCCCGCAGTCTCCATAACAGAAACCGGCGTGTCAATGGCGCCTGCCATGATCTTCTGTCCCACGCCTTTGGTCTTAAACAGTCCGCCGTGTCCCATGATCTTATCCAGCTTCACGCCTTCTTCTTTCAGAAGGATATCCATACCGGTCTTTAAAGCGCCAAGAGCGGTGAACAGATGCACCCGCATAAAGTTTGCCAGGTTAAAATGGCTCTCCGGTGTGCGGACAAATAAGGGACGTCCTTCCTCAAAACCTGTGATATGCTCGCCGGAGAAATAGTTGTATGCCAGCAGTCCGCCGCAGTCTGCATCTCCTTCCAGAGCTTTGTTGTAAAGGGTTCCGAACAGCTGGTTCATATCTGCCTTTACGCCGAATGCCTGCGCAAATTCCCGGAACAGGTTCACCCATGCGTTCAGATCAGAAGTACAGTTATTGCAGTGTACCATTGCCACCAGGCTTCCGGTAGGTGTAGTCACCAGGTCAATCTCCGGATGGACTTTTTTCAGTTCTTTCTCCAGGACTACCATAGCAAATACGGAGGTTCCCGCGGAGACGTTTCCGGTCCTTTCAGAAACGCTGTTGGTGGCGGTCATTCCGGTGCCTGCATCGCCTTCCGGCGGACACAGGGGGATTCCTGCCTCCAGCTCTCCGGTTACATCCAGAAGTTTTGCTCCTTCTTCAGTCAGTCTGCCTGCGCATTCTCCTGCCAGGAGACATTTCGGAAGGATATCCCGGATCTTCCATGGGAATCCATAAGGTTCTGTCAGCTGATCGAACAGGTCCATGCATTTCTCATCATAGTTTTTGGTCTTTCTGTCAAAGGGGAACATGCCTGCCACTTCCCCAACTCCCAGAACTTTTTCTCCTGTCAGCTTCCAGTGCACATAGCCTTCCAGGGTGGTCATAAACCGAATCCTGGATACGTGTTCTTCTTTCTTTAAAATTGCCTGGTACAGATGGGCGATGCTCCATCTCTGAGGAATGGGATACTGAAACAGTTCTGTCAGCTCTTTGCTCGCCTCTTCTGTCATGGTATTTCTCCAGGTACGGAACGGTACCAGCAGCCTGTCCTCCTCATCAAACGGCATATAGCCGTGCATCATGGCGCTGAAGCCGATGGCGCCGATGGTCTTTACCGGAACGCCGTATTTTTCTTTTACATCCCGCACCATGTCCTGATAGCTTTCCTGGATTCCGGTCCAGATGGCTTCTTCGCTGTAGGTCCAGATGTTGTTTACCAGCTGGTTTTCCCATTCGTGGCTTCCGGAAGCAATGGGCTCGTTTTTCTCATTTACCAGAACTGCCTTGATCCTGGTGGATCCCAGCTCGATCCCCAGGGCTGTGTTTCCGCTTATTATGGCGTTTTTGTTGTCTTGTACGCTCATATGTAATACCCTCCTTCTATTTCGCTGCAGGTTTCATCCTCTATAGGTTTTATTATAATAGTTGTATGGTTGTTATGCTACTTGTTTTTTTCTGTCTTTTTTGTTCCTGTTCAGGGTTTTCTGTGTGCGGCTGGAGGGCTGGGGGCGGATCTGCGTTCTGCCGGACAGGAGTTCTGCGGTATGGAGGTGCTGGCTGGAGGTTCTGCCTCCATTATTTTGTCAATATTGCATCATTTCTTGAAAGAAGATCTTGAATCTTGAGTCCTTCCTCCAAAGCAGCTTCCAGCCATGCTTTTTTCGCATCCACAGCATTCGCAACTGCGGACTCAATGGTTTCTCCGCATGTGATACAGCCTGGAAGATCTGGATAAGTAACCACGAATCCACCTTCATCCTTGTCTTCAACAATTTCCATGCGGTAGGACATTGCCATATAATCATTCAATGTCTTCTTCATCGTTGTTCTCCTCACTTTCCACAAACTGTTTTACCATCTCAATCTCCTGGATCATTTCTTTATATCCAGTCAAAGCAGCAAACGGCGCAAACTGCGCTGCCCGCTCCGCCATGGTCATCTGGGGATGTGAGGCGGACACATGATGGGGAAGGTGAATCATATCATCGTATTTTCCTGCTTTCTCTGGCTTGCTTTTCATATAGCTGTACCTCCTCAATGGCTGTAAACTCTTTTTGCTCCCGTTCAGGCTTTGTGCCCGCCGATCTGGTTGTTTCTGTCCTGTGCTGTGGCGCCCTCCTGCAGGTTCATGCCTTTGAGGATGGCATTCTTTCCGAATTTTTTCTTAATATCCAGCATCATCTGCTGCATCTTTCTCTCCCGCTCCAGTCTGGCTTCTTCCGCTTCCTGCTCCCTGCGGATGGCTTCGTAATCGGTGAAAAGATCCAGCTGCTCAAAGGTCTCTTCCTTCTTTTTCTCCGTCTCCGGAACCACCCGTGCCGCTGTGATCGTAAGCCTTCTTACCAGAAATCTTGGATCTACAATCTGATCGTACAGCTGGGCTGCCGCCTGGGACAGAAGCCTGGAAGACGACGCAGGCTCCTTCAGATGAATGGTTCCGTGGGCATGTTTGGGAACCGCTCTGCCATACCGGTCGGTCTTGATCTCCCCCTGATACGCTTTCCTCAGATCAGGATTTTTCAAATTTTCAATGTCATACCCTACGGTCAGGACGATCTGGTCTGTCACCAGACCTTTGTCCACCAGATCCAATCCCAGCTGGTCTGCCATTTCCCGCACTGCCAGCCTGGCTTTTTCAAAGGAATACGGGCATTTCAGCACCTGTCCGGCTCCCACACTGCTGCTCTGAGGCTGATAGGCTTTGATATCGGCAATGGTACAGGGTTCCCAGCCCCAGGCATGGTCGATCAGCAGCTGGGCATTGACTCCGAACAGGTCATAGAGCAGCTCCTCATTATAATATTCCCCCGGCTTTCCCAGGGAACAGCGGGCAATGTCTCCCATAGTAAAGATTCCCTGCTCCTCCAGCTTCTTTGCGTAGCCTCTTCCCACCCGCCAGAAATCCGTCAGAGGTCTGTGGGACCACAGAGACTGACGGTAGCTGATCTCGTCCAGCTGGGCAATCCGCACTCCGTCCTCATCGGCAGGCGTATGCTTTGCCTCAATGTCCATGGCAATCTTGCACAGATACAGATTGGTGCCGATCCCTGCAGCTGCCGTGATGCCTGTGGTTTCCAGCACATCCTGGATCATCTTTTTCGCCAGTTCCCGGGCTGTGATCCCATAGGTTTTCAGATATCCGGTCACGTCCATAAAGACTTCGTCAATGGAGTAGACGTGCATATCTTCCGGCGCCAGGTATTTCAAATAGATTTCATAGATCTGGGTGCTGACTTTCATGTAATGTGCCATCTGGGGCGGGGCGATGATATAGTCCAGTGCAAGGGCAGGGTTGTCCTTTAACTCTTCCTCGAAATAAGACGTTCCTGTCAGGGTACGCCCGGGAGCATTCTCTCTCCGCTTCGCATTGATCTCCCGGACCTTCTGTGCCACCTGGAACAGCCGGGGTCTGCCCGGGATGCCGTAAGCTTTCAAAGCAGGCGAGACTGCCAGGCAGATGGTCTTCTGGGTTCTGGAAGGGTCTGCCACTACCAGGTTGGCAGTCATGGGGTCCAGTCCCCGTTCCCGGCATTCTACAGAAGCGTAGAAGGATTTCAGGTCTATGGCAAGATAAGTTTTTTCGGGCATATTCGCACCTCCATTCCTGGCTTTTATCTCTTTTTGAGCATGATACCGTGGGCATTAAATTCCCACTGCGCCCTTGGCTTGTACTCATTAAGTGCTCACATTATACCACATATTTTATAAAATCGCTTGCCCTACAGCAGGATTCTCAGAGAGCATTTGCGCCCTGACAGAATCAACTCTTCAGTAAGGCTGAATAACCTCCGCACAAGGAGACGCCTTCACCATTCAGACAATGCTGAAAGCCTTGGATTGGGATAGAAAACACAAGTGAAATGTGGTAGAATGGACGGATGAACAAATTGGAATTTGTAGGGGGATTATATGATGGGATTATTTGATAAATTTAAAAAGAAAGAAAAAACAAAAGAAAATAATAGTGAAGATGCAAATGTGCAAGGTTGGGATGCAATAACGAATGAATGTGAAAGAGTATACCCTAATCAAAAAAATCCCATACATTATGGGACACTAATAAATTGGAAGCTTGGTGGAAATGATCCATTAGAAGGAGTTAGTATTTATGACGGAGGAGATTATTGGCATTTTGTAACATATGGTCTGTCAGAGCTATATGAAAAAGAAACTGAAAATAGCGATATTAGTGGTTATGGAATGGAATTTACTTTTAAATTAAAGAAAGATAATTATAAAAATGAAGAGGCAGAGATAAAAGGTATTTGCGGAATTTTACAATCTATTGCGAGAATTACTTTCACAAAAGGCGAAGTATTTCACGCTTATGAATATTTATATACAGGTCAAACACAAGGAATCGATACAGAAATGAAATCTAATATTACAGGATTCATTATGATTCCAGATAATAAATTAAATTCCATAAATACTCCAAATGGAAAAGTAGACTTTGTGGAATTTATTGGAGCAACAGATTCAGAGCTTATTGCCCTAAAAAGCAAAGAACTCGATGTTAAAAGTTTATATGAAAAAATCGGATCTGACATAACCAATTATAATAGAGAATCAGTTATATAAATCCCAGTTTATAGAACCGAAAAAATTAGAAGCTATCGAACCCTAATGTTACAGTAGAAAGGAGCATCTCATGAACCTATTTATCGAAGGCATCCAGGGCACAGGAAAGTCCACCCTGCTGGAAAAACTGGCTGGCAGGCATCCGGATTACCACGTTTACCGGGAGGGCGACTACTGCCCCATTGAACTGAGCTGGTGCACCTGGATGACTGCCGCAGACTATGAAGCCGTCTGCCGGAAATATCCGTCTCTGAAAAAAGAGCTGGAAACTCAGACCACAAAAGAAGGAGACTATTATATCACCGCCTACACAAGAATCCTGACCGATATCCCCGGCTTTCATAAGGACTTGGAACGCTGGGAAATCTACAATGGCAGAAAAACCCCGGAGGAATTCCAGCGTATCCTTCTGAAGCGGTACGAAAATCTTCCCACAGACAATCCCGGCAATCTTTATGAGTGCTCGTTTTTCCAGAATATTGTGGAAGAGTTTCTTTTGTACCAGCAGCTTTCTGAGGAGGAGATTTTTGCTTTTTATGAGCGCTTATTTGCTCTTGTAAACGATAAGGGCTTCCATCTTTATTACCTGTACGCTGAGGATTTAGAACCCGTTCTGAAACAGATCATCAAAGAACGCTGCGACACCCAGGGAAATCCTCTGTGGTATCCCCTCATGCTGGAGTATCTGAAAGCCTCCCCCTGGGGAAAGAAACACCAGGCAGAGGGCTTTTCAGATCTGCTGGGGCATCTGCAGTACCGGCAGGATCTGGAACTGCGGCTTATAAAAGAAATCCTCAAAGATCAGGGCGAGATCCTGAATCGGGATGCCCTGCCCTCTTATCTGAAATGACTTTCCCGCCAAACTGTCCTGCCCTGTCGGAAGCTAAATGGATACCCTCATGCCACTGGAACCGAAACTGGCTGCGGACAGCGTGCAAAGATAAAGGACATTCTTACATACAGATTATCCGGAAGCGCTATCGAGCTTTTCCATCTAAATACTAAAAAAGGATATCCGTCCCTGTGCATCCCGCACTTTTTTCGCAGATATCCTTTTCTTTCATTTCTTTTT
>DWVZ01000219.1 GCA_019119975.1 Candidatus Blautia merdavium | reverse complement strand
CTGATCGACAAAGGATTTGCCTACGAGGTCAATGGAACCGTTTACTTCCGTGTGAAGAATTTCCATGAATACGGAAAACTTTCCCATAAAAACCTGGAAGACCTGCAGTCCGGTTTCCGCGCGCTCCAGGTTTCCGGAGAGGACCAGAAGGAAGATCCCCTGGACTTTGTACTGTGGAAGCCGAAAAAAGAAGGAGAGCCTTACTGGGTATCTCCCTGGAGCGAAGGCCGTCCCGGATGGCACATTGAATGCTCTGTGATGTCAAAGAAATACCTGGGAGAAGAGATCGACATTCATGCCGGAGGAGAAGACCTGGTATTCCCCCACCATGAAAACGAGATCGCCCAGTCTGAGTGCTGCAATGGAAAAATCTTTGCAAAATACTGGATGCACAATGCGTTTTTAAATATTGACAACAAAAAGATGTCCAAATCCCTGGGCAATTTCTTCACCGTCCGGGAGATCGGCGAGAAATATGACCTGCAGGTACTGCGTTTCTTCATGCTGAACGCTCACTACAGAAGCCCCTTAAACTTCAGCGCGGAGCTGATGGAGGCATCCAAAAACGCCCTTGAGAGGATCGTGACCTGCGCAGACCAGTTAAAACATTTCCTGGAAAATGCCCAGGGAGAGGAAAAATCTCAGGCAGAGCAGGCGCTGGAAGAAGAGATCCAGGGCTATGTGAAGAAGTATGAAGAATCCATGGAGGATGATTTCAATACCGCAGACGCCATTGCCGCTGTCTTTGAACTGGTGAAATTTGCCAATACCCATACAGGGTCTGACAGCACCAAGGCTTTTGTACAGGAGCTTTTTGACACCATTGTACGCTTAAGCGATGTGCTGGGACTGATCATTGATAAAGAAGCGGAAGTCCTGGATGAGGACATTGAGAGGCTCATAGAGGAACGTCAGGCAGCACGTAAGGAAAAGAATTTCAAACGCGCGGACGAGATCCGGGATCAGCTGGCTGCCATGGGCATTATCCTGAAAGATACGAGAGAGGGTGTACAATGGAAAAGGGCTTAGACCGCCTGCGGGAAATGTTCGGGCTGGAGAATACGGACATCCGGACCTATTCTCCCCTGACACTTGCCTACATCGGCGACGGCATCTATGAACTGATCATCCGCACCATTTTGGTGGAGAAGGGAAATACCCAGGTGAATAAACTGCATCAGAGAGCCAGCCGTCTGGTAAAAGCCTCTGCCCAGTCCCAGATGATCCAGACCCTGACGCCCCATCTGACCGAGGAGGAGCTGTCTGTGTTCCGGAGAGGGCGCAACGCCAAATCCTTTACCATGGCAAAGAACGCTACCATGTCGGATTACCGGCGGGCGACAGGCTTTGAGGCGCTGATGGGATATCTGTACCTGACGGAGCAGTGGGAGCGTATGCTGGAACTGATCAGAATCGGAATTCAAGAGGGAGAACAAAATGGAGAAAAAATTCCAGGAAAATAAGATCGAGGGCAGGAATGCGGTGTTGGAGGCATTCCGCTCAGGGAAAACCGTGGACAAGCTGTTTGTGCAGGAGCACTGCGAGGACGGTCCGGTAAGAACCATTTTAAGAGAAGCGAAGAAACAGGACACCATGGTCAAATTTGTGAAAAAAGAGCGTCTGGACCAGCTGTCCGAGACCGGAAAGCACCAGGGCGTCATAGCCATGGCTGCTGCTTATGCTTACGCAGAAGTAGAGGACATCCTGGCTGCGGCAAGGGAAAAGGGAGAACCGCCCTTTGTGTTCCTGTTAGATAATGTGGAGGATCCCCATAACCTGGGCGCCATTATCCGAACTGCCAACCTGGCAGGCGCCCATGGAGTGATCATTCCCAAGAACCGGGCAGCAGGGCTGACTGCCACTGTGGCAAGGACCTCTGCCGGAGCGCTGAACTATACCCCCGTGGCAAAAGTCACCAATATGGCAAGGACCATAGAACAGCTGAAAAAGGAAGGTCTTTGGTTCGTCTGCGCGGATATGGACGGCACAGTCATGTATGACCTGGATCTGAAGGGACCGATCGGTCTGGTCATCGGCAATGAGGGAGAGGGCGTCTCCAAATTAGTGAAGGAAAAATGCGATTTCATCGCCTCCATCCCCATGAAGGGAAATATTGATTCTTTGAATGCGTCTGTGGCAGCCGGAGTTCTCGCTTACGAGATTGTCAGACAGAGGAATTTCTAGTAAGCCGGAGCTGTAAGTACGAAGCAGATAAGCTGCCGGAAGACGGAAAAGAGCAGGCAGTACCGAGGATAGAAGATATGAAAGAGTATGAAAACAATACAGACGAGGAGCTGATCCAGCGGCAGAGAGCCGGGGAGCGGGAGCTGTCGGATTACCTGATCGATAAATACAAAGGCATGGTGCTGAAAAAAGCCCATGCCATGTTTCTCATAGGAGGAGAGCAGGAGGACCTGATCCAGGAAGGGATGATCGGTCTTTTCAATGCGGTGCGGGATTACCAGCCGGATAAGAATGCTTCCTTTGCCACCTTTGCCGCTCTGTGCGTGGAGCGGCAGATCTATAAAGCCATCGAAATCTCAGGCAGGCAGAAGCATAAGCCCCTGAATTCCTACATTTCCCTCAGTGAAGAGGACGGTCCTTTAAAGGATACGGAGGACACCAGCCAGCAGAATCCGGAGACCATTGTCATCAGTCAGGAAAACGCCCAGCAGATGCTGGAGGACATCCGGGAGGCATTAAGCCCCATGGAAAATCAAGTGCTGAATTATTATCTGGAGGGGGCAGACTACCACCAGATCGCAAAGAAAATGAACAAACCGCCCAAATCCATCGACAATGCCCTGCAGCGGATCCGCGCCAAGATCCATGGCATGGAGTTTTAGGAGGGGTAGATAGCTGCGGGAAGGCAGTCGGCAGGAGGAAAGGGGCTGACAGCCAGCTCTTTGACGGGGACATAGAAGAAGGAGGAAATCCATGGAACAGCAGAAGATTTTAGTGGTGATTCCCATGAACAGGGAACAGAGAGAAAAACTGGAGGCAGGGATGCCTGATGCCGTTTATACCTATGAAGAAATCCAGAGCGTTGCTCAGGAGCAGGTCCGGGAGGCAGATATCATACTGGGAAATGTTCCTGCGTCTATGATTCAGCAGTCCGGAAAATTAAAGTGGCTGCATCTGAACTCTGCGGGCTTTGACCCTTATGCGGATCCCGGCATCTTACATGAGGATACCATCCTTACCACCAGCAGCGGCGCATACGGTCAGGCAGTGTCTGAGCATATGTTTGCCATGCTGCTGGCAATGCAGAAGAAACTCCATCTGTACCGGGACGACCAGAGAGCCCAGGAGTGGACAGACGAAGGAGAAGTTTCCTCCATGACAGATTTTACGGTGGTGATTTTCGGCGCAGGGGACATCGGAGGGAAGTTTGCGAAGCTGGCGCAGGCTTTCGGCGCTTATGTGATCGGAGTAAAGAGAAGCCCGGGACCGTGCCCGGATTCCATGGATGAACTGCACACCATGGAAGATGTGGAAAAGCTTCTTCCTCTGGCAGACGCAGTGGTTTCCTTTCTTCCCAGTACAGAGGAGACAAAGGGGATCTTTGACAAACAGGTTTTTGATAGAATGAAACAGGGCAGCTTTTTTGTAAACGGCGGCAGAGGCAATACGGTGTGCACGGAGGATCTGTGCGATGCGCTGGAGAGCGGACATCTCGCCGGAGCTGCGCTGGATGTGACAGACCCGGAACCGCTGCCGAAAGGGCACAGGCTCTGGAGCCTGAAGAATGCCTGGGTGACGCCTCACATCTCCGGTTATTACCATCTGCCCCAGACTCAGAGAAATGTGGCAGCGCTGGCAGCGGAGAATCTCAGAAGGTACGGGGCAGGGGAAAAGCTGAGAAATGTAGTGCCCCGTGGGAACCAGTAGAGCGGGGAATCACTGGGGGCAGGAAATGCAGAGCGGCTGTGGGAGACAGCAAAAGAAGGCAGCCGTGCAGCAGGAAAGAGAGAGGAGAATCTGCTCAGTGCTAAAGAAGGGTCAGTTTTTTGGACACGTTTGGTGCTGGGCTTTCTGCTCGGATGCTTTTTGCCCTGATGTTTTCTGTTTGGATGCAGATAGGGAGGAAAGACGGATGACGGATACAGCCTGTGCTGGAGAGAGGAAAGCAGACAAGGAACGGGACGTTAAACGATTCGATTCTAAGCTGCGGCAGGTCGCCCCCTTGATTTTATCAATGTTTTTCTTTGTGTTGGAATTCAGGCTATATAATTTTGAAAAGAGACGATCGTAATCTCACCGCTATCTCTTTTAATAAGTAAGTGCTGAACAAAACAACATGAGACTTTGTATCGTACCAAAAGAAATAAGTTTATAAAATCTTTACACACAAAGACTGGCTTTTGTGTTAGGATAGAACTACCAAAGAGAAAAAAGGATTTGATTATCCTTTCACCAAAGACATGACATGTCATATTAATTCTGACACAGCGGTTCTGCTGTAAAATTTCCAATTTTAAGCAACAAAAAACAAAACGCAGAAAAAGGTAAGAAAAAACAAGTATGGCGTATTCCGTTTGCGGTTAGTTAGAGTATGCATTTTGGAGTGCTGGTTCAGGGGATTTTCTGCCTTTACAGAGAAGAAAAAGTCCCCTATAATGAAAGGAGAAACATAGAATTTGGCAAAAATAAAAAGTTTAAAGGATTTGACGCTGTTAAACCGTTTCCTGTTCGCGGAAACTATGGACGACCCGGTGAATATGAGGAATCTTTTAGAGATCATCCTGGGCAGGGAAATCGTTCTAAAGAACCTGCCCCAGACCGAAAAGGAGCAGCGGAATTCCCCGCTGCATAAATATGTGAAGCTGGATGTGTGGGCAGTAGACGAGGACGACACCATCTATGACACGGAACCCCATCAGGGAGAACGGGAACCCCTGCCCAGGCGGAGCAGGCTGTACCAGGGAATGATCGACAGCAAGCTGTTAGACGCAGGAGAGATGGACTACACCAGGCTGAACAATGTCTATATCATTGTGATCACACCCTATGATGTATTTGGACAGGGGAAATACCGATATACGTTCCGGATGGCGTGCCGGGAGAAACCGGAGTTGGAACTGAAGGACGGGGCAGAACGGATCTTTCTGAACACCCGGGGAACCAACCAGGGGGAGGTCAGCCCGGAGCTGGTGGAGCTGCTGCAT
>DWVZ01000034.1 GCA_019119975.1 Candidatus Blautia merdavium | reverse complement strand
CCCAGGATATCCACCAGCTTATCCAGCAGGTCCATCACCAGCGGATAGATCTGGCTATATTCCTTCTGCCTGGAAAGATCTCCTTCCCGGGCAAACTGTTCCTCCAGCTGCTTCAGCTTTTCCTGGATCCTTCCGCCGGCGATGTATTCATAAAGCGCCCGGGCGTAATCTCTTACGGACGCGTCTTTTGCCTTCATTGCCTGGGCAAAGGGGAGCCAGTTTTCTAAAAGTCCGGCTTTTACCTGGTTCAGCTCCACGACCTCCTGAGGGTCTTCCCCCCGGTAGCTTCTCACCCATTCCTCCTGCCATTTTGCTAGTCCCCGGATTCCCCTGGCGATCACATAATTCTCCAGCCGGTCCAGGGCTTCCTCCTCCACATCTGCCAGACCGCAGCGGAGCATACGGAACACGCTTTCATAGCTGAAATTTTCCACTGCCATATCCACCGATGCCCGGATGTACTCTACAAAAGGATTCAGCAGCAGGGACTGCTTCTGGTCCAGGAAACAGGGAATCCCGTACTTTGCAAACGCCCGCCCGGCGGCAGGCGCATAGACCTCCATATCCCCGGTGATCACCGCAAAATCCCGATACCGGTAACCTTCCCTGCGCACCAGACTGCGGATCCGGGCAGCAATCTCTTCCATCTCCTCCCCGGGATTTAAACACGCCTGGATAAACACGCTGTGCTGGTGTCTGCCTTTCTCACCTTCTGCCGGGTCTTTGCCCAGCCGGGTATAGGGGCGGCTTCCATAACGGAAGATGTGCTTTTCCAGATAAGCCAGCGGCGGATTCTGGGCAAACCGCCCCTGCCGCTCTTTCTCTGTGATCCAATACTCTTCCCAGGAAATTCCAGTCTCCTTTGCTAATTTACATAACCTGTGCACTGTCTGCTTGCTGAGATAAAACAGGCGGTGGGGGCTTCCCAGCTGATAAGGGTCCTCCCCGGGTGCCAGGGTAACCGTCACAAAAACATCTGCACATACAGAAAGGAGCTTTCCAAGAGCTTTTAGCTGCACAGGGGTAAAGCCTGTATAACCGTCCAGCACCAGCGTGCTGCCCTTGAGCTTTTCTGAGCGGTGTACCAGGTCTCCCATCACATCCAGCACTTCCTCCTGGGTGATGAACTTTCCTTCCAAATAGGCAAAAAAGCCCTGATACAGAGTCTGGATATCCTGCATCTTATAGTACAGCTCCGGGCGGTCTTTCAGCTCCTGCCGGATCTCCTCCAGATCCTCCGGCATGATCTCATACTGCCGAAGCTCTGACACCATAGATTTCATCTGAGATACATAGCCCTGCCGGTCCATTTTGTTTCCCAGGATCTTCAGCTCTTTTTTCTTTTCCTGGGCAACCTTTCTAAGGACCATGCTCTTGCCAGTCTCCTCCAAAAGACCGCTGCAGGAGGCTCCCACTTCCTCCAACACCCGGAAGGCAAGGCGTTCAAAACTCAGCACGTCAATGTTCATGATCCCTTTTCTGGGATGCATAGACACCAGCTCCTTCTGGGTCTGCATGGTAAACTGCTCCGGCACCAGGATCAGATACGTTTCCCGGGGGTGCTCCATGGATTCCCGGATGATCCTGCTGTAAATGTAATGAGATTTGCCTGCGCCGGAAGCGCCGAAAATAAACTGTAATGCCATTGTTTTTCTCTCCTGATTCCTGCCTCTGCGGCAAAAGACCGTCAAAGTTTTCTCAGACAGTCCTTCTTCCTGTGCCGTCAGAAAAATTTCTCGATCACTTCTGCAATGCCGTCGTGGTCATTGTCGTTTTCCGTAATATAGTCTGCCACTTCTTTTACCCGCTCCTGGGCATTTGCCATCGCCACTCCCAGACCTGCAAACTGAATCATGGAGACATCATTAAACCCGTCCCCGCAGCAGACCATCTCCTCTCTCTTGATCCCCAGGATCTCCAGAAGATGCTTCAGACAGTACGCCTTGTCCACGTTCTTGGGCGTTATCTCCAGGAAATAGGGTTCTGAGCGGAAGACCTGGGCTTCATGGCAGTATTTCTGCGCCAGCATGGGTTCCAGCGCCTCCAGATCCACCGGGTCTCCGGTCAGCAGACATTTAGGCACCGGAAACTTCACATAGGACTCAAAATCTTCTCTCCATACAATGGGGATCTGATTGATCCCTGCCTCAATCTGCATATATGGATCCGGCTCTGTTCCGGCAATGATCCGGTCCTGCTCATAGGTAATGATCCCCACTCCGTTTTCCCTGGCGTCCCTTACCAGCCTTCCCGGCAGATGGAGGGGAAGGTTCTTGGCATAAACACACTCCATGGTCTTAAAATTCAGGATCCGCGCCCCGTTAAAGGGAAGCACAAAGCTTCCGAAGTCCTGAAACCTTAACACAGAGGCAACCTTTGTCACGCCCTGGATGGGACGCCCGGAAGCGATCGCCACAGGGATGCCTCTCTTCTGCAGGGCGGTCACTGCCTCCAGCGTCTTTTTTGTCACCTGTTTCTGCGAATTGGTTACTGTACCGTCGATATCTAATACCAGAAATTTATACTCCATCGTTTGCTTCTCTCCCTTGGCTTGTGTTCGTTAAGTGTTCACATTATACCATGGTCACTAACCTCATGCTGCGCTTTTGGCTTGCATTCGCTAAGTGTCCAGGCATAGGTTCTCACTAAATTCGTACGGCGCCCTTGGCTTGTACTCATTAAGTGTTCACATTATACCACGCCTGTTCTAAATATGGTTATATTTTTCACCGCTTTGT
This sequence comes from Candidatus Blautia merdavium, assembly GCA_019119975.1. Lineage (GTDB taxonomy): Bacteria > Bacillota > Clostridia > Lachnospirales > Lachnospiraceae > Blautia > Blautia merdavium. The sequence continues at coordinate 40,136 of DWVZ01000034.1, read as the reverse complement.
AATATGTTATAAAAAGAAATGCAGGAGGTGCAGCCATGAGCTCAAAAACAAAAATTGTCGTTTTACATATGAAAGAAGTGATCTATACCGGGATTTTCCTGGTGCTGGCTGTGGTACTGGCTGTGGTGCTTTTTCTCATGTTCGGCAGAGGCGGCAGGGCGGATGCGGCAAGCGCAGACGTCCTCTATCATGCAGGGGTCTATACCAGTCCCATTACCCTAAACGACAATACCTTTGATGTGGAAGTCACAGTGGATGAGGATCACATCAATTCCATCTCTCTTGTCAATCTAAGCGAGACCACCACCGCGATGTATCCCCTCATGGAGCCTGCCCTGGAAGCGCTCTCCAGCCAGATCTGTTCATCGCAGTCCACAGAAAATGTCACCTATTCGGAGGAGAACAAATATACCTCCATGCTGCTCTTAGACGCCATCAACGATGCACTGGATAAGGCAAAAGTCCAGTAAACGCCTGCCGGGCAGCTCCTCTCTCAGAAGCAAAAGAACCGGAACTGTCTTACAGCCGTGCAGGCTGCGTACAGATTCCCGGTTCTTTCGTTTCTATCTTCTTTTTTTATGTTTCCTGTATTTCTCCCGTCTCTGCCCTGTTATTCCATGGGATATTTCAGACCCCACTGCGCCCGGACGGCATCCATCTGCGCCATAATGCGCAGAGTCTCCTCATGGGGCATCTGCGGGCACTGGGTCAGACCCTCCCGGATGGCATGAGCGCACGCCCGTACTTCGTATTCATACCCGGTGATCTGGGCAGGCTGCGTATAGACAGCCGTGATTTCCCTGTTTTCATTGTAAACGGTAATGGATTCAAAGTTATTGATGTTTTCCACGATCACAAACCCTTTGGTTCCGTAAATAATCCCTTTCCGGTCCGAAAGCACCTGCAGGGAGCTGTTTAAAATTGCCATCCTTCCTCCCGGATAGGTAAAGGTGATGCTGTTCTGAGCGTCCACACCTGTGTCTGTCATCAAAGCCGCGGTGGTGATGGTCTCAATGTCATCTCCGAATACCAGGGAGGCAAAATTCAAGGTGTAAACTCCCACATCCAGAAGCGCGCCTCCTGCCAGCTCCGGCAGCACCAGCCTCGGAACCTGGTCAATGAGATAACACAGGCTGCCGGTCAGCGTCATGGGTTTTCCGATGGCGCCGGAATCCAGGACCTCCTTTAAAGTGGTCCACATGGGCATGTAGCGCACCCAGATCGCCTCTGCCAAAAGCACGCCCTTCTTTCTGGCAAGCGCCGTCATTTCGGCTGCCTGTGCCTCATTGACTGCGAAAGCTTTCTCACACAGCACGTTCCTGCCGTGATCGATCAGCATCTTTACATTCTCATAATGCTCGGAAATAGGCGTTGCCACATAGACCAGATCCACCTGGTCATCGGCTGCCAGCTCCGCGTAAGAACCGTATGCCTTTTTGGCTCCGAAACGGGCAGCAAAGGCTTCTGCCTTTTCCCTGGTCCTGGAAGCCACTGCATAGACCTCTGCCTCTTCCATCTGCGCCACTGTGCCAGCCATGGTGGCGGCAATATTTCCTGTACTTAAAATCCCTACTCTTAATTTCTCCATAGTCTCTTCTCACCTCTGTTAAGATGGCTCTGTCTGCGTCCCAGACCCTGCCTTTTCTTTTGAAATACATTTCCCGGAACGTTTAAATCCGGACATGGACCTCTTTGTCCAAAAGCCCGTAATCCTCCGCAATGTTTTCCAGCCCTTCCAGGATCTCCTCTCTGGTATAATCGTGTTCTGCCAGAAATTCATCACTGTACTGGCTGATATGCTGGTAGAAATCCGCCTTCATCACGTGGTAATCCGGCGTCCCCTCCGGGATGTCCGTCAGAAGCATGTTTTCTGCCTGATTGATCTCTCCCTGATCTGCCAGCTGAAGGATCCTCATATAAAGATTGTCTGCTTCTGTCCGGTCATGCTCTTCCGGAATCTCATAGCGAATATCCTTTTTTCCGAAGATCACCAGTGCCAGCGCCCGCACCATGTCCTTGATCATCCGCATCACATAGTCCTGTTCATAATCCATCGTTCTGCACCTCCTGCTGTCTGAGACCTCAGTCTGTACCTGGTCTTCTTTTTTCGGTTTCCACGGTGTTTACCGATTTCTTTCGCTTTCTCATCTATTTTAGCAAATCCCTGCTGAAACCTCAAGCACTTGCTGTGCCTGCATTTTTTGTTGAATTTTGGAAAATTTTTCTATATAATAAATGGAAGTTGGGGCTTGCAGATCATACATCATTTCAATACATGTAAGGAGAAAAAGCCATGGAAGCAAAGGCAGACAATACGGTTCCCTATGCTGCCGGAGGGAACACGCTTGATCTCAGCAGCCAGCTGGAAAAACAGCTGACCGAACAGTTTACCGAAGAACGTGAACTGGCAGCCGCCTTAGAAAAGGTAAGTGAAACCACTGTCCAGAAGGAAGCCGCACCGATAAATCCAGAGGAAGCAAAGCCTGTTTCCCCGCAGAACCCTCAGAAACCGGTCAAAACCTCCGGCAAGGGAAAGACCGTTTCACTGGTGAAAGAAAGCAAATATTTAAGATATCTCTCTGAGCTGCGCAAGGCAGACAGCGAGCTGGCACTGGCAAGGGCAGAATCGGCGGAGCTGGTCCGCCAAATGGACAATTACCGGGGACATTACCAGGAATACGAAGAAATCATTCAGAAGCTGATCTCTGACCAGGACCAGAGTGTGACAGAAAAGATCCACACCCTGCAGGGTCTCTCCCTGTCCATCCAGCAGAATAGTGAATCTTTAAGCACCAGGATCGATGCCGAGATCCAGAGACTGACCCAGTCACTGGCGCACAGCATTGAGACCGATATTAAGAATTCCTGCGATCAGGAGCTTTCCAAAGTAGAGGAGGCAACCAAAGTCCTTTACGATTACAGTGAAAAAGTAAAAGAACAGTATGTACGGTTCCAGAAGCTGGAGCGGGTGAAATTTGCTCTGTTTATCCTCAGCAGCATTTCCTCTCCCATTGTTCTGATACTGCTGATCTTAAATATGCTGCATATTCTCTGATGCAGCGCAGAAAAAATAGTTTTTTTGCCAAAAAGGACCGCTGCACGGATCCTGAGACAGGCTCCCTTCCAGGCGGCAAGTGTGTATTTTTCCCCTTGTCTGCCCGGAAGGGAGCCTGTCTTTTAGTGCTGCGGTCCCTCTTTCTGCGTTTTTTCTGATTGGATGTTCATGACCAGCATCTGGAGCCGGTTCTCAATGTTGGCAAAGCTGACGTCCGGATCATAATCCAGCGGCAGGATCTGGGCATCCGGATACAGTTCCTTTAATTTCTTGGTGATTCCTCTTCCCACCACATGATTGGGCAGGCAGCCGAAGGGCTGGAGGATCACAAAGGCACGGCAGCCCCTGGCTGCATGGTGCAGGATCTCTCCTGGGATCAGCACGCCCTCTCCGGTGTCAAAGGTGTGATGGATGATAGGATCACTTGCCTTTACCAGCTCATCCATACGGCACGCAGGCTCATAGAGAGGGTGGTCTTTGGCAATGGAATCCGTCACCCGGTGCGCCAGGTCAAAGATCTGATTGGCAGTGTAGTACCACACCTTATCCCCCACGCCCTTTTTGATATGGTATTCTTTAATCTGGGCTTCCTGGTAAAAATAAGTCTTGCGGATCACGTCCGTCATTCTGGCTTCGATGATCTCAAATCCGTTCTTTTCCAGATAGTCTTCAATGTGATGGTTTGCCCCGGGATGGAAATTCAGCAGGTATTCTCCCACAATCAGCACCCTGGGCTTTGGCTGGCTTCTGTCATAGGGCACTTCCTTCATCAGCCGCACAGCTTTTCTAAAACCTTTCTCCATACCGGGGATGCCGCCCTGCAAAAGTCCCTGGACCACTTCGTCCATGGCTCTGGAGAACGCCCGGTTAGCGCTTCCTCTGACCACTTCATACGGACGGATCTTTCTTAACAGTTCTTCTAATGCGTCAATGATGGGCATACCGAAGGCTATTTCCGCCGCGGTCACAAGGTTCATCTTAAATCCCGGATGCAGGTCATGGTAATCCTGATCGTCATTGGTCAGGATAGGTACCTCCGGAAACCCGGCGTCGTCCAGGGCTTTGCGCAGAAGGGCGCTGTAATGGGTCAGACGGCAGTCGCCGATGTATTTTCCCATGCCCACCGCCGTATTTTTGCTGTCGTATTCTCCGCTTTTTAAGGCGGCAAGGGCTTCTCCGATGACCATCTGCGCCGGGAAGCAGATATCATTATGTACATACTTTTTCCCCAGGCGGATGGCTTCCTCTCCGCCCACCTCCAGCGGCACTGCCCGGATTCCCTGGGTGCTGAAGGCAGCTGCCATGATCTGGCTGAAAGCGTGGGAGGTGTTGGGGATCAGCACGGTTTTTTGTTTCTTCTCCTTCCGGGTGAACTTAACAGGATAAGGCTCCTCCAAAGGTTTTACAGTCAGCTTCTCTCCCTTTGCCCGCCGCATGGCAATGGTCTCCAGGAAAGAGCGGATGCGGATCCGCAGGGGTCCCTGGATATCGCTTTCGTCCAGCTTTAAGATCAGCGGCGTCTTGCCGGAAATCTCCTTCATCAGGCGTATAATTTCATCCGACAGATAGGCATCGTGACCGCAGCCGAAGCTGACGATCTGTACGTATTCCAGGGCGTCGCTGGAGGCTGCCAGCACCGCAGAGGACAGCATCCTGGCATGGAAATTATTTACAATGTCCAGTCGGCTTTTACTGAGATCTTCCTGATTGGCTCCTGGCAGGGAGTCGGCAGTCAGCACCGCAATGCCCATGCCCGTGAACATTTCCGGCAGGTCATGGTTCACCAGGGCGTCGTTCTGATAAGGGCGGGATGCCAGGACCACGGCAAATTTTCCGGATTCTCTCGCCTGTTCCAGAACCGCCTCCCCTTCCTTCTCCAACTGGCTCTTAAAGGATGCCTGCGCCCGGTCTCCCGCTTCCATGGCAGCCCGGGTCTCTCTGGGAGAAATCCCGAAGGTCTCTTCCATATATCCGGTCAGCTGGCGGTCCCGGTCCTCCCGGGTGTGCCAGTGAAACAGCGGAGCGTCATAGGCAGTTCCCCGCTCCGTCTGGGGATTGTCCGAATTCTGGATCACCAGAGGATATCCCTTTACGATGGCGCACATGGATTCACTGGTCTTTTCCGTATTCTCCGACGGAACGGCTGTCACCGCAGGCAGGAAGATCCGGTCCACCCTCTTCTCCTCCAGATTGCGGATATGACCATGGACCAGCTTTGCCGGAAAACATACAGTATCCGAAGTAACCGCAGACAGTCCCTGCTCATAAATCTTCCTGCTGCTTTTATCCGACAGCTTCACCTGGAAGCCCATCGAAGTAAAGAAGGTCCTCCAAAAGGGCATGTATTCCCAGTAAGACAGCACCCGGGGAAGTCCGATCACCGGGCTGTCCTTGGTCACTTCCCTGACCGGAGTGCAGGGGTATTCCGAAAACAAAAGTCTCTCCCTGGTCTTGAACAGATTGGGCACAGACTTTTCCTTCTGGATCTGTTCTTTCAGTTTCCGGCTGACTTCTTCCTCCTTTGGTTCTCCCAGGATGCTGCCTTTTTCACAGCGGTTGTTAGTCACCCAGGAGTGACCGTTGGAAAAGGTGATGATGGTGCGCTTGCAGTGGTTGGTACAGAAAGGACACACGGCATTGGCGCGCTGTTCATAGGTAAAGTGATCCAAAGCCTCCAGCCCGATAAAGGTCCTGTGCTCTGGATGCTCTCTATGGTGCTCTGCCGCCAGAAGGGCTGCCCCGATGGCACCCATCAGACCGGGATAAGGCGCGCGGATCACTTCTTTTCCGATGTATTCTTCCATGGCGCGCAGGACCGCGTCATTCTCAAAGGTTCCGCCCTGGACAATGATCCGGTCCCCCAGCTGGTCCACATTGGAGAGCCGCACCACTTTGGTAAATACATTTTCAATAATGGAGCGGCACAGACCTGCCATGATATCCTCCGGCTTCCTGCCGTTTCTCTGCTCGGTAATGATACTGCTGTTCATAAAGACGGTGCACCGGCTTCCCAAGGCTGCCGGTTCTTCCGAGGAAAAAGCTGCTTTTGCGATCTCCTTTGCTGGAATATGCAGGGTGGAAGCAAAGTTCTCCAGGAAGGAACCGCATCCAGAGGAACAGGCTTCATTGACCAGAATATTGGTGATGACTCCTTTTTCCAGCCACATGGCTTTCATGTCCTGTCCGCCAATGTCCAGGATAAAGGTGGCGTCCTTTACATACTTTTCTGCCGCTCTGGCGTGCGCCACCGTTTCCACTGTATGGCATTCTGCCTGAAACGCCTCGGAAAAGAGCATTTCTCCGTATCCTGTAGTTCCCACGGATAGGATCTCCAAATCTGCCTTCGCCGTGTCATAGCGCTTCTTCAGCTCTTGCAGGGCTTTCTTTGCCACCTCCAGCGGCTCTCCCTCATTAGGCGCATAGAAATAATCGATCAGCTCTTCCTGTTCATTTAAAAGCACAAACTTGGTGGTGGTGCTTCCGGAATCAATTCCCAGATACGCCCGGATCCTGCTGCCCTCCTTGGGCGGATTCCAGCGGGTATTTTTCTTCCTGTGGCGCTTTTCAAAGGCTTTTCTTTCCTCCGGGGAGGCGAAAAAGGGCTTTGTCTGGCTGCGCCTTCCCGCCCTGCGGTCCATTCCTGCCAGCTGGTCTTCCAGTTCCTGCACCGTCAGAGGCTTGCCCTCTGCCTGCAGCATGGATCCCAGGGAAAGGGCAGCTCCGTAAGCAACCATCAGCTCCGGATGCTCCGGGATCAGAATGTCCTCCTCTGAAAGGTCCAGCCGCTCGGCAAAGACCCGGATCAGCCTGGGATGAAAGGTCAGAGGACCTCCCTCAAACGCCACCGGCTTTTCAATCTTCAGCCCCTGGGCAAGGCCGCCGATGGTCTGCTTGGCAATGGCATGATAGGTAGAAAGCGCCAGGTCCGCCTTGGCAGCCCCCTGATTCAGCAGAGGCTGGATATCCGTCTTGGCATAGACACCGCAGCGCCCGGAAATGTCATAGACACAGGTGCCCTTTTCTGCCAGGGCGTTAAACTTCTCCACCGGCGTTTTCAGTACGGATGCGATCTCATCGATAAAGGCTCCGGTCCCTCCGGCACAGCTGCCGTTCATGCGCATATCCGTTGCCTGGGACTTGCCGCTTTCCTGGTCTTTGGCAAAAAAGATCATCTTGGCATCCTGTCCGCCCAGTTCTATGGCGCATCCGATAGAAGGATACAGGGCGCGCAGGGCAGCCGCATTGGCAGCCACCTCCTGTACAAAGGGAATCTGGAGCTTTTCTGCAATGGGTTTCGCGCCGGAGCCGGTCATGACAAACCGCAGTTTCCTGCCGGCAAACCGTCTCAGGCACGGCTCCAGAATCTGACAGATGCTGCGGACCTGGTCCGCATAATGCCTGCGGTAGTCCGAGTAAAGCACTTCTCCGCTCTGGGGATCCCGGATCAAAAGTTTCGTGGTCGTGCTGCCTACGTCAATTCCTGCTTCTAATATCTCTTCATTGGTATTTCTCATATTACTCATCTCCACATTTCAGTACCAGGCAGCCTTTGCCCTGCAGCCGCCCTTTTGTCCGGCAGGGAAACCTCCCCTGCCTCTGCCATGGTCTGAAAATTTAAAAAAGGAACAGCACCCAAAGGTGCTGTTACATTTTTCCTGTTTCTCAGTCTCCTATTATAAACAAATCATACTTGATGAGTCAACATTTTTTATATTTTCCAGCTCATCCTGCCAGATCCTCACGCTGGCATCGCTGGGCATGCGGAGATCTCCTCTGGGAGAAACTGCCACACTTCCCACCTTGGGTCCGTCCGGAAGGCAGGAACGCTTAAACTGCTGGGAGAAAAATCTCCAATAGAATTTCCTCAGCCACTGATAGATGACCTCTTCCTCATACACTCCTGCAAACACTGCCTTTGCCATCCGGTAGATTTTCGCCGGGGAGAAATGGAAGCGGAGCATATAATAGAGGAAAAAATCATGGAGTTCATAGGGTCCCACCAGATCCTCGGTCTTCTGGGCGATCTCGCCGTCTTTGGGCGGGAGCAGTTCCGGGCTGACCGGGGTATCCAGGATATCCAGCAGGATGTCCGAAAGCTTTTCCTGCCCGCAGGTATCCGCATAGTAGCGCACCAGATGCCTTACCAGGGTTTTCGGCACGGACGCATTGACTCCGTACATGGACATGTGGTCTCCATTATAGGTTGCCCAGCCCAAAGCCAGCTCTGACAGATCCCCAGTACCAATCACCAGCCCGCCGCACTGGTTGGCAAGATCCATGATCACCTGGGTCCTCTCCCTTGCCTGAGAATTTTCAAAGGTCACATCGTGGACCTGGTAATCCTGTCCGATATCTTCAAAATGCTGCAGCACCGCCTTCTTAATATCCACCTCTTTTAAGGTAGCTCCCAGCCTTGCCGTCAGTTCGCAGGCATTGGTGTAGGTCCTGTCTGTGGTCCCGAAGCAGGGCATGGTCACGGCGAGGATATCCTTGCGGTCAAGTCCCAGGATATCAAAGGCTCTGGCTGTCACCAGCAGCGCCAGGGTGGAATCCAGTCCTCCGGAAATTCCCAGCACCGCCCGTTTGCTCCTGGTATGCTCCAGACGTTTTACCAGCCCCATTGCCTGGATATTCAGGATCTCATCACAGCGCCGCTGCCGTTCTCCCTGCTGGTCCGGCACGAAAGGATTGGGGGCAAAATACCGCTCCAGCTTTGTCTCCTCTTTGGGAAGCCTAAAGGAAACCTCCCAGTATCCCATCCGCTGCTCCTCCTGCCAGGTGGAGATCCTTCTTCGCTCTCCCATCAGCCTCTGGATATCCAGTACCCCATAGATGGTTTCGTTGGCGAACATCTTCGCCTCTGCCAGCACCGCGCCGTTTTCGCAGATCAGGCTCTGTCCTCCGAAGACCAGGTCCTGGGTGGACTCTCCATTCCCGGCGGTGGCGTAAAGGTAAGCGCATAAAAGCCTTGCGGACTGCCCCTTGACCAGATCTCTTCGGTAGTCGGATTTTCCCACGGTCTCATCGCTGGCAGAGAGATTGACAATCACATTGGCGCCTGCCATGGCATGGGCAGTGCTGGGGGGACAGGGCGACCACAGATCCTCACAGATCTCCGCCGCTACGCAAAGCCCCGGCAGATCTTCACAGACAAAAAGCTGCCGGCTGCCAAAGGGCACCTCACTGCCTCCCAGGGAAATCATGCCTGCAGTACCCTTTCCTGAGGAAAACTGGCGCGCTTCATAAAATTCACTGTAATTGGGCAGACACTCTTTAGGAACGATCCCCAGGATCTTTCCCTCATTGACCGCTGCCGCTGTATTGTATAATTTCCCGTGGAACACCAGGGGAAGTCCTACGAAGATCAGTCCCGGCGTATCCTTTAATTCCTCTGCCAGGATCAGCAGCTGCTCCTTTGCCGATGCCAGCAGGGTCTCCTGCCAGAAAAGGTCGTGGCAGGTATAGCCTGTGATGCACAGCTCCGGAAATACCAGGATCCTGGCTCCCTGGGCGCTCATTTCCTTTGCCTTCTTTACAATCTCTTCCCGGTTGTGCACGCAGTCCGCCACACAGATCTGCGGCACTGCTGCTCCCACTTTTATGAATCCGTCCCTCATGCTCTCACCAAACCTTCCTCTCCTACTTTCTGCACTCTTTTAAGATTCTTTTCAGATCCTCTACAGAAAACTTATAATGTTTATTACAGAAATGACAGTTCATCTCAATTTCTTTTCCCTCATCGATCATTTCCTGGATATCTTTCTTTCCGATGCTGATCAGCGCCCGTTCCACCCGCTGTCTGGCACAGTTGCAGTAAAACTGTGTGGGAACGGTCTCGTTAAACTCCAGGTCAAAGCCCTCCAGAAGGATCTCCAGGATCTTTTCCGGTGTGCAGCCTTCTTCCAGCATCTGAGTCACGGATGTGACCTTTTTCAGGTTCTCCTCCAGACGGGAGATCACTGCTTCCTCCGTAAAAGGCATCAGCTGCAGGATGAAACCGCCTGCCTGCTTTACCGTATTGTCCTTTTCCATAAGGACGCCCAGTCCTACCGAGGACGGCACCTGTTCACTGGTGGCAAAATAATAGGTCAGATCCTCCGCGATCTCGCTGGTCTGGAGCATGGTCTGCCCTGCATAGGGTTCCTTCATCCCCATATCTTTGATCACATTCAGAAAGCCCACGCCCACAGCGCCTGCCACATCCAGCTTTCCTTTGTCATTGGCATGGAGGACCACATTGGGATTTCCCACGTAGCCTTTGACGTTTCCTTTAGAATCTGCCGTGACGGTGATGCCGTTTAAGGGACCTCCTGCTTTGATCTGCAGGGTAAGAAGGTCTTTCTCCCCCTTCATCATGGTGCCCATCATGGCTCCTGCCGTAAGCAGGCGTCCCAGAGCTGCCGTTGCCACCGGACTGGTGTTGTGCGCTGCCCTGGCGTGTTCCACCAGATTTCTTGTAGTTGCCGCAAAAGCCCGGATCTGGTTGTTGGCTGCCGTAGCTCTTACGATATAATCTCCTGTATAGGTTTCCATAGTATAATCTCCCGTTTCTTGTGAATTCTTTCTTAATGAACCAAAATTCCGGCTTCCTCAGAAACCGACTTGCCCTTTTCCTTTGCGATCACATAGATCCTCTCGCTGTGCTCCGTCACCGGATCGTGAGTAAAGGCGTCATAAGCTGCCAGGAAAGTAAGCCCGGCTTCTCTTAACAGTCTTTTCACCGTCTCCAGATCGTATGCCCGCTGACAGTGGATTTCCTCATATTTCCTGTACAGGGTCTCACCGTCTCTCTCTTCGGGAATAAACAGCGCCAGATCGTACTCATTGATCTGTTCCTCTTCATCATAATAATTATCCCAGATGAAACTGGCATCCTCCCGATTCTCCGCAATGGTGGCGTCCCCCAGGACCTCCCGGTATTTATAAGGCGTATTCAGGTCAAAAATAAAAACGCCGCCCGGATCCAGGTAATTGTTCACCAAAGCGAACACGGTCCGCAGATCTTCCTCCTGGGTGATGTAATTCATACTGTCGCAGACAGATACCGCCGCCTTTACGGTTCCGTACAGCTCAAACTCCCGCATATCCTGGAGCAGATAGAGGATGTCTTTTCCGCTTTCCTCTTTCTTTTCCATGGCGATCTCCAGCATATCCATGGAGTTGTCCACGCCGATCATATCATACCCCTTCTGTGCCAGAAGCTGGGTCATATTTCCGGTGCCGCAGCCCAGCTCCAGCACCAGACCGTCCGTCACGCCGTATTCCTGCAAAAGCCCGGTCAGGTAGGCGCACCACTCCTCATAGGGGATATTATCCATAAACAGGTCATAGACCCTGGCAAAACTCTCATAAGAACTCATTCATCCCATCCCTCGTAAAATCGTACATTGACTGCAATGTTGCGCACTTCGTCGCCTTCCAAAAGCTCCAGGTCTGCCGGGTCCGTTACATGGGGAAGCTCCGGTTCCTCCTCGGAAAGCTCCAGGGTCAGCCAGTCCCTTGCCGCGTCATTGGCATTGTCCACGGCATCCTCCAGGGTATCGCCCTCTGCCTGGCAGCACGCCAGATCCGGGAAGAATGCCTGGTATTTTCCCTCCTGTGTTTTTCTGATCACTGCCGGATATATAAACTTCATGAAATTCTTCCTTTCTGTCAAATTTTCGGAAATATTATACTATACTTTCCCCTTTGCTTCAACTGTTTGGACGGTCATAAAATTCCCGGACAAACTGTATAAACTGCCGTACATGGGGCTTTAAGATCCTGTTTTTGCTGTATACAATGTAGAAACTGCGCATATGGGCACTTTCATCCAAAGGAAAGAGCAGGATCTGCCCTGTTTTCTCCAGATCCAGCACCGAACGGGCAGAGAGTACAGAGATGCCCACGCCGTTGACAATGGATCTTTTGATGCTTTCCAGATCGTTCATCCTGGCGACCACCTGCAGCTCCTCCGGAGAGACGCCGATGGATTCCAGAAAGAGATCCATCTCTTTTTTCGTACCGGATCCCTTTTCCCGCATGATCATGGGATCCTTCATAAAATCCCGGAAAGTCACTGGTCCGCTTTTCATCTGCAGGTAATGCCTGGTCACAGGAGCCGCGATCACCAGACGGTCCTGGCAAAAGGGGATAAAACAACAGTTTTCCTCTCCGGTATCCTGTCCCACCAGGCTCACATCCACGCTGCCGTCTGCCACACGCTGGATCGCCCCTGCGCTGTCCGACTGCAGGGAATGAAAACAGACCTCCGGGAAAACCTTACCAAATCCAGCCAGGAGCTCCGGCAGCAGATAGGAGGAAGGGATGGTAGAGACCCCCAGGTCAATGACCCGCTTTTTCTCCTCATGGAAATCCTCCAGCAGGTTGTCCCGGATATGGAGCATACTGACCGCGCTGTCGTACAGCTGCTGCCCTCTGGCTGTAATCGACAGCTTCTTGGTGCTCCTCAGGATCAGCTTTGCGTTAAGCTCAGTTTCCAGGGCTCGGATGTGCGCGCTGATGGTAGGCTGGGTCAGATACAGACGGCGGGCTGCCTCAGAAAAGCTGCCGTAATCCACCACAGCCACAAAGGCTTCCAACTGCTTAAATTCCATGGGCATACTCCTTCCTGGTGCAGATGCCGGTGATCTCTGCTAAGGCGGCGAGGGCGGCATCCAGCTCCTCTTTTGTATTTTCCGGTCCAAAGGAAAAGCGGATTGTCCCTTCTGGATAGGTTCCCAGCGTCTTATGAGCACTGGGCGCACAGTGCAGTCCCACCCGGGTCATAATACCGTAACGGGAATCCAGCAGATACGCCGCCTCTGCCATGTCCATGCCCGGCGTCTGAAGGGAAACCACGGCGCAGCGGTCCTTTGCTGTCTTCTTTCCTATCAGGCGCAGGGAGGTTTCCTGGGGATCCAGCTTTTGGATTCCTTTCAGAAAATACTCCGTCAGTTCCATTTCCCGGCAGAAAATTTCTTCTGCAGAGATCTTTTCCAGGTGGGTAAGCGCTGCATGAAGTCCCAGGATCCCCGGGATATTGGGCGTTCCCGGTTCAAAACGGTCCGGAAGGAAATCCGGGATCTCTTCTGTATGGGAGATGCTTCCCGTCCCGCCGCTGATCAGAGGGACCATCTCCTGTGCCAGGGCATCCCGTATGAGAAAACCTCCGATCCCCTGGGGTCCCCGCAGCCCCTTATGTCCTGTAAAAGCAAGGGCGTCTATGTGCAGCGCCTCCATATCCAGGGGCAGGACTCCCGCGGTCTGGGCAGTATCCAGGATAAACAGCAGCCCATGCTTCCTGCAAAAATCGCCGATCTCCTGTACCGGCATCAGCGTGCCGCATACATTGGATGCGTGCAGACATACCAGAAACCTGGTTTCCGGGCGAAGCAGGGCTTCTGCCTCAGCAAGCAGCAGGCTTCCGTCCGGCAGACAGGGGATCCGGTCAAAGGTGACTCCGGTCTTTTTCAGCTGCGTCAGGGGGCGCATGACTGCATTATGCTCCATAGCGGTCACCAGTACGTGATCCCCGGGCTTTAAGATGCCTTTTAATATATAATTCAGACTTGCCGTTATATTTCCAGTAAAAATCACATTTTTTCCTTTTCCGGAAGAAAAGCCGAACAGCCTGCGAAGCTGCTCCCTTGTATCAAAGATCTGCTCTTCTACCGAATATGCAGCGTCATAGCCGCCCCGGTTCACATTCACTGGGGACCGGGAAAGATAATCATAGACTGCCTCTGCTGTTCCCGGCGCCTTGGGAAAGGAGGTGCTCGCCTGATCCAGGTATATTTTTTTCATAGAATCCAACTATCCTTTCGTAAGATGTTCTCATCATAGCACGATTTATAAACAAAATCTATAAATATACATAAAATCCGACTATATTTAATTGGAGGAAACTTCCTGAGAATGATATGATTTGAAGTGAGAAACCGATACATCCGATCCCATTTGCCAAAGATCAGGTGTATCGTAAAAAAGGAGGAAAAACAAATGAAAAATGAGAAAACAGTGATTGCCGCAGCAGGCGTTGTCATCGGTCTGATCGCGGCTATGCTGGTATTTTTCGGCAATCCGGTGAACATGGGCTTTTGCATTGCATGTTTTCTAAGAGACACTTCAGGGGCTCTGGGGCTCCACAGCGCGGCGGCAGTACAGTATATCCGCCCTGAGATCATTGGCCTTGTGCTGGGGGCATGCGCCCTCTCTCTGGCAACCAAAGAATTCCGTCCAAGAGGCGGTTCTGCTCCTGTGACCAGATTCATCCTGGGCGTCTTTGTTATGATCGGCTGCCTGATGTTCTTAGGCTGTCCCTTCCGTATGATCCTGAGACTGGCAGGCGGCGACGGAAATGCGATTTTCGGATTTGTAGGATTTGCCCTGGGAATCCTGGCAGGTGTTGCCTTCCTGAAGAAAGGCTATACTTTAAAACGTTCCTATAAAATGCCCTCTCTGGAAGGACAGTTATTTCCCTTCCTGCAGATTGTATTCCTGGTTCTTCTGGTGGCTGCGCCTGCCTTTATCCATTTCAGTGAAGCCGGCGCCGGTCCGGGAGCGCTGCACGCCTCCATCGTCATCTCCCTGATCGCAGGTCTGATCGTAGGCGCTCTTGCCCAGAAAACAAGACTCTGCATGGTAGGCGGTATCCGTGACGCGGTTTTATTTAAAGAATGGAAGCTGCTCCTTGGTTTCCTTGCTATTTTGATCAGCGCTCTGGCAGTCAATCTGATCCTGGGCGCCGTGACAGGAACTGCTTATTTCAATCCCGGATTTGCCGGTCAGCCTGTGGCTCACACAGACGGCTTATGGAATGCATTGGGTATGTTCCTGACTGGTTTCGGCTGCGTGCTTCTGGGCGGCTGCCCCCTTCGCCAGCTGATCCTGGCAGGGGAAGGAAATACAGACTCTGCGGTTGCGGTACTGGGACTTATGGTAGGCGCAGCCTTTGCCCATAATTTCGGTCTGGCTTCTTCTGCGGAAGGACCTACTGCCAATGGAAAGATCGCGGTTCTGATCGGTATCGCGGTGGTGGCTGTGATCGCCGTATGCAACACCTGGAGAAAAGCTGACGCCTAGTCAGGAAAGGAGAAAAACATGAAGAAAATCGATGCCAGAGGGCTGTCCTGTCCGGAGCCCGTCATCATGACCAAAAACGCTTTCGCTTCTAAGGAAGCTGCTTATGAAGTGCTGGTAGATCATGTAGCTGCCAAGGAAAATGTTTCCCGCTTTGCAAGACATCAGGGATATCAGGTACAGGTGGAGGAACAGGGAGAGGAATTCCTGCTCCGGATCAAGAAATGATCGAATACATTGCTACCTTTTATTCCCACTACGGCGCCATCTGTTTTCGGAAAAGCTGCCAGAGCATGGGACTGGAAGCAGCTGTCATGCCGGTCCCCAGGAATCTAAGCTCCTCCTGCGGAACCTGTGTCCGGTTTCACAGTCCCCAAAACAGCTTTCCCCAGATCAACGAAGAGCTGGAACAGATCGTGCAGGTGACCCCGGAAGGTTATCAGCCGGTCTACTGCGCGGAAGATAGTTAGAGAAAATTTAAAACCACCTGCTTTGCGCAAGATCATATGAAAATGCGCAAAGCAGGTGGTTTCTTTTTTATTTTTTGAAAGTAAGGATCATTTCCCGGACCGGTTTTACCGCCGCGCTCAGAAGACCTGCCTTACAGCCGCTTCCTACTTCCATCCTGCCTGCCATGGTGGAAGACACGTCTACCTTCACGTTGTCCTTCAAAGGTGTGAGAAGCAGGGTCAGCTCTTTCTCCGTTCCCAGAGGGAGCGCCTCCCTCAAGCCGATCTCCCAAACCGCCTGATTATTGAAATTATCAGAAATCAGTACACTGTCTGCAAACAGGCTTCCCACGTCTCCCTCATAGCGGATCCTTAAGAGACTGTCTTTGCTGCCGGGATACGGCTTTGGCAGGTCAAGGACATAACGGAAATTCCCTGCCTGACGCGCCCTCACCGGCTGCTCCTGTACTGCTTCCCTGTCCCAGTAAATCTCATAGCCCTTCATGACACCGCATTCTGCCGGCTCCATCTTCGGGACTTGCGCAGGCATTTCCAGCTTCTGCTGCGGGTAAAAAAGCACCTGCGTCTTCTCTCCCTTCTCCGGAGATTCCAGCCGTATCTGTCCCGCGTCACAGACAAGAGGACTGTCACACAGAACAGCGGTGGGCTGCCCCTGTACTTCGATCTGATAAAACCACAGGCTTTGTTTCCTGGTAAGGGTAACGACGGTCACCTTCCTGCCGCTTCCTGCGATGCAGTAGGACGACATCTCATTGGCAGGCTTTTGGATCCGGATCTCTGTCCCCGGCACTGCCTGTCCGTCTATGGTCTCAATCCCTTCTGCATCCCACACATATTCGGGGCTAGTGCCCTCAGGAGCAAAGAAGAAATAGGTCACCTGATCCTTCTCTGTGATAGCTGTCAGCAGCTGGGCTTTTGCATATTTCAGACGGAAGCCCTCCACAGAAAGTCCAAAGGGAAAGACTGCCTCCTCTTTGGGAGCAAGGGAAATCCCTTCTATGCGCAGCTCCTCTTTTGGCAGCTGCAGGATCACGGTTTCCCCTTTTTTCTCCTGACAGCGGACATGGTCCTGGTAATTATTCAGGAAAAGGAATCCGCTTTCGCCGTCCGTCCTTACTGCGTAGCGCAGAGTCTTGGTATCCTCCGGGGAAATTTCCTGGGAATTTTCCGGAAGTACGGTCTGCATCCGGCAGAGCCTGTCTGCGAAATTCGTAACGAAAAGATGCAGAGCCCGCAGACGGTGATAGCTGGGACGCAGCTGTCCGTATTCACCGATCGCCGCCTGATAGTCATAGGAAATCTTGGGACACTGGTGCTCATTGAGATAAGGCGTCCTCTCTCCCCTTGGATTGCTGCCGCCCCGGTACATATAATAGCCCAGGAAATTGCAGCCGCCGGCGAGCTTGATATTCGCCATGGCATCCACACTTTCATAAGGAAACTGAAAGCGGTAATTGTAAAAACAAGTCATGCCTCCGCCCATCTCACAGCAGGCATAGGGAAAACTCTCCGGCTCATAAGAGGGCTCAAAATTATAGGTTTTGGGAACTGCATTGTTATGATTGTCCCGGTAAAGATACTCCGGAGTGGCAGGATGTTCTCCCTGGTAATCATAGAAGATCCAGGGCCAGAAGGCGTATCCGCCCCACAGAGGAAGCATTTCCTCCGTGGGCGCCGCTGCCCCTCCCCATCCGGTACAGGTATAGAAAGGTGTGCAGATCCCTTCTTCCACAGCCATGGCTTTCAGCGTTTTCATATAGGCTGTGCCGTCGCTCCCCCCGGGGATCCACTCATTGCTGACCCCTGTGGTAAGCTCCCAGGGCGCTGCTGAGTGCATATATTCATTCTCGATCTGGGCGCCTATGATGGGGCCGCCGTCCTTGAAATAAAGCCCCGCGAACTGCCGGGCAAGCTGCCGATACAGCGTCCTGGTACAGCTTAAAAATCCTTCATTGAGGCTGCGCACATCAAAAGGTTTTCCATACAGCCAGTCCGGCAGTCCGCCGTTTCGCACCTCTCCGTGGTCAAAGGGACCGATGCGCATGATCACATACATGCCATGCTTTTTACACAGCTTCAGAAATCTGCGGACATTGCGGTTGCCGTCAAATCGGAATGTTCCCTCCACCTCTTCATGATGGATCCAGAATACATAGGCTGCCAGGATATTGATCCCGCCCATCTTCATTTTCAGGATGGTGTCTTCCCACTGGTTTTCTGAAACTCTGGAATAATGGCACTCTCCGCTGATGCCGAAAAAAGGTTTTCCATTCATTTCCATGTAGTAGTTGTTAAAGGACAGTTCTTTCCCGTCCTCTGACTTTCCGTAAAACCGGTCTGACAGCCTATGTATTTCTTTTTTCTTAAAGTTCCGCAAATTCAGCTGGTGTTCCATTTTCCTCTCCTTTGGTTACTGTTTTGACTGGACAAATTCCTCTGCCTGGCGGTTCAGTTCCTCCAGGATCTGTTCAAATCCCGCCTGCTTTAAGGATTCTCTGAAAGCATCGATGGTAGCGTCCACATCGTCTACCAGACCATTGATCAGCGGGTTGTAATAAGTGGCAATATTTGCCTCGACTGCTGCTACCTGAGTCGTTACTTTACTGCTGTCAAAGGTAAAGCTGTCGTAGATGTGGTCTGCTTTAATATTGTTGTTCCACTCTTCCAGCAGAGCGTCATAATCATCATCTAACTCTGTTCTGTCCTCGATGTACTCGGTCCTGGTCAGATCCATATTTCTCCAGCCCCAGTTGCAGTTGCTGTCCACGCCGTAGCCGGATTCATCGATTACGGTATACTGGTCGTCTCCGACTGCTTCCCAGTGTTTTCCTTCGATTCCCAGATAAGTCAGATCATATAATTCGGGATCTGTATACATAGCATTGAGTACCATCATCGCGCGCTCTGCATTTTTGCTGCTTGCATTAATCGCAACACCGCCGTTGATGTAAGGCTTGATGATCCTGGGCTGTCCGGCATTGACATCGCACAGCTTCACATTCCATTCCGGATGCTCTGCATTTGCCTGCTTTGCGTAAGTCTTGCAGGTAGCCAGATTCCATACCATACTTGCACATCTTCCTGTGAGAAGCCCTGTCTGCCGGTCATCGCTGGAGTTCAGAGTATCCCTGGACCAGCAGCCTGCATCTGCCATCTCTTTCGCCATCTTACAGTAATCTTCAAAGCCGTCCCAATCCAGGATACTATAGAAATTCAGATCCTCCGGATCCTGGGTATTGTATAAGATCAGCTCGCCGTTAAATGGAGTTCCGCTGGTATTGGTCATACCCTGGTTCCAGAAATACTGATAGTAAAAGCCTCCCTGGGTAGCATAGATGCCGTCTGCCGCTGCCTTTAAGGCAAAGTCTTTAAAATCATCCATGCTCTTGATATCTTCATAGCCGTATTTCTCCAGTAAATCTCCCCGGATTGCCATTACGTCCTGCGTATACTCGTGATTGTATCCCGGCACCATGTAGATCTCGCCGCCGATCTTTGCCTGATCCCAGGCTTCCTCCGGCACTACTTCCCAGATATCCGGTGCATACGTCTTAATAAAATCTTCAGACAGAGGCTTAAATCCATTCATGGCAACAGTCTGCTCATAATGCGCCCAGCTGGTCGCTGTAAAAATCAGGTCAAAATCCTCACCGCCGGAAAACAGCAGGGAATATTTCTGTCCGTGCTCGCCCCAGGATAAGAAGTCCACACTCAGGGAACAGTTTAATTTTTCCTCCAGCACTTCATTGACCTTATCATAAACCTCATCAAAGTCCGGGGTCCTCTCCCCGATCAGATACATTTTCAGATCTACATGTTCGGAGGTATCTACCGTACCGTCCTCATTGAGCGCTGCCGTTTCTTCCTCTCCGCCTTTGCAGCCTGCCAAACTCCCCATTGCCAGAACTGCGGTAAGACCTAATGCCAGTAATCTTTTTTTTCTGTTTTTCATAATATCCTCCTTAACCTTTTACTGCTCCAATCGTAACACCCTGTACGAAATACTTCTGTACCAGGGGATAAGCCAATACAATGGGTCCTGTCACTACAACCGTCAATGCCATTTTCAGGGTTTCTGACGGAAGGGAAACAGAGCTTGCAATATTGCCGCTGACCGCACTGTTGGCGATTAACTGTTTATATCCCTCAATGTTGTTTACCTGCTGATACAGGAAATACTGCAGCGGATATTTGTCCTCCGCTTTTATGTAAAGCATGGCATTGTACCAGTCATTCCAGTAAGCCAGCGCGATGAACAGCCCTACGGTTGCCAGCGCCGGTTTGATCAGAGGCAGGATAATCTGGAATAAGGTCCTGACCTCTCCGCACCCGTCGATCTTTGCCGCGTCAATCAGGGAATCTGGAATTCCCGAAATGTAGCTCTTCATGATCAGCAGATTATAGACACTGAACATCAGCGGCAGCAGCAGTGCCAGATAGCTGTCCCTTAAGCCCAGCGTCTTGCTGATCAGCAGATAGTAGGGAACCAGACCTCCGGAAAACAGCGTTGTGAAATAGAAGAAAAAGGAAAACTGGTTTCTCCAGCCAAAATCCTTTCTGGATAATACATACGCTGTCATGGTCTGCAGAAGCAGTCCCAGAACCGTCCCGGTAATGGTCAGAAGAATGGTGGTGGCGTAAGCCCGAAGTACCACCAGAGGTTCCTTAAATACGGTTTTGTATGCCTCCAGGCTGAAATCCTGGGGCAGAAGGCTGAAGCCGTTTTTGATAACCGCAGTCTCTGAAGAGAAGGATCCAGAAACTACCATGATAAAAGGAACCAGGCAGACAAGCGCTACGATGCCGCAGAAACCGTAGGCAATAATATTCAGCGCGATTACGTCCGATCCCTTCTTTATTTTTCCTGTGTTGTTTGTTCTCTGCATTTTTCCACCTCCTAAAACAGGGTATAATCCTTATCGTATTTGCCTACCAGTTTATTGACGATCAAAATGGTAATGAAGCAAAGGACTGACTGGTAAAGACCGATCGCGGATGCCATTCCGAAATCGTTGCTTCCGATCAGGGCTCTGAAGGTCAGGGTATCGATAACGTCGGTGTAATTGTACAAAAGTCCGTTGTTTCCGGTCAGGTTGTAGAACATATCGAAGTTTCCTTTAAAGATACCGCCTACAGACAACAGCAGAAGAATAATGGTGGTTGGTCTGATCATAGGAATGGTCACTTTAAAAATTCTCTGGAACACGTTGGCTCCGTCAATGGCAGCCGCCTCATAGATGGAGGTATCAATTCCCATGATCGCCGCCAGATACATGACCGATCCGTACCCGATGTTTTTCCACAGGTTAAAGAGCACCAGGATCACCGGCCACATCTTGGGCGTGGTATAGAACGGTATTTTCTCAAACCCAAGACTCTGAAGTACGTTGTTAATAAATCCATAGTCTGAACTGAAGATGTTAAATACGATGACGCCTACCACAACCCAGGAAATAAAGTAGGGCAGGAACATCAGGGACTGAGCGGTTTTCCGATAATGCTTATTGCGGATCTCTGTCAGAAAGACTGCGACGGCGATCTGCATGATCATATTGACGAAAATAAATACCACATTATACAGCACGGTATTTCTGGTTACCATTCCCGCCTGTCCCGAAGTAAAGAAGAATTTAAAGTTTTCAAAGCCGTTCCACGGGCTTCCCCAAATGCCGTCCGCATAGTTATACTTCTTAAACGCTAAAACAATCCCGGACATGGGATAGTAGCTGAAGATAAGCGTATAGATCACTGCCGGCAGCAGCATGAGAAGAAAAACTCTGTACTTATAGACTTTTTTGAAAAAGCCTCTTACTCCTTCTTTTCTCCTTACATTTGCTTTCACTTTGCATCACTCCCTCTTTTTTTTGTAACTTTATTCTAACAAGAGGGGCAGCCTAATTCTATAAACACCTCATGACATTCTTAACACCTGATTACTTCTCTTCACTTTTTTCGACTTCTGCACAAAAAAAGAAACCCAGAACCTCTGAGTTTCTTCTCTTTTTCTTTCTATTATCCCTGCTCTTCCTTCCAGTCCCGGATCGCCTCCAGCACTTCACTGCCTCCGATGGAATACCAGGTTTCCGCAAAGTCCTCATATGCCTGGGGGCTTTCCCCTCCTGCCATGATCTTTGCCAGCATTTCTCTGGTCACCTGCTGCAGCGCCTGAGCGTTTTTGATGATCACATCCTCTCCCAGTCCTTTGTAGGAAGGGGTTAAAAAGCAGTCTTCTTTGATCATTTCATCAATCACTGCCCAGGCACAGTGCTCACCCTCAAAAACCGTGCAGGCAGAAATCCCTGCCGTCTGCTGACTGTCATCAAGATCCGTACTGCCTTCCTCCCTTGCCTTGAGACATGCGCGGATGTTCTCATAGGTGATCTTCTGTGAGATGGTCAGATCGGAGGTGTCACCGGTCTTAAGCGCCTTGGGGAGCACTTGATAAATCTCATATCCCTCCTCAGGATTTACCAGATGGGCGATGGATGCCCTTGACCCCGAACAATGATCGTTATCTCCCCAGCAGTATTTATCATATTCTTCTTTACTTTCCGGATAAAAAATTTTCTGTACGCTGAGGTTCAGGATCTTCACCAGCACCTCCGGATTTTCACACTGGCTGCTGACCGTGTAGACACTGCGGACGGAAACAGGCAGATATGCCTTGGTCTTTTCTCCCGCAATCCCGCTGGGCGCCAAAGCCGCGATCACCCTGGCATTCTCATCCCCCTTAAGGGCCTCTGTAGCAGGAACCATGCCGCCCCAGTAAGGTCCGAACCAGATCCCGCACCGTCCGTTTCCTGCATCCTCAAAGACGGCATTGTTGTCCATGGTCACGGCATCCCGGCTGATCACTCCGTCCCGGTACAGCTTCTGCAGAAAAGCCAGTCCCTTTTCCATTCCTTCGATATTGGCTCCTCCCCAGACCGGATTGCCCTCTTCATCATCCACAAAAGCATAGGTGTCATTCCCCAGATACGCGCCGTACGCGGCGAAGATGGGGCTGCTGGTGCCCACTTCATCGGTCACCATGTTAATGCCGTCGATGGCAAGCCCATAGGTATCCTGGATACCGTTTCCGTCCGGATCCTGGAAGGTAAAGGCATAGACAGTCTTTTCCAGTTCCTCCATGGTCGTTGGAATTTCAAGTCCCAGATTTTCCAGCCAGTCCTGGCGGATGAACATCATGGGAAACTGCTCATAGGAATTATCGATCCTGGGGATCCCGTAAAGCTTTCCGTCAACGGTGAGCAGGTCCAGGATTTCCCCGTTTTCTCTCTCCATATATTCCTTTAGCTCTTCACTGGCATACGTCTCGTACGCCTGGGTAATATCGGCGATCACGCCGTCCTGGATCCATTCCTTATACCTGGACAGATCCCCGTTTAAAATATCCGGATAATTTCCCGATAATATGGCAGATTCCTGTTTCACATCACTTTGGCTGGAATCCACCGAATAGGCAATTTTCGGGATAATGTTGTGCTCCTTATACAGATCCATCCATGCATTGTCCTCCGGCGTCTCGTCCCCTGCCCAGTGCATATCTGCCGCATAGGCAAGGGCAATGGAAACCTCTACCGGGGAATCATATCCATATTTTTCGTCAAACTCCTTTTCGTTCTCTGCTTCCTCCTTCTGTCCGTCCCCGCAGGCAGTGAGCAGAAGAAGCAGCAAAAGAAAACCTGCCGCTGTTCTTTTTTTCATCTTCCCTTTTCTCCTTTTCCTGCTATTGACAGCGCTCTGCAGCCATACTTTCCCGGTATTCCTTGGGAGAGACTCCCATCTCCTTATGAAAAGTCCTGGTAAAGGACTGGGGAGAGGTATAGCCTGTCTTTTCCGCGATCTGCTGGATCTTCACGCCGCTGTCCTTTAAAAGCTTTTTCGCCAGCTCCATCCTTTTGTGGGTTACATAATCGCTGACCGTTTCCCCGGTGATCTGCTTAAAGAGCCGGGAAAAATAGCTGGCGTTAAATCCGCCCACGTCTGCCAGCCTGGTCAGAGACAAATCCTCAGACAAATGTCCCTCAATATAGACGATCACCCTTTTCAGGGCTCTCTTTGCCAGAATGTCCTCATTCTTATCCAGCAGGGAAAATACAGCCTGGGACACCTGCCGCAGGTATGCCGCCGCTTCCTGCCAGTTTTCATGGGCATCCAGAGTCGTCAGCTTATAAGTCCCCACCTGAAAGGCAATCTCCTGCTCCAGATGATTTTCATTGATAAACCGCAGAAGCAGGGTGGACACATTATAATAAGCTTCCAGCGCCACCGGGTCATGGCGGCTGCTTCTGTCAGTGATCCTTTTAAGACAGTCCTCCAGCAGTTCTTCGTAGTCCTCCTGCTTATGCAGCTCCAGGCAGGAATACATCGCCGTCAGCATCGAACTGCTGCGGTAGCTCCTTTCCTGCTGCTCCTGCTGCTTTGGCATGCTGCCCTCATTGAAAATACAGTTCTGGGTCCCGCCCAGATATCCGTTCATAATATTCTTAAGCTGTTCCAGCGCCTGTCCCAGCTCCTGCATGGTTTTGGGCTTTCCGCTGATGACTGCCGAAAAGGTGGTGCCGCAGGCGCCGGCGAAAATCTCCTGGGCGTATTCCAGCGCCCCGGAGGCCAGGACAAAGATCTGGTTCCAATCCGTTTCCTCCTCCTGCTCCTGCGGCTGGATCAGCGCAAGGGCATTGGCTTCGTCCAAGATATGGATATACAGCCGCAGTTTCTTGGGGAAATTCTCACGGATCATCTGGGAAAGCCGCTCTGCGTGGTAATAGCGCCCTTCCTGTCCGCCCTTCTTCCATTTGTTGTCCACCCGTATCAAGAAAGCAAGCGCCGGCGCTGAAAGGTTCAGATCCACCTCCAGCTCCTCCAGCCGCCTTTTTGCCTCTTCCTCCTGAAAATCTCCGGATAATATGGCGTCCAGCGCTTCCCTTCTCAGCCAGTGTCTCGCCTTCTGTGCTTCCTGTCTGCGGCTGATCCTCCTGCGCTCCTCCTCCAGCTCCGCCACTCCCTGATCCAGAAATTCTTCCACGGCATCCATGATCACCTGGTCCTCTTCCGTCTTTAGGATGTATTTAATATCCTTATGATTGATGATCCGGTACATATCATCAAAATTACGGAAGCCGGTAAGGAAAACCGTCTTGCACCTGGGCCAGTTTTCCTTGATCTTTTCAAAAAGGGTGATCCCGTCCATGCCCGGCATTTTAATATCCGTCAAAACCACGTCAAATCGGATGGTATTTAACAGCCGCAGCGCCTCAAAGGCAGAGTTGGCAGTATAAACCCCGATTTCCCTTTCAAATTCATACTTAAACAGTTCCTCCAGCCCCAGCAAAATTTCCTGTTCGTCATCCACGATCAACAGATTCTGATTCATCTGATTCCCCCGCCCCTTCTATCTTAATCTTTACAGCAGCTCCGCCCAACGGGCTTCTTTCAATGACCAGTCCGGCTTTCCCGTGAAAATAATAGTTCAGCCGCTTGTGAATATTGGAAAGTCCTGTGATCTCCTCGCTGTCGCTGTCTCTCAGCTTTGCCTGCATCCGCTGCAGGTCTTCCTCTTTTACATCTTCTCCGTTGTCCTCCACACAGATCTCAAGTCCCTGTCCCACAGGGGTGAAGGAAATCCGCAGCAATCCGTCGCTGACCCGGTTCTCCAGCCCATGCTCAAAGGAATTTTCCAGCAAAGGCTGCAGGATCAGCCTGGGCACCTTTACCTCTTTCCAGTCCGGCAAAAGTTCTCCGAATTCTATGGTCAGCCTTCCGGCAAAACGCACGCCCTGTATGGCAGCATAGCTTCTGGCATGTTCGCTCTCCCGCTCCAGAGTAGTATCGTCCGAACCGTTTCTGGTAAGGAACCGGAAATAATTTCCCAGATGCTTGGCAAAGTCCTCTGCATTTTCATAATCCTGCCGCTTGATCCTCCGGCTGAGGATAAAAAAGCTGTTGTATAAAAAGTGCGGATTGATCTGTGCCTGCAGCTGCTTCAGCTGTGCTTTTTCTGCCAGGTTCTTCTGTACATAAACCTCCTGGATCAGCTGGGACAGCTTATCCTCCATGTCATTGAAGCCCTCATACAGGTAGTCAAACTCATCGTTCTCCTTATGGGAGATATGTTCCTTCAGGTTTCCCACCTTTACTTTTTCAAACGCTGAGACCAGCTGCTGCATGGGCTTGTGCACCGTCTTTTTCGTATACAGCACGAACATAGCAGACATGGCGATCATCAGCGCCAGAAAGATGAACATGGAAATCCAGGTCTTCCTGCTGTATTCCATAATGGTCTTTTCCTCCACATACTGGACAAAAAGCCCCAGATTATTGGAATTTCCCACACAGACCAGATAGTGGGTCCCTGCCGTCCCTACCCTCTGGATCGGAAGATAGTCCTCCTGTGTATCCGTCTCAAGCTGTCCTAAAATCTCCCTGCCGCCGCACTGCCCGGGAGGGCTTTCTATGAGGATGTCCTCCTCCCGGTTGTAAATAAAGGCTCCGCTCTGCGGGGAAGTACTCAGCATCGAGAGATTCTCCACCAGCTGTCTGGTGGAAAAGGTGATGACGAAGATAAAATCCTGGTCGCCGCCCAGCTTCCTGCTGCGCATCACATAAAAATTTTCTCCGTCATAATTCATAGAAGTTTCTGATGCATTTTTCATATACTCCTCTGCCGCAGCCTGGTCTTCCCCGGTCATTTTCCGGATGGCTCCTGCCGTCACCCGGTATCCGGCGTCTGGTATATAAAGCACGGCATCCTTCACCAGCGTCCCATAATCCGCGATGGTTCCAATCCTCTCCCGCACAGACAGCAAAGCCTCCCTGCGCTCGTAATCACTTTGCAGTGCATTTTCCTCTGTAAGGAATATCAGCTTCTGATTGGTAAAAAAATCAATCTGCAGCTTCAGGATATTATCAATTTCTCTGTCCAGATTCTCCTGATAATACTCTGCCTGCGCCTGCATATTTTCATAAACCAGGGTTCTCATATTCTTCATAGAACGGATATGCAGAAGCATGGCGATCCCCATGATCACTGCAATGATCACACCGAACATCAGAACCAGCTTTTTCTGTATTGAGCTCTTTCCCTTTTTCATTCTCAAAACCCCTGTCTGCTCTTTCTATAGTATATGATACTGCACTTTCTCCCTTTTTTCTACCTTTTTCCGTCTCAGACGCCCTGCTCTTTCCTGCACTGCTTCCGGTATTCAGAAGGCAGGACTTTTGCCACGTCCTTAAAGGCTTTTGTAAATTTTCCCTGGGTCTCATAGCCCACGCTTTTGGAAATGTCTGAGATACTGTCCCCCGTATCCCGCAGCAGTTCCATTGCCCGGCGCACCCGGTATTCTTTCATATAAGAAGCCACCGGAAATCCGTATACGGCTTTAAATAACTCTTTTAAGGAAGAAGTGTTCAAAAGATACTGCCGGGACAGCTCTTCTATGGTGTACCTCTGCTTCAGGTCCCTGGTAAGCTGGCTGTGGATCTGCTTGACCAGTTCGGTCTGTCCGGAGCTGTACTGGGCTGCCTGCCAATCCCCCGGATCTTCCTGGCTGAGAAATAAAAGCAGCTCCTGCATCTTCAGCTTCAGATAGGGCAGCTGCAGGCAGGGAGCAATGCCGTAAAGCGCTCCGAAAATCCTCTGTACCCTGTCGTCTGCCCAGATCACGGCAGATCGGCGGCAGCTGCAGTATTTTCCGGCAATCTGCTGAAAATCCAGATCTGCCTCCAAAAGGATCTCCGGAGGCGACTGGGCAACCTGTCTTAAATCCACTGCCGCGCAGATGCCTTCATAATAGCCCAGGGGCAGCATCATCTCCGAATCCGCGCAGTATGCCATGGAATGAAGGCACAGATCTCCCTCTCCCAGATAGACGGAGGTTCCTCCTTTCATATTCCATCCTGCCCTGCCCTTGTGGCAGTAATTGATCTCCAGTACATAAGGATCCGGTTTGTGGAGCATGGTCACCTGCTCCGCGCGGAAGCTGCTGCGGTACACCTCGATCCCCGGGTAGACCTGGTACTGGATCATTTCCCCTTCTCCCTCTGTCCTGATATGGTCCAACTCGTATCTGCTCATCCTGATCCCTGCCTTTTCCTTTAAATTTCTGAAGGGCAGGCAATCTTCACCAGCGCTTCAATCATATGATGGAGCAGCTGTGCCCGTTCTGTGCCGGCAGCCTTATAGTATACTTCTTTCCCTTCTCTGCGGCTTACGATCAGTCCGCCGCTCTTTAGCTGCCTTAAATGATGGGAAACCGCCGGACTGCTCATATCCACCAGTGCGGAAATATTCATGACACATTCCTCACAGTGGCATAAAAGCCAGAAAATGCGGATGCGGCTTCCATCTCCCAGCTGCTTGAAAATATCTGCCACAATCTGAAAGCTGTCTACACTGGGCATATCCTTTAGTTTCTTTTCCAACTTCATCCCTTGCTCCTGGGGCAGGCTTCTTTCTGTCATTCTCTGAAAACCTCCTACTGCAAAATTCTTTTTAGTCCAAATGGAAATACTTTTTGCCCGGATAGAAATATCCTTTTTTTCTCCATTGACTTTGTGCATCTTCCTGTGTATGATGGAATCAACAATTAAATATATGTTTAATTATAAAATTAAAAACATCGCTTGTAAAGGAGAAAATGAAAGATGAAAAAAACTTATAAGATCGACGTTGACTGCGCAAACTGCGCTAACAAAATGGAACAGGCTGCAAAAAATACCGCAGGTGTCAAGGATGCCACTGTAAACTTCATGACATTAAAAATGATCGTGGAATTTGAGGAAGGTCAGGAAGCAAAAGCAGTCATGCAGGAAGTTCTGAAAAACTGCAAAAAAGTAGAGAGCGACTGCGAGATTTTCCTTTAATCCCCCGCAGCCAAACGGCTCCTGCGCAGAAAAGTCTGCCGGGAAATCTGACCGTGCGCCCTGTTGGGTCCTATGCAGATTCCCACAGACTTTTTGCTTCGGGATACAGATAAACATTTAAGCAATTGCTTAATATATAAAAAGGAGTGAATCTACCATGAATAAAAAGCAAAAAAAGATGCTGGCTCGTATCCTCACTGCTGCTGCTCTGTTGATCCTTCTTTCCTTTGTCCCGGTCACAGGCATCCTGCGTTTTGTCTGTTATCTGGTTCCTTACCTGACCATCGGCTATGATATCCTGCTGAAGGCTGGAAAAGGGATCAAAAACCGCCAGGTCTTTGACGAAAACTTCCTCATGGCTGTAGCTACCATAGGCGCCATTGCCATTGCCCTTTATGAACAGAGCGGAGACTATACGGAAGCCATTGCCGTTATGCTGTTCTACCAGATCGGCGAATGGTTCCAGAGCTACGCTGTCGGCAAAAGCCGGCGCAACATCAGCGATCTGATGGATATCCGTCCCGACTATGCCAATATCGAACAGGACGGAAAGCTGGAAAAAGTGGATCCGGACGAAATCGAGATTGGTACCGTCATTGTAGTACAGCCCGGTGAGAAAGTCCCCATTGACGGTGTGATCGTGGAGGGCGTCTCCACCCTGAACACCAGCGCACTGACCGGAGAGAGCCTTCCCCGGGATGCCAAAGCCGGGGATGAGATCATCAGCGGCTGCATCAACATGACCGGTGTGCTGAAGATCCGCACCACCAAAGAATTCGGAGAATCCACCGTATCCAAGATCCTGGATCTGGTGGAAAACGCCAGCTCCAGAAAATCAAAATCCGAAGACTTCATTTCCAAATTCGCCCGCGTTTACACGCCTGCGGTCTGCGGCTCTGCTCTGGCGCTGGCAGTGCTGCCTCCTCTGGTACGCATGTTCGCTCTGGGACTTCCTGCCGGATGGGAGGACTGGATCTACCGAGCGCTGACCTTCCTGGTGATCAGCTGCCCCTGCGCCCTGGTGATCAGCATTCCTTTAAGCTTCTTCGCAGGCATCGGAGGCGCCAGCAAGGAAGGCGTGCTGGTAAAGGGATCCAATTATCTGGAAACCCTTTCCCAGACCAAGATCGTCGTCTTTGATAAGACCGGAACCCTGACTCAGGGCGTCTTTGAAGTCAACGGCATCCACCATACTACCATGGAGGATGAAAAGCTCCTGGAGTATGCCGCACTGGCAGAAAGCGCCTCCTCCCACCCCATCAGCAAAAGCATCCAGCGGGCTTATGGGAAGGAGCTGGACCGCTCCCGGGTTTCCGATATCCAGGAGATCAGCGGCAACGGCATTGTGGCAAAGGTAGACGGCAAGATGGTGGCAGCCGGAAACGGAAAACTCATGGATCATCTGGGAATATCCTATCAGCCCTGCAGTCATGTGGGCACAATCATCCATATGGCTGTCGACGGCAGTTATGCCGGACATCTTGTGATCTCCGATGTCATCAAACCCACTGCTCAAAAAGCGGTTTCCTCCCTGCGGGCAGCCGGGGTAAAGAAAACTGTCATGCTCACCGGAGACGCACGGAAAGTAGGCGAACAAACGGCTGCTTCCCTTGGTCTGGATGAAGTGTACAGCGAGCTGCTTCCTGCCGGAAAAGTGGAAAAGGTAGAAGAAATGCTCCGGAATAAACCGGAGAAGGCAAAGCTTGCCTTCGTGGGGGACGGCATCAATGACGCGCCGGTACTTCGCCGCGCGGATATCGGTATTGCCATGGGCGCTATGGGTTCGGATGCCGCTATTGAAGCTGCTGACGTGGTCCTCATGGACGACGATCCCATGCAGATCGCCAAAGCGATCAAAATTTCCCGGAAATGTCTGGGCATCGTATACCAGAACATTGTCTTTGCCATCGGCATCAAGCTGATCTGTCTCCTTTTGGGAGCACTGGGCATTGCCAATATGTGGCTGGCGATCTTCGCCGATGTGGGAGTCATGATCCTTGCGGTCTTAAATGCCATACGAGCACTGTTTGTGAAGAATTTATAGATACGGATAAATTTACAGGGTCCGCAGAACACACCTTACGGCAGTTCTGCGGACCCTGCTTTTCTCTGGTTTTCTTTTAAGACAGAATTTCCTTTACGCCAGGATTTCCTTTACGCACTGAGCGATCTTTTCGCATTTACAGTTTGCAAAGAAGTATTCCTGGAAATGCTCTCCTGCCAGGGCACCCTTTACCAGATCCCTGTCCAGCTCTTTTAAGATATCGGTCAGATCCCGGTAGGTTACTTCCTTCACCTGATCCAGGATTTTCTTATTTCTCTGTTCCGGCACTGCTCTTTCTCTGGGATATCCCTGTCCGCTTTCTTCGCAGAACAGCTTTTCAAAGATGTATTCCAGATTCAGGTCTCCGCCCCAGCCATAGCCTTTGGCAAAAGGCAGCGCAATGGCGTTGCCGTCGTTGATCTGTGCGAAGGTATAGGCATCCAGGGGATCTTCCACATGTCCGCAGATCACGCCGGGGAAAGAATTGCACGCCAGCATGGCGCCTTCTCCGGTACCGCAGCCTGTGATCACATAGTCTGCCGCGCCGGAATTTAACAGGACAGCTGCCAGGATCCCTACCTGTACATAAGTCATCTGCGCCTCATCCTCTGCGGTGTACATGCCATAGTTGTCTACTGTAAAGCCCATGGGCTCTACTACCTTTTTCAGGGAATTTTCAATGACTGCATTCTTGGCAGCCTGGCTGTTTTCATTGATCAATGCGATTCTCATATCTGTTTTTCTCCTTTTCCCAGAAAGAGTTCTTGTCACAGTCTCCTTCTGCTTTTCCTTTTTACCTTTTTCTTTGTTGATTTTTACATCTTCGGATTCTCGTTTCTTTTCCTATCCGGATTCACTCTCTGCCGTACTTATTTGGGCTGTTTTCCAATATAAGCCAGAATGCCGCCGTCGACATACAGGATGTGACCATTGACAAAATCAGAGGCATCCGAAGCCAGGAACACGGCAGGTCCCATAAGGTCTTCCGGCGTTCCCCAGCGTGCTGCCGGCGTCTTGCCGATGATAAACTGGTCAAAGGGATGCTTAGAGCCGTCCGGCTGTACTTCCCGCAGCGGCGCTGTCTGAGGTGTGGCAATATAGCCCGGTCCGATGCCGTTGCACTGAATGTTATATTCTCCGTATTCGGAAGCAATGTTCTTGGTCAGCATCTTCAGACCGCCCTTGGCTGCCGCATAGGCGGATACGGTCTCTCTTCCCAGTTCGCTCATCATAGAGCAGACATTGATGATCTTTCCATGACCTTTTTTGATCATGCCCGGAAGAACTGCCTTAGACACGATGAAAGGCGCATTCAGGTCAATATCCACCACCTGCCGGAACTCTGCTGCCGTCATATCGGTCATGGGAATCCTTTTGATGATCCCCGCATTGTTTACCAGGATATCAATGGTCCCCAGTTCCTTCTCGATCTCTGCCACCATGGCGGCTACCTGTCCTTCGTCTGTCACATCACAGAGAAATCCTTTTGCCTCGATTCCTTTTTCCTGATACTGCTTCAGAGCCGTATCCAGATGCTCCTGGCTCCTGCAGTTAAACGCGATCTTTGCTCCTGCTGCCGCATAAGCTTCGGCAATGGCAAATCCGATGCCATACGCCGCGCCTGTGACCAGCGCTACTTTTCCTTCCAGTGAAAAGCTTTTCATTACATCCATAGCTGTACTTCCTTTCTCAAAAACAGGTTCTGATTTTCATGGTCTTATTGTACCATGGCAAAGATGCCGATTTCTGCCATTTCTTACCCAAAAGATTGCAAATCCTGAACACTTCTCTTATAATAAAAAGAAAATCCTGACGCAAAGGAGGCAACCAGCGTGGAAATCTTTCATTCCTGCAAGCAGTCCATTGCCGACTGCATTGACCGGAAATATTTCTCTGTGGCGCATCTGTACAGCGATGAGAAGCCGATGGATATGCATATCCACGACTGTTATGAAATGTATTATTCTATCTCCGGCGGAAAGCAGTTTCTCATCAACAACCGGTTTTACAACATTTTTCCCGGAGATATTTTCTTTATCAACCAGTATGAAAGCCATCATCTGACCAAGATCGACAGTCAGGTCCATGAGCGGATCGTCTTTTCCGTCTATCCGGAATTTTTAAGGGGCCTTTCCACTGCCGCTACAGACCTGGATACCTGTTTTCAGAACCGCTCCTTGAGATCCAATCATAAGGTTTCCCTAAGTCCTGAGGAGCAGAAACGGTTTCTCTACTATGTCCATAAACTGACGGACATCCAGGGATACGGTTCCGACCTGCTGGAGCGGGCTGCCTTTCTGGAGCTGATGGTCTTTCTCAATAAGCGGTTCCAGAAAAATCATATCAAAGACACGGACAAAGAGCTGAACGGCAACGCCCAGGTAGACGCCATCCTCTCCTACATCAACCAGCGCCTGGGAGAACCCCTGATCCTGGAGCAGCTTGCCTCCCACTTCTATCTCAGCTCCTCCTACCTATGCCGCCTCTTTAAATCTGCCACCGGCACTACCATCAACAAATACATCACTGCCAGACGGATCTCCTATGCCAAAGAGCTGCTGGCAGAAGGATGCAGCGTGTCGGAAGCCTGCGAAAAGTCCGGGTTCCGGGATTACAGCAATTTCTTCAAAGCCTTTACCCGGGCGACCAGCCTTTCGCCTAAGAAATACGCCCAGTTCCTGGGGGGAAAGGCGGCAAAAGAACTTTAAACCAAAAGAGGGTATCGCTGGCTGTTCATCCGCTGATTGGATGAACAGGCGATACCCTCTTCCTATTTTACTGTCTGTGAGTTGGACTGCCTGGATTCTGACTGTCTGCAAGCAGTTCTTTAGCATAGAAGAATCAGCTGGCAGTGATGAACAATCTGCAGTCTGAGCTGTCTGCAAGGCGGAACGTTCTGCAGCCTAAGCTATCTGCGCTTTCCCTGCCGCAGCTTTTTCCTGCTCCCCTAAATTTAAACAGTAAGTCCCTCTTTGACAGCTAACGCAATGGAAACTTCCGGTGTATGGTAGGGGATCAGAGTTGCCTGCAGAGCATGGTAAATGTCTGATTTGCCCGGCCATACGGTTCCGATCACTTCATTTTTCTCATTTAACTGATGGAACCAGGAACCTTTTTCATGATCCAGGACTTTTTCGTCCAGGTATTCCATAAATTCTGCGTAATTTTCCGCGTATTTTTCTTTCTTTGTCACATGGTACAGCACGGCGGAGGTATTGATCGCCTCTGCCAGGGTCCAGTGCATCCTGTCGTGTACCACGGGTTTTCCTTCCCAGTCTGTGGTGTAGACAATGCCCGGAGCGCCGTCAGCGTTCCATGCGTCTTCCACTGCGCGGTTGAACAGGTTTTCTGCAGCCTGGATATATTTCTCAGCGCCCTGTCTGTCTTCTTTGTATGTAGAAAGCGCCCACTGGGTGATCAGTCTTGCCCACTCAATGCCGTGTCCCGGTGTTGCGCCGTATGGTTTGAACTGGTCTGCCGGCTGCTCTTTGTTGCAGTCCAGATCAGCTTCCCATTCTTTGGTAAAGTGTTCCGGGATCCTCCAGTCATTGGCAGATGCCCAGCCAAGGACTCTGTCGATGATCCTTCCGGCGCGGACTCTGTACTCCTCTTTCTCTGTGGTGTCTGCCGCGGCGAGGAAAGCTTCTACTGTGTGCATATTGGCATTTAATCCACGGTAATCATCCAGCACGGTAAACTCTGTGTTCCAGGTATCGCAGGAAAGTCCTTCCTCCTCGTTCCAAAAACGCAGGTCATATAACTTCAGCGCCTCGTCTAAAAGTTCCTGGGCGCCTTCTCTTCCTGCCAGCACTTCGGAGCAGGCTGCCAGGATCACAAATGCGTGGGCATAGCACTGCTTGTTGGGCACGATCTCATTGTCTTTTGTCAGCCCTGCGTACCAGCCGCCGTTTTCTTTGTCATGCAGTTCACCTTTCAGACCCTTTAAAGCAGCGTCGGCAAGGGCTTCACTTCCCTCATGTCCCAGGAAAGTTCCGATGCTGTATACATGTGCCATACGGGAAGTGATCCAGGTCTCCCGGTTGCGGTCTGTCCAGGGAGTACCGTCGTCTCCCAGATAGTAGGAGCCGCCGCCCGGGGACGGGAATTTGTGTCCGAAGTTTAAGAGATTTTCACAGATTCCTTTTAAAAAGTCTCTGTTTTCCTGGGTATCGATCTGATATTTTTTCTTATTCTCACTCATTTGAGATGCACGCCATATCCCCCTTTCGCACCTGGGGATATGTTCTCCTTTCTCCTGTATTTTCTCCATATTTTTCTGCCTTACTTAATAGTAAATCAAATGTACTATTATGTTACCACGCCCTGCCGATTTGTCAATAGCCTGACAGGCAAAAATCTGTTTTTCTTCTGTTTCTTTTTCCTGTTTTCTTCTCCTGTTTTTGCTGTCAGCGGTCCTGGCACTGTCAGAATAACAGATTTCCCCGGAAAGCCTGGTCTGCCACATTCGCTGCCGCACCCACCAGCTGGGCGTTCTTTCCAAAGTATGCCTTTCGCACCGGGATCCGCTCCTGTCCCTGCGCCATCTTCTGCTCATTGATCAGCTGCTCCAGCTGCCGCACATACGTCTCGCTCCAGTCCATACAGTCATGCCCCAGTACGATCAGCTCCGGGTTAAAAAGGTTCATGGCGCTGACCAGGGCTGCGCTGATATCCCGGACCATCTGGCAAAGGATCTCCTCCGCCTTCTCTTGGTCTTTCAGATGGAAAAATTCTTCAAACCCGCAGGTCAATCCGGTGGCGCTCCTGAGCTTTTCCAGGACCACATGGGTGTTGGCATACAGCTCCAGACAGCCCCGGCTGCCGCAGGAGCACAGGGGACCTGCGCAGTCAATGCTCACATGTCCGATCTCCGGGCTTAATCCCCGGCTGCTGTGATAGACCTCGCCCCGGCTGATGACGCCGGAGCCGATGCCGTTGGATATCCCCAGGAACAGAAAGTCCTGGCAGTCCCTCCCTGCCCCGTACAGCTTCTCTGCCAGGGCAGCGCTGTTGTTGTCATGATCCAGGTATACCGGGTAAGGATACCTGGTTTTTAAGGCTTCTAAAAGCCTGACGTTTTCAATCCCGTAGAACCTGGGGGGATTGAGCAGGATCCCTTCTCTGGTATCCACCGGTCCGATGACGGCGGCGCCGATGCCCAGAATGTTCTGCTCCTTTTCCAGGATCTGGTCCAGGACCTGAAAGGCATCTTCCAGCAGTTTCTCCCTGGTAAGCTCCTGAAAATAGATATGGCGGCTGTCCAGGATCTTTAAGTCCAGGGTACACAGCACCGCCTCGATCCGGTCGCGGAAGATCAAAAGTCCCGCTGCCTTTGGCGCCCGGTCAGACAGCTGAAGCTTCCTGGGATTTCTTCCGCAGGCTTCTGTCAGTTCTTCCTCCGACTCCTCGATCAGCCCGCTGTCCAGGAATTCGGATACAATGTTGGTAACTGTCATTTTCGCCAGTTTTGTGGTCCGGGACAGTTCGATCCTGGAGGTACCTTCCCCGGATGCGATCAGCCGCAGGACCAGCCCCCGGTTGTACCGCTTTGAACTGATGCTGTTTTTTCCTCTTCTCTGCTCCATGCTGCTTCCTTCCTCCTTTTCCATCTGCTGCGTGTGCCGCGGGCTGACCGTCTTTCTATGGCTCTGCCGCCTGCCCTCTTAACCGCTCTTCGCCAGGCGGCATCTTTTCCGGCGCCCCGCTGGCTGCCAGCCCTGCAGCCCCATCATCCTCTGCTCCCGCCGCTGTCCTGCTCCTCAGATCTGCAGGTTTCCTTCCATTCCCAGATAATCCACGGTCATGGTCCTGCCGTCTTTCATCTGGATCTGTATCGGTCCGTACCCTCCGCAGTTCTGGGGATCTGTATAAGCAATATGCTCAATGCTGAAAATCTCATCTCTGCTAAAGTCCTCAAAGGACTCCCTGGTAATCACCTGGCTGACCATCACAAAGGGTTCATAGCCATAGAGCTTTTCCCTTTTGAGAGATGCAGAAATCAGCAGGCTTTTGGGTGTATCCGGATTGGTCTGACTGCCCGCAGTAAACTGCAGGTCCTCCCAGGCAGCAAATACCGTCATTGCCATCTGCTTTTCCCTTCCCTGGGAATCATGCCCTTTCAGGACAATAGCTTTCGCCGCTCCCTCTGCCAGCTCTGTCACCTGCACATCTCCGGTATCGGGGAAGCCGTAGGATCCCAGGGTGATCTGGATCCCTCCCCGGTACAGTCTGAGCTTATCCGCTCTTACGATGCCTTCGGCAACCGGGAAATCCGCCAGGTCCACACAGTGGTTCCAGTGGGTTTCTACCTGATCCTCATAATCAAAGAAGCATCTGCGGTACAGCACGCCGCCCCGTTCTCCATGCCATAAAAGCGCATTGGGCTTGTGCAGCCTTCCGGTCCTTTCCTCACGGATCATATACAGCTGCGCTTCACGCCCCTTTCCCAGAAAAGCTTCCCAGGGATACCGGGTGCTGTAGGCAAGCTTGGCGTAACAGCAGATGCCGCCTTCGTCCGTTTTCTCCCGCATGACTTTTCCGCTGCGAAGCACTGTGGTCCCATTGTCCCGGTGATTTGTCAGACAAAGCCCCGGACCATTCAGCACCGTCTCGGTCCATGCACCCTTCTCCATGGTATCCCAGATGCCGCTCTCCTCCCTGGCTGTCCAGAAAGGATGATCCGCAGGCAGATGCAGGCAGAGAAAGGCTTTCGCCGCCCACAGCGGACTCTGGGCGCAGCTGTACTCCTGGAGCATGGGCGGAAAAGTCCGGTAAAAGCCCAGGGTCAGCGCGCCTTCGTACAGCACGTCGTCCCTTCCCAGAAACTGCATCAGCGCTCCGGAACAGATCCTTCTGGCAAGCCCCGGATCCGCTTCTGGATGATCCAGAAGAAAATTCCCATCAAAAGCTGACACGGCAGCAAATTTATACAAGCCGCTCCTGCCCCACAGGTTCACCCAGCCGTCACGGTCAAACAGCGCCGGATAATTTTTCATAAACACATTGGAAAATTCCTCAAACCTGGCTGCCAGCCAGGGTTCCTTCTCATATCCGTACCATCTGCACCAGATGGCGGTATAGACCTGGAATGCCCACACGGAATAATAATCAAAGCTCTCTCCGTCTCGATACCATCCGTCCCCGGCGTAATACTGAAGGATCATCTCCCCGTGATGGCGCATGACGTCCTCGTCAATAGGAACACCGTTCATGGAAAGGAAAGCCAGATCCAGCATATTAAAGAGACGCCAGTTCTGAGGCACGGTTCCCTGGCTGGCATAGCTGCTGATCAAGTCCAGGATCACCTGCTTTTCCTCCGGGGTGTAGGTATCCCAGATCACTTCCCGGCTAAGCCACAGGCAGATGACCAGTGCGCAGGTTTCTACCGTCTGCTGATACAGATTCAGCGGTTCTTTCTCTCCCTCCATCCGGAGCAGGTCTTCGTAGCGCAGCACATAATTTCTGTGTCCCGGCGTACATGCCGCAAGCACCTGTTTCTTATAATAGGCTCTCAGAGGGATTCCCGCTGCCGTAAGATCCGGCTCTATGGCAAGCAGGGGCGCGGCAAGGAAAAAACTCCTGGCAAGTCCTTCAAAAATCTGTGCCTGCTCCTTCCACTTAGGCGTGCGGGCATTGGGATACGTGATCTCACTCTCGAATCTGGGTACCAGCACCGGCGCCTCCAAATCTCCGACATGACAGAAAATCCCTTCCAGCAGATATTTCCCCGCCTGGATCCAGTGCTTTCTGGTAAGCCCGGTATAGGGGCTCAGGTCAAAATCCAGATCTTCCGGTACAAACCGCATAGAAACCGCCTCCTTACCAGTACATCTTCCAGTCCGGGACCAGAAGCCTGTGCAAAGCTTCCATGTAGAAGTAATCGCCCCAGATCACGCATTCATCCACGCCTGCTTCCTGGCAGGTATTGTACGGGCTTTTCTTGGAATAAGTTCCCATAAGCAGCTGCCCGTTGCTGTCTTTCGGATCCTTCACGGCATATTTTACGATCATCTGTCTGAGGATCTTCCGCGCGGCATCGGTATAATAAGCGCTGTCCGCTTTTTCCATGTATTTACTCATTTCCAACATGCCGCAGACAGCAATCACCGCTGAGGAGGAATCCCGTGCTTCCTCATCTCCGTCCCCGAAGGTCAGGTCCCAGTAAGGGCACAGATCCTGGGGCAGATGCTCCAGGAAATACCGGGTTACCCGTTTGAAATATCCAATGTATTCTTCTCTCCTAGTGTAGCGGTAGCCGATGGCAGTGCCGTACACGCCCCATGCCTGTCCTCTCGCCCAGGCGGAACCGTCCCGGTAGCCCTGACAGGTAGCTCCATGGTCCGGCTCTCCGGTCTCAGGATTCATGAAGAAGGTGTGCCAGGTGGAATCGTCCTCCCTGATCACATTGGCGAGGGCTGTGTGGATGTGCTTCTCCGCAACCTCCCTGTATTTCTCCTCCCCGGTCTCCTCTGCTGCCCAGTAAAGGAGGGGCAGGTTCAGCAGGCAGTCGATGATAAACCGGTAATTCTCCTTCTCGCCCATTTCTCCCCATGCCTGGATAAATCCGCCTACCGGCTGGAAACGGCTGATCAGGTTGTCCGCTGCCAAAAGCGCGGCTGTCCGGGCGTCCTCCATGCCGGTCAGCTTATAGGCTGCCACACAGGAAAGGCTGTAGAGAAATCCCATATCGTGGTGGTCCACATTTTCTCTGTTCCGGATCCGCTCCAGGAAGGACTGTACCTGGATTTCCCCGGCTTTGCGGAAGATTTCTTTTTCCTCCTCTGTCTCGGCATTCTCATAAGACAGCCAGATTTCTCCTGTCCAGAAGCCTGTGGTCCAGTCTGTATTGGGTCCGGGCACATAAAAATTGTTCTCACTGTTGGCGGCAGGGAAGCGGTCCGTAAATTCCGGCAGGTTCCTCTTTACCTGGCTTACGGCAAAATCCATGGCGCTGCGGATTTCCTTACTGTCTGGCTTCGGGTAATTTTCCAGATCCTTTAACGCGATCCATTTTTCCATTGTTCTGATCCTCTCTTTGTTTGGATTTTCTGTAGCTTATGATGTTCTGTAAGTTATTATATAAAAAACTGCTGCTTTTTTCCATGGTAATCTTGCGTTTCTGGTAATCTTGTTTTTCGGATAATCTCGCCTTTCGGATAATCTTGCCTTTCGGATAATCTTGCCTTCCGGATAATCTTGCCTTTCGGATAATCTTGCCTTTCTAAAATCAGATTTTCCCGACAAGCGAAAACGCCCCGGCAAAACCTTATGGTCCTGCCGGAGCGTCTTTCTTAACCGCTTGTCACTCTTTGATCACTTTCCTGCATCCTGCCTGGGCTAAGAGGAAATAGCCTCCGTAGATCACTGCCAGAAGTCCCAGTGTAACTGCCAGGGCGGTTCCCAGTCCTTCCGGCTGATAAATGGAGAGCATGTTCATGCACACCTGAATTCCGAAAACGGAATGGATCCCTGCCAGAAGCAGCGGCAGGAAAAACAAGATCCCGTTCTGCAGGCTCAGCGCCTGAAAAACTGCCTTCTGGCTGCAGCCCAGCTTTCTCAGCACCCGGTACTTCTCCCTGCTGTCTGCCGCATCGGAAAGCATTTTCAGCGCCAGCACCGCGGAGCCGGAGATCAGGAAGCAGAT
>DWVZ01000218.1 GCA_019119975.1 Candidatus Blautia merdavium | reverse complement strand
CGGCGCTACCGGGAACTGGGCGGGGAGCTTTTAACCCTGGGCTCAGACGCCCACCAGCCCAAGCACCTGGCGTATGACTTCGCAAGAGCCGGAGAGCTGCTGAAGACCTGCGGCTTTCAATATTATACGGTCTACAAAAAAAGGCAGCCGGTATTCCTCCCTCTGTAAGGAACCGTTTGTACGCCTTTTGGGCACAGCTTCAGGCTCTGCACAGCCCGGGGCAGAAGCACCCTGTACGCCCCGGACAGAACTGCCCTGCCGCTGCCCTTCGGCTTAATACGGGAGCAAAAAAAGAAGGAAATGTCTGTTTTTGAAAGCCGTTTCAAAAACAGAGGTTTCCTTCTTTTTCTATAGTTCGCATACTTTTCTTTTTTATGCCGGTCCCAGGATAATGCCGCCTCCGGCAACATATTCCCCCTGGTAAAAGACCACTGCCTGTCCCGGTGTCACTGCACGCTGAGGCTCATCAAAGGTAACTTTTACCCGATCGTTTTCTGCCGGACAGACCGTACACGCCGCTCCCGAATGGTTGTAGCGAATCTTCGCGTGAAAACGCATTTCTCCGGAAAGTCCCGGAACTGCCATAAAATTCACCCGGTCGCACAGCAGGCTTCTGACAAACAGATCTTCGTTGGACCCGATGACCACCTCATTGGTCTCGGGACGAATCCGGGTCACAAATACCGGGCGCCCCATGGACAGGTTCAGTCCCTTGCGCTGTCCGATGGTATAATGGATGATCCCCTTATGCTGCCCGATCACAGTCCCGTCCTCCAGCACGTAATTGCCCGGCTCTATTTTCCTTCCGGTACTGGACTGGATAAACCCGGCGTAATCATTGTCCGGAACAAAGCAGATTTCCTGGCTGTCTTTTTTATGGGCTACCAAAAGTCCCTCTTCCTGGGCGATCTGCCGGATTTCATCCTTGGTATAGTCTCCTACGGGCATCAAAGTCCTGGAGAGCTGCTCCTGGGTCAGGTTGTAAAGCGCATAGGTCTGATCCTTTTTTGCCGTCACAGAATTTTTAATGGCATACCTGCCGTTCGGCAGCTGTTCCACCCTGGCATAATGCCCTGTGGCAATGTAGTCTGCCCCGATGTCCAGGCTTCTCTTTAAAAGAGACTCCCATTTCACATACCGGTTGCAGGCAATGCAGGGATTGGGGGTCCTGCCTGCCAGATATTCCCCGTTAAAATAATCAATGACCTTTTCTTTGAATTCCTTTCTGAAATTCATCACATAATAGGGGATATCCAGTTTCTGGGCAACCCTTCTGGCATCCTCCACTGCGCTCAGACCACAGCAGCCTCCGTTTTCTTCCTGAAAATTCGAGTCCTCTTCCTGCCAGATCTGCATGGTAACTCCGATCACATCATATCCCTGCTTTTTCAGAAGACAGGCAGCCACAGAAGAATCCACCCCGCCGGACAGCCCTACCACGACTTTCTTTTTTTCCATTAATATTCTTCCTCTTCTTCCTCTTCGCCTTCATGGATATCGGATTTGGGTTTGGAAAGTCCCTCGATCTTGATCCCGTGCTTTTCTGCGTAATCCCACAAAGCTGCATGGATGGCTTCCTCTGCCAGCAAAGAGCAGTGTACTTTCACCGGAGGAAGTCCGTCCAGAGCTTCCATAACCGCCTTATTGGTAACCTGAAGAGCTTCCTGGATGGTCTTGCCTTTGACCAGTTCGGTTGCCATACTGCTGGTGGCAACTGCCGCGCCGCAGCCAAAGGTCTTGAATTTGCAGTCCTGAATGATCTGGTTATCGTCGATATCCAGATAAATCCTCATGATATCTCCGCACTTTGCGTTTCCCACAGTTCCCACGCCGCTGGCGTTCTCAATCTCTCCTACGTTTCTTGGATTCTGAAAATGATCCATTACTTTTTCACTGTACATGTTTTCTTTCCTCCGCTTGTTCTTCGTATTTTCTATCTCTCTTTATTTTCCCTGTTTTTTCATAAAATCTTCATACAGAGGGGACAGTGCCCTTAATTTTCCTACAATCTCCTTGATCTGATCTAAAGTATAATCCAGATCCGCTTTCGTAATATCCTCTCCCAGCGTCAGCCGCAGAGAACCATGGGCAATCTCATGGGGAAGCCCGATGGCAAGCAGCACGTGGGACGGGTCCAGAGAACCGGAGGTACAGGCAGAGCCGCTGGAGCCTGCAATGCCTTTCATATCCAGCATGATCAGCAGGGATTCGCCCTCGATAAACCGGAAACTGAAATTCATATTATTAGGCAGACGCTTTACCGGATCCCCATTTAATTTCACAAAAGGAATTTCCTCTAAGACTCTGCCGATCATGTAATCTCTCAGTTCTGTCTCCTGTCTGCTGCGGGCTTCCATGGTACGGGCTGCTCTCTTTGCCGCGGCAGCCAGCCCTACGATGGCAGGTACATTCTCTGTACCGGCTCTTCTCTTTCTCTCCTGGGCTCCTCCGTGTACGAAGGAACGGATCTTTACGCCTTTACGGATATATAAAAAACCGATGCCTTTGGGACCGTTGATCTTATGTCCGCTGGCGCTGAGCATATCAATGTTCATCTCATCCACCTGAATAGGAACCTGACCGAACGCCTGCACCGCGTCTGTATGGAATAAAATGCCGTGTTCCTTTGCGATCATGCCGATTTCCCGGATAGGCTCTATCGTACCGATCTCATTGTTGGCAAACATGATGGAGATCAGAATGGTATCCGGACGGATGGCTTTTTCCAGTTCTTCCAGATTAATAAGACCGTTTTCATCCACTTTTAAGTAAGTCACCTCTGCTCCCTGTTTTTCCAGGTACTGGCAGGTGTGGAGCACTGCATGGTGCTCGATGCTGGTGGTAATGATGTGGTTTCCTTTTCCTTTGTATGCTTCATAGGCTGCTTTGATCGCCCAGTTATCTGCTTCTGTACCTCCTGCGGTAAAGTAGATCTCTTCGGTCCTGGCGCCGATCACCTCAGCGATCTGCTCCCTGGCGTCTGTGATGGCTTCCTTGCTCCTTGCTCCCAGTTCATATATACTGGAAGGATTTCCATAGTTCTCTGTAAAATAAGGGATCATTGCGTCAACGACTTCCTGTGAAGTCTTTGTTGTAGCTGCATTGTCCAGATAAATTCTTGTTTTCATAGCTTTCTCTCCTAATTATCACATTTTTGCACTTTGATCTGTCCTTTATCCCGCACTCTGCGGCTTTCCTCCACCAGCTGATCGAGCATGATGGAATCCACGGTCTCCTGTATGCTGGCATTGATCCTCTGCCACACATAGCGGGTCACACACAGGTCTTCTCCCTGACAGTGTACATTCTCTCCTTCCCCGCAGGATACGGCATTGATACTTCCTTCCAGGGCACGCAGCACCTCTCCCACAGAGATCTCCTGTGCCGGTTTTGCCAGTTTGTATCCGCCCTGCGCGCCCCGCACACTGGTCACCAGACCTTCTTTTTTCAGTTTTCTCACCAGCTGTTCCAGATAGCTGACTGAAATATTCTGCCTGCCGGCTATGCTTTGAAGGGATACTGCCTCTTCCTCGCTGTACAGCGCCAGGTCGATCAGCGCCCGCAGTCCGTATCTGCCTTTTGTGGAAAGTTTCACGTCGTTCTCCTCTCTAATTCCGACTGTTTTACTCGGAATTCTTGTCCTGTGTAGAATATCATTTTTCCAAAGTTCTGTCAAGTTTCTTTTCTGAATATATTGTGAAAAAGGTTCAAGGAGTTTTTATGAGCCAGAAACATCTTCTCATCAAAGGGACTCTCATCCTTACACTTACCGGTTTCATAACAAAAATCATTGGCTTCCTTTATAGAATATTCCTCTCTCAGGTGATTGGTGCACAGGGGATGGGAATTTACCAGCTGATCTT
Source organism: Candidatus Blautia merdavium (assembly GCA_019119975.1). GTDB lineage: Bacteria > Bacillota > Clostridia > Lachnospirales > Lachnospiraceae > Blautia > Blautia merdavium. The sequence continues at coordinate 6,579 of DWVZ01000218.1, read as the reverse complement.
TCCCATCCATTCTCTGTGCTTTGCTCTGGCTGTAGGAGGGATCCAGACTGCGATCTCCCGCTTCGTGGCAGCCCGGGCAGCTCTTAAGGACGAACAGGGCGCCCGGGACATCTTTCTTTTAGCCACCGGGCTCTCCACCGCCATTGCCCTGGTCTCGTCTTTCCTGCTTTTTGACCATGCGGACTGGTTCGCTGTCCATATCCTTCTGGAAAAACGCTGTGAACCGCTCTTAAAGCTGATGGCAGTTTCTATCCCCATGGGCGCCTTTCACTCCTGTGTCAGCGGCTACTATTTTGCCAGAAAGAAAACTTCCGTCCCAGCTGCCGCACAGCTTTTGGAGCAGTGCGCAAGAGTGGCGTCTTCCTATATCCTGTTTCTGGTCTGGGCAGAAAAAGGCATTGCCCCCACACCCCTTCTGGCTGTGGCAGGTATGCTGGGCGGCGAGCTGGTTTCCATGCTCTTTTCTGCCATCCTCATTTCCTGGGATTTCAAAAAAGCGCAGTACCATATCCGAAAGCTGGCTGCCCCTGTCAAAGACCTGAAAGCTGTGGTGCAGCTTTCCTTCCCCCTGACCTGCAACCGGATCTTTGTCAATGTGCTCCACAGCATAGAGTCTGTGCTGATCCCCGGTCATCTGCGGCTGTATGGGCTGGATAACGCTTCTGCGCTGTCTATATACGGAATCCTGACAGGCATGGCGCTGCCCCTGATCCTCTTCCCTTCTGCCGTCACCAATGCCGTTTCCGCGGTCCTTCTTCCCTCCGTAGCGGAAGACCAGGCTGTGGGCAATCACAAGAGCATCCAGAAAAGCATCTTTCTCTCTGTAAAATACTGCCTTTTGCTGGGTTTTCTTTCCACTGCCTTTTTCTATTTCACAGGGGATTTTTTAGGACTTGTACTGTTTAAGAACGAATTTGCAGGAACCTTTATCAAAACCCTCTCCTTTATCTGTCCCTGCCTGTATCTCACCAGCACGCTGGGAGGGATCTTAAACGGGCTGGGAGAAGCCAATGAGACCTTCTTTCTGAACCTGCTGGGGCTGGGCATCCGCCTGGGCTTTGTCATCGCCGTCATTCCCCGCTGCGGCATCGTAGGCTATCTCTGGGGCATGGTGGTCAGTGAGCTGGCAGTTTCCCTGCTGAATCTGTATTTTCTCAGGAAATGGATTTTCCTTGATTGATGTTTTAAAGTCTGAAAGTATTTTTCCCGAAAAGTATCGACAAGTTTCCTTTCTTGTATTATAATCTGGAAATGAGACAGATCGTGTTACAGAAAGGAGAAACCCATGAGTTTTCAATTTATCAAGCAGCTCCCGTCTCCTGATGAAGTCAAGGAGCAGAGTCCTGTTTCAGAGAAAATAAAGAAAGTAAAAGAAGAAAGAGACCAGCTGATCCGGGACTGCATCACCGGCGCTTCCCACAAGTTCCTGGTGATCGTAGGTCCCTGTTCTGCAGACAATGAAGACGCGGTATGCGAATACACCAACCGGCTTGCCGCGATCCAGGAAAAGGTGGCTGACCGGCTTGTGATCGTTCCCCGTATCTACACCAACAAGCCCCGTACCACAGGAGAAGGCTACAAAGGAATGCTCCATCAGCCGGACCCGGAAGCCAAACCGGACGTCCTTGCCGGTATCCTGGCGATCCGCCATATGCATATACGTTCCATAGAGGAAACAGGACTTACCTCTGCGGATGAGATGCTCTATCCGGACAACTGGCACTATTTATCCGATCTGCTGTCTTATGTAGCCATCGGCGCCCGTTCCGTAGAGAACCAGGAGCACCGTCTGATGGTCAGCGGCCTGGATATCCCTGTGGGCATGAAAAACCCTACCAGCGGTGATTTTTCTGTTATGCTCAATTCCGTAGTTGCTGCCCAGGGAAGCCATGATTTTATCTCCCGGGGCTGGGAAGTGCGCACCGACGGGAATCCTCTGACTCACACCATTTTAAGAGGCGCGGTCAATAAACACGGCAATACCATTCCCAACTACCATTATGAAGATCTTCAGCTTCTCCTGGAAATGTACGGGGAAAGGGATCTTGCCAATCCTGCTGTGATCATTGACGCCAATCATTCCAACTCCGGCAAAAAGTACCAGCAGCAGATCCGCATCGTAAAGGAAGTGCTCCACAGCCGCCTGGTATCCAAAGACATCCAGCAGCTGGTAAAAGGTGTGATGATCGAAAGCTATCTGGTAGAAGGCTGCCAGAAGATCGGTCCCAACCACGTATATGGCAAATCCATCACAGATCCCTGTCTTGGCTGGGAGGATACCGAAAAGCTTCTGTATACCATTGCCGAGCTGTGCTAAACTCCTGCTGTTTGGACAGCAAATTCCAGTGCAACGAAAAAAACTGCCGAAAACGGCAGTTTTTTTATCTTCTGGGATGGGCTTTGATGTAGACATCCCTTAATTTATTCATATTCATGTTCATATAAATCTGTGTGGTGGAAATATCTGAGTGTCCCATCATTTCCTGTACGCTCTTTAAATCCGCGCCGTTTTGCACCAGATGGGCGGCAAAGGAATGGCGCAGGGTGTGGGGTGTGATATCCTGCTGGATCCCGGCGCTTGCGGCATAGGACTTCAAAACCTTCCAGAATCCCTGACGGCTCATAGATTTTCCGGAACAGTTCAGGAACAGCAGGTCGCTTTCTTTTCCCGCCAGAAGCTTTTCCCTGGCATGGGTAAGGTATTCCTCCACAGCTCTCTTGGCTGTGCTTCCAAAGGGTATGGCGCGCTCCTTCTCCCCTCCTGTGCAGGTCAGATAGCCCAGCCTCAGGTTCAGATCCGAAATCTTCAGACTGATCAGCTCGCTGACCCGGATTCCTGTAGCATAGAGCAGTTCCAGCATAGCCCGGTCCCGGAGTCCTTTTGCAGTATTCAATTTTGGCTGGCTCAGCAGCAGGTCCACTTCATCTACAGTCAGAATTCCCGGCATCTTCTTTTCGATCTTCGGTGCTTTCAATACATCTGCCGGATTTTCTCTTAATCCGTTTTTCTGGCAGTAATAGTGAAAAAAAGCACGGATGGAGGCAACGCTTCTGGAAATGGAGGAGGGTGCAAAGTGGTTCTGTTCCAACTCCATCAGATACGCATTCAGGATTGTAGGCGTCACCTGACCGATCTGGAAAATCCCCCGTCCTTCCAAAAATTGTTCTAATTTTCTCAAATCACGCTCGTAAGAAACTTCTGTATTATGGGAAGTGCCTTTGGTATTATGTAGATAGCTGATAAACTCTTGAATCTCGCACTTCATCGATCAAATCTTCCCTCGTAATGTAATAGCTGTCCTCTCTCTTGTTCCCAACAGACGGGCAGAAAAAGGCATGATTCGATTATATATCAAGTCCCCGGGAAAAATCAAACAGAATTTTCCCGAAAAATCAGGCTTTTTCTGCGGAATTTTCCTTTTCCCACAAGATATCGTTTTTTACAGAAATCTTCCCACCACATCTGGTAAACATAAAATTGTAAACTTTTTGTGAACTTTTCAGAAGTCCCTACTGGGTCAGGAATACCAAAACGGAAAGCAGGATTCTCTGATTAACATAACTCTCCAGCCAAATTCCCAGCAGAATCAGCACGCCGGACACCGAAAGGAAAAAGAAATAGGCTCTGTAATCCTCTCTTCCCTTTTTGAAACGCTTCCAGGACTTCTGCCCCATCTCCATGGCAGAAAAAAAGGCAAGGAACCAGCCGGGCACATAAAACAGCAGCTGCGGAAAAAAGCAGGCAATGCCGGCAAGGATCCCTTTCAGTCCATAATCCAGAAGGAAAATACACATCAGATTGCCGGCAAGAAAACCGAACCACAAAAGCCCGGCAAGGACCAGAGGCACTGCCGCTGCCGTCAGCCCTACAGCGCCGCAGAAGAAAAACAGGGAGCCCCTCTGCCACAGAAGCTGCGCGAAGACCTCCCTTTCGATGATCTTTCTCTGTGAAAGACCGGCAAAATATACCGGAAGCAGGCTTGTCTGAAAGCCTTCTGCCCTGAGCATCAGATTGGCGCACAGAATTCCTGCCGCAAACCCTGCCAGATAGAGAAGAAGGAACCGGTTGATTATTTTTTTCATTGTCTTCACCCTGTACAGTCTATGAAAAAGACCTGAAAAAAAGACCCGGTCTGCCTCTTTCTTATTCCCTGTTCCAGTAAATCCTCAGCTTCTTTTCATCCAGACCTTCCACAAACCGCTTTTTGCAGATGAGGAATTCCTCCAGATCCATCAGAATGTGGTAAATCTTCGCCTTCCCCTCAAACAGTTCCCAGCTTTTAGGAAGCTCCTCCTGCTTCATACCCTCTATGATCCCATGCAGCCGTTGTATCTGACTGTCCGGACGGTTCATCTCTACGACATACTGTTTCATATAGCGGATATAATCTGCCACTACGGCAGCATAAGCCGGGATGGTGCGGATCTTCTTAATCTCATAATGCAGGCTGTGAAGGATCCCATACTGTTTCAGCCGCATTTCAAAATAATCAATATAATAGCCCGGATGGAAATGCCAGGTATTATTCTGATATTCCCATGCCTGCTCCACAAAGCCTCTCAGCTCTTTCTCAAAGGCTATGATCTCATCCCACACACTGCTCTCCAGACTTTCTCCTTCCAGATAAAGCGCCAGTTTTTCCAGTATTTCCTGGAGCTGCTGTTCGGTATAGCGCATATTTTCAATAATCATCTTTTGATATGTCCGGTTTCCCTGGAACAAGTTCAGCACAAAAGCAATCGTCACGCCCAAAAGCACCAGCAAAAGCTCATTGCACACAAACTCCACGGAAAAATCCCGGACAGTCATAAAGTGGGTGGCGATAACGGCATTAACAGAGACGGTGCCCCGCAGATCCAGCCATTCACAGATCCCCACCAGAAAAAAAAGAAAAATCCCAAAACCAATCCAGTCTCCCCGGAAATACTGAAGCAGCAGCCAGCAGGCAGCCGCTGTAAAAAGGAAGGTAACGATCCGCAGAAGCGACAGCTTCAAAGTCCCCCACTTTGTAGTAAGCACAGACAGCAGGGCTATGATCCCCGCCGATGTATGGAACTGCAGGCGCAGGCATTCTGCCAGATAAATGGCAAGACTGGCTCCTATGGCAGTCTTTACCGCAACCAGCAGGATCTTCCCTGCCTTGTATTTTCTTTCCTCCATGTTTTCCTCCTGATTTTTTCTTTTAACCAATTTTAACATAAGAAAAAACCCCGCGCAAATGCTTTCACATCTGCACGGGGCTTTCTGTTTTACTTAGCGTAATCAACTACACGTGATTCGCGAATTACATTCACCTTAATCTGTCCGGGATATTCCAGTTCAGCTTCGATCTGTTTGGAAATGTCCCTTGCCAGCAGTACCATATCTGCGTCATTGACGTGTTCCGGTACTACCATGACACGAATTTCTCTTCCTGCCTGAATAGCAAAAGATTTGTCAACTCCCTTGAAGGAGTTTGTAATATCCTCTAACTGTTTTAATCTGTTGGTATAAGTTTCCAGGGTTTCTCTTCTCGCCCCTGGCCTTGCTGCTGAGATTGCATCGGCAGCCTGTACAAGACACGCAACCAGGGATGTAGGCTCAACATCTCCGTGATGTGCCTCAACTGCGTTAATGACAATCTGTGATTCTTTATATTTTTTACATAAATCTGCGCCAATCTGTATGTGGGAGCCTTCCACCTCATGGTCTATGGATTTTCCGATATCATGGAGCAAACCTGCTCTCTTTGCCATTCGTATATCCGTTCCTACTTCCCCGGCAAGGAGTCCTGCAAGCTGAGCCACCTCAATGGAATGCTTCAGCGCGTTCTGTCCATAGCTGGAGCGGAACTTCATACGTCCCAGAAGACGGATCAGTTCGGGATGGATACCGTGTACGCCTACCTCCAGCGCCGCGGCTTCTCCTTCTTCCCTCATCATAGCCTCTACTTCTCTCTGGGCCTTTTCTACCATTTCTTCAATTCTTGCGGGATGAATACGTCCGTCTACAATTAATTTTTCCAGGGCGATTCTCGCCACTTCCCTGCGGATCGGATCAAATCCTGAAAGAACAACGGCTTCCGGTGTATCGTCAATGATCAGGTCCACGCCTGTCAGCGTTTCCAGGGTCCTGATATTACGTCCCTCACGTCCGATGATCCTTCCCTTCATCTCATCGCTGGGAAGCTGTACAACAGAAATCGTAGCTTCTGCCACATGGTCTGCTGCACATTTCTGTATAGCAGTTACTACATATTCTTTTGCCTTTTTGTCAGCTTCTTCTCTTGCTTTGCTTTCCAGTTCTTTGTAAAGTTTTGCAGTGTCAATTTTTACTTCATCTTCAACAGTTTTCAACAGATAATCTTTTGCTTGTTCGGAGGTAAGACCTGAAATTCTTTCCAGTTCCTGTACTCGCTGTTCCTGTAATTCGTCAACTTTTCTTTCTTTTTTCTTTAAGTCTGCTTCCTTTGCTGTGTACTCTGCCTCTCTTTTTTCTAAGGCATCTGCTTTCTTGTCAAGAGCTTCTTCTCTGGATAAAACACGTTTTTCATACTTCTGGAGTTCGCTTCTTCTCTCTTTTGTCTCTTTTTCCAATTC
>DWVZ01000033.1 GCA_019119975.1 Candidatus Blautia merdavium | reverse complement strand
CAAAAGTAGGAAAAGAAGAACTGCGCAGCCTCTTTTCTGAGAGGAAAGGATATACAAAGAGATGAAAAATATACTGGAGTACTTAGAGCTGACTGCAGAAAAATACCCCTGGCGGACAGCCGTGGAAGACCAAAAGGGCTCTCTTACCTGGGGAGAACTGGAAGATCTGTCTAAGAGGATCGGTACTGCTGCAGGGAAAAGGATCGTCTTGGGAGATCCGGTAATGATCCTGGCGCCGAAAAGCCCTCTTGGGCTGGCTGCTATGTTCGGGGCTGTTTATGGAGGAGGATTCTATGTCAATGCAGATCCGGGACTTCCCGCTGAACGTCTTCGGGAAATTTTCCGGGTGCTTCAGCCGAAGCTGGTCCTGATCCATCCGGAGGAAATCCCTTTGATCAGACAGGCCGGATATGAAGGAGATTATTGTCTGATCCATGAAGCAGCCAGGGAAGAACGAGACGAAGGGCTCCTTGAGCAGCGGCGAAAAGCCGGAAGCAGTTCAGATATTCTTTATGGGATTTTTACATCCGGTTCTACAGGAACTCCGAAAGGAATTGTGGTCAGTCATAAGGCGGTGATCGATTTTATCACCCATTTTACGGAGATTTTTGGAATCAATGAAGAGGACCGGATCGGGAATCAGGCGCCTTTTGACTTTGACGTATCCGTAAAGGATATTTATTCTGCTGTAATGACAGGAGCAGCCCTGGTACTGATACCAAGGCAGATGTTTTCCGTTCCGGCAGCTCTTTTAGATTATTTATGTGAAAAAAAGACCACCGTACTGATCTGGGCGGTATCTGCGCTGACAATGATCTCTGCCCTGGGCGGATTGAAATACCGGATCCCATCTGATGTGAGAAAGGTCATGTTCAGCGGCGAAGTCATGCCGGGAGGGCAGCTGGCTCTTTGGCAGCAGGCGCTGCCCAAGGCAGAGTTTGTAAATCTCTACGGCCCTACGGAGATTACCTGCAACTGCACATATTTTTCAGTGAAGAAAATCTGCGGGGAGGAAGAGAAACTTCCTATAGGTAAAGCATTCCCGGGAAGAAAGGTCTTTCTGCTGACAGAAGAAGGCCGGGAGATCCGGGAGCCGGAGCAGACCGGTGAGATCTGTGTGGCGGGAGAGTCTCTTTCCCTTGGATATTACCGTAATCCGGAAGAGACCGGGAAGAGCTTCCGGGAAAGGATTTCTCCTGAAGGGAAAACAGAGCGGTACTATAGGACCGGTGATCTGGGCTTTCTGGGAAAGGACGGGGAACTTTATTTCTCAGGGAGAAAGGATTTTCAGATTAAATTTAACGGACACAGGATCGAACTGGAGGAAATCGAAAGAATTCTGGACCAGATACCGGGAATTGAAAAAAGCTGTTGCGTAACAAATCAGAAGAAAACCTGCCTGGCGGCTTACTATATGGGAAAAACAACACCTAAAGAAGCCCGGATAGAGTTGAAAAAGCGGCTTCCTGTTTATATGGTGCCCCGGAAGATATTTCAGACAGAAACTATGCCTCTTACAAAAAACGGAAAAACAGACCGGAAGGAATTACAGAGGAGACTGGAGGACAAAAGATGACAAAAAAGGAGCTGCTTGTCCAGGGAGCAGAAAAATACGGCACACCCCTGTACATATTTGACACAGACCAGGCGGCAGAACAGGTAAAGTCTTTCCGCAGGATCCTGGGCAAAGAGATCGGACTGTGTTATGCCATGAAGGCCAACCCTTTTCTGGTAAAACAGATGGCCGAACTTACAGACCGGATTGAAGTCTGCTCTATGGGCGAGTTTTATATCTGCCGTGAAAAAGATATACCTGCGGAAAAGCTTTTTATCTCCGGTGTACTGAAGAAAAAGGAAGAAATATGGCAGATCCTGGATCACAGCCGGGGACAATGCTGCTGCAATGTGGAATCACCCGGACAGTTTTTTGCCATGGCAGAGTGGGGAGAAAAGAACAAAAAACCGGTTTCTCTTTACCTGAGACTTGCCAGCGGCAGCCAGTTTGGAATGGATGAAAAGAAAATACGCAGCATTATCCGTACCAGAGATGCCTGGCCGTATGTAAAGATACGGGGGATCCATTATTTTTCCGGGACATTGAAAAAAGCCTGGAAGATGGAGAAAGAACTGAAAGTTTTGGATGGTTTCCTTCATGAGCTGGAGGAAGACCTGGGATTTTACACAAAAGAGCTGGAATATGGACCGGGACTTTCTGTGCCTTATTTTCAGGGCCAGGAAGACCGGACCCGGGAGGACCTGGAAGCTCTCTCCCAGGCTATAAAAAATATGAGCTGGAAAGGCAGAGTAACGCTGGAAATGGGAAGAGCCTTCGCAGCTTCCTGCGGAACTTACCTTACCCGTGTAGAAGATGTTAAGAAAAACCATGAGAAAAATATCTGCATTGTTGACGGCGGGATCCATCAGCTCCACTATGACGGACAGATCAGAGGGATGTATCAGCCCAGGATCCAGGTGCTGGAGAAAGCAGGAGGAAGAGAAAAAGAATGGAATGTATACGGCTCTTTGTGTACGGTCCATGATCTTCTGATACAGAACATACCGCTGAGAGGATTGAAAAAAGGCAGCGTTCTTGCTTTTGAAAATGCAGGCGCCTATTCCCATATGGAAGGTATGGCCCTGTTCCTGAGCCATGAACTGCCGGGAGCGGTATCCTACAGCAGGGAAAAAGGCTGGAAGCAGATACGCAGGGAACAGCAGACTTATATATGGAATATGGAAAGTGAGGATAACAATGGAGAAAATAATTGAGATTTTAAAGGATATAGATGACAGCATTGAATGGGAAAAGGAGCAGGGACTGATTGACCGACGGCTGTTGGATTCTTTCGGAGTGATCTCTCTGGTTTCTGAGTTGGAAGACAGCTTTATGGTTGAAATCGAGGCGGGAGAAATGGTTCCGGAAAACTTTAATTCCGTAGAGGCGATTTACGAAATGATCCAGAGACTGCAGGAGAAATAAAAATGTCATATCATAATCCCGTATATCTGTTTTTATTTCTGCCGGCTGTACTGCTGGCTTATCAGCTGACACCCAGGAAAAGGAGATGGATCCTGCTGCTTTTTGCAGGCTATTTCTTCTTCTGGACCATAAGCGGAAAGCTGGTGCTGTATCTTATCGGGACAACTTTCTTTACCCATTACATCGGTCTGTGGCTGGACCTCTTAAAAACCAGCTGCAAAGAGAAAGGGGAAAAGGAAAAAAAGCTGGAAAAAGGCAGAGAAAAAGCTGTCAGAACACAATACAGAAAAAAAGAAAGACTGGTGCTGGCACTGGGGGTCTGTACACTTCTCGGCGCATTGGCCTGTCTGAAATATTATAATTTTTTTGCTCAGAACGCAAACCTGATTCTGGAGCATGCAGGGCAGAGAGGCATTTTCCAGGTGAAAACCCTCCTTCTCCCTGTAGGAATCTCTTTTTATACCCTTCAGGCCATCAGTTATATGGCGGACGTTTATTGGGAAAAGATCCGTCCTCAGAGACATCTGGGAAAGCTGGCTCTGTTTCTCGGATTTTTTCCTCAGATCATGGAAGGTCCTATCAGTATGTACGGACAGACAGGAGAGGCTCTGTGGAAAGGCGAAGACCTTCGGGGAGAAAATCTGTCTGCAGGGTGCGCACGTATTCTGTGGGGGCTTTTCAAAAAGATGATCATTGCCGACCGGCTTTATGTGCTGGTAACGGCGGTTTTTGAACATTATCAGGACTATAACGGGAGTATCGTGGCCTTTGCGGCTATTGCATATACCCTTCAGTTATATATGGAATTTTCCGGCTGTATGGATATCGTTATAGGAAGCGGACGGCTTTTCGGAGTAACGCTTCCGGAAAATTTCTGCCGTCCCTTCGCATCAGAAAATGCGGCGCAATTCTGGCGCCGGTGGCATATTACCCTGGGCACATGGCTGAAGACCTATGTGTTTTATCCTCTGTCGGTATCCCGAATGGTTAAAAAATGGAACCGGTTTGGGAAAAAACATCTGGGAAAATATTTTACCCGTCTTGGCGCCACAGCGCTGTGCCTGTTCCCTGTGTGGCTCTGCAATGGTCTGTGGCATGGGGCAAGCTGGAACTATATTTTTTATGGCATGTATTATTTTGTCATACTGCTGGCAGGCAGCGCTCTGGAACCGGCCCGTGACCAGATGATACGGGCTTTCGGCATCAACCAGAATGCATTGTACTGGAAGATTCCCCGAATCCTGAAGACATGGGTGATCATTTTTGTGGGAGAGCTTTTTTTCCGTGCCAACGGACTGAAGGCAGGGATGACTATGTTTTTCAGTATTTTCAAAGACTTCCGTCCGGACACCCTGTGGGACGGAACCTTTCTCGGTTTCGGACTGGATAAAGGGGACTACATGGTGATCTTTGCGGGGATCCTCCTTGTGTCAGCTGCAGGTATCATAAAAGAAAGGAATCTGCTGAATGGAAAAGGACTTCAGGATATGAAAACTCCTTTTCGGTGGGCGGTATATTACGGACTGATCCTGTCCGTTCTTATCTTCGGAGCCTATGGGATCGGCTATCAGCAGGTGGATTTAATCTATGCAGGATTTTAAAAACAATTTAAGAAAAAGGGGGAGAGTGTTTCTCTTCTTTCTGATCCTTGCTTTGCTTTTAGGCGGCGTGTCCTGGAAAGTTTGCCAGACGGCAGCTGACCATGAGGAGTGGGTGCATTACCGGAATAAAAGCGCTCTTCTGCTCAGGAAAGAACCGAAAAACAGCATAGATGTGCTGATTCTTGGGGACAGCCTCAGCTACACGGCTTTTTCGCCTATGCAGATGTGGAATAAACATGGCATTGCCGCTTTCGTAGGAGGACAGTCCGGACAGAATATCCAGGAAAGCTATTATATGCTGAAAACGGCTTTTGAGAATCAGAAACCCCGGCTGGTTCTTTTAGAAACCAATGTGATCTTTCGGCCCCAGAGGGGAAACAGCGGACTGACCATGACCCTGGCCGCTA
>DWVZ01000217.1 GCA_019119975.1 Candidatus Blautia merdavium | reverse complement strand
AGCTCCCGGCTGATGATGGCTTCATGGGTGCCGCGTACCGTTGTCCATTCATCGGCGCTGGCTCTGACCTGCTTGTGGTCAATGATTTTAGATACCCCTTGCACCAGATCTCCGGTATAAACCTCTGCGCGGAGAATCTTGGAAACGGTGCGGGTTTGCCAATGTCCATTTCCCACCAGATTCTCATGGGTGATCTCTCCCAAGGTTCTCTTGTAGTGGCTGGGAGAGAGATACCCGGCCTCGTTCAAGCGTACCGCGATGGTGTTTAATCCTGCGCCCTCGGCGGCCCATTGAAACATGGTTTTGACTACCTCGGCAGCCACCGGGTCAACGATCAGCTGGTGGCAGTCATCAGGAGCCTTCAAATATCCATAGGGTGTACGCGCACCAACATACTTGCCGTCTTTCATGGCCTGCCGCTGCTGGGCTTTGATTTTTCTGGCAATATCCATCGCATAGGCTTCGTTAATCATGTTCCGCAGCGGAATGATGATACCATCGTGGGCGTTATCCGGGGAAGAAGAATCGTAGCGGTCATTCACGGCAATAAAGCGGACTTTCTGCATGGGAAAGTAACGCTCAATGTAGTAGCCGGTGTCTATGACATTTCGCCCAAGGCGGGAGAGGTCTTTTACAATGACGCAGTTGATAAGACCCGCTTCAATATCGGAGAGCATCTGCTGGAAGCCGGGGCGGTGGAAGTTCGTACCCGTTGCGCCATTGTCAATGTAGGTCTGTACCACAATAATCTCCGGGTTCTGCTCCAGATACCGGGCGATAATCAGCTGCTGGGTTTCAATAGAGGCGGTGTGAGTATGCTTATCCTCAACGGAAAGCCGCACATAAACTCCGGCGCGGCAAGAGGTATCTATCTCCGGTACAGGAAGCACCACAGTTTCTTTTCTGCTTTTTCTTGCCACAAATCATCCCACCTTTCTTTGGCTTGTTTGCTCTGCCAGCTGGATCAGCTGGATCGCTTTCTGGTATTCGTCCTGGTATGTAAAGGTGATCTCCAATTCCTTTTTTCCAATCACCTTGATACTCTGTATCATGTGAACCACAGCTTTGCGGTCCAGGGTCTCCATCGTAGAAAACTGTGTGAAGTGGGAAATCCAGCGGTTCCGTTCACTCCGGTTCTCCAGAACATCAGCCAGCTTTTCCTTTAAGACCCGAATACTCTCTTTCGCGTTTTCCGCAATCCTCGTGTATCTGGCCTTATAGTCGGTATATTCCTCTTTGCTGATGGTGCCGGTAATCAGGCTTTCATACAGTCGGGTCTTAAATTCAAGCGCCTGTTCCACCTGCTGCTCATTGGCGGCGATGTGGGAGGCGTATTCATTGGCAAGTGCTTGGTTGATGCTGCTCTGGTCGATGCCGTCCAGGATGGCTTGCAGGCAGCTTACATTGTCGATGTAGCCTTTCAGACTGTCCTTGACGCACTCTACAAGATCGCTTTCCTTGAGCATTACCGGGTTGGTGCAGCCATGCTTTTTCCCGGTGGGGCAATAATAATAGTGATATTCCTTGCCCTTGACCCGGTTTGTTTTTCGCGTCATGCGGCTCCCACAGCACCCGCAGATCAAGACGCCGGAAAACAGATACACTGTATCCTGCTTGGGAGAAGTCCGGGTATCCAGTCTGCGGATACGCTGGACCAGTTCAAAATCCTGCTTGGCAATCAGCGGCTCATGGGCATCAGGAACGCGAATCCATTCAGAGGATGGCCGCTGCTCCATCTGCTTGATTTTATAGTGCGGGGTGCCTTGCTTCCCCTGTACTAATGTGCCAATGTAGGTTTCATCCTGCAAAATACGAATAATCGTTGTAGCAGACCACTTGCAATCCTCTTTGTCGGCATAGCCGTGTTTGGCATAAGGGAAACCATTGTTTTTCTTATAGGCCAGTGGCGACAGGACGCCCATCTCATTTAAGGTAGTGGCGATCCGCAGGGCGCTTGTCCCATCCAGACGCATACGGAAGATGTCGCGGACAACGCGGGAAGCATACGGGTCAGGTACAAGCAGATTTTTGTTTTCCTCGGATTTCATATAGCCGTAAACAGGGAAAGCTCCAACAAAATCTCCGTTCCGCCGCTTTATATCCAAAGAGGTACGGGTCTTGATGGAAATGTCCCGGCAGTAGGCTTCGTTCATAATGTTCTTGACGGATACGGTCAGATCGTCACCGCTGCCTTCATGGGCGGTATCGATGTTATCCGTGATGGCAATAAAACGAACCCCATAAGTGGGGAACACCCGGCGCAGATAGCGTCCGGTTTCGATGTACTCCCGTCCCAGACGGGAGAGGTCCTTTACAATGACGCAGTTGATCTTGCCATCGGTGATGTCCTGCATCATTTCCTTAAACGCCGGACGGTCAAAAATGATACCGCTGTAACCATCGTCGATTTTTTCGGATACGATTTGAATGTCCGGGTTTCGTTCAATGAAGTTCTCAATCAGCTTCCGCTGGTTGGTAACGCTGTCGCTCTCGCTGGAGCGATCATCGGTGTAAGACAGACGAATGTAAGCTGTTGCCTGATATTTTGGCATGAAAAAGCACTCCTTTCCTCCTGGAAGCTCCCGCAAGAAAAGAGTGGATTTCGAGGTTTTCAGTTTTCATCCTTTTCCATACACATCGTAGCACGCTTTTGGAAAAAGAGCGAGGATGTCGATCACCTTAAAATCCCTTGCAGGCATTCCTCCAATGTGACCCCGTTGCTGGCAAATGCGGCGTTTACCACAAAATCACCGCAGCGAAAGCGATAGGGATTTTTGATCTGGTGAAGAAAGGCCGCGATTCGTTCCTCTTTGGGGAGGTCTTTGTCTACCGTGACTTCACGGATGTCAACCAATTCATCGGTTGATGTTTGTGTTAGCTGGCTCATAAGGGTTCTCCTTTCTTTGAAGTCGGTTTCAAAATCACATGAATGAGCTGGCAACCAGAGCTGCCAGCTCATGGTATCTGACTTTGAAAAGAAAGGACTGCACCCAAATGATGCCTTGTTGTTGCTA
>DWVZ01000216.1 GCA_019119975.1 Candidatus Blautia merdavium | reverse complement strand
TGTATTGTTGTTATAGTTCCACGTTTTTGCAAAATGTAAATCCCAACGGGCTTTCCAATCATTTCTATCTTTTTCTTCAATGCCTGAAAATTTTCTTTGCAGGTAACAACCGCTACATGATCAAATGCTTTATAATAATCATTAATTTGATTTTCCAGTCTATCAAAATTATCCAATTCCGTTTTTATTTCATACACAACTGCTTTACCATTAATCAAAACAAAATCCGCTTTAGACTTTGCAATAGGAATCTCTGTTAATGCGGTTGTTGTATTCACACTATGTACGCCTAATAATAATTTATTCAACAATGTGTTTTTATAATAATATTCGTTTCTATAGCTTTCTTTTAATACATTATAAATTTCACTTATCAATTCTGAATTTTGCTTTCCTGTACCATTATCGACATATCTTCTAATAACTTGACTATATGTTTTATCATATCCATTATAAAAACAGTTGCGAAAAGTATTACGAGAAAAAATTTTATTCAAAATATTCAATTTATTCTTTTCCATACTTTTCACCTCCGTATAATTTACCAATCTAATTATATCAAATTTATTCGTCTATATCTACCTGGAAGTTTGCACGACAACCGAAATGTCACATTCAAATGCCAATGATAGTTTTCCACCATCCAATGACCACGCACTGCCCTCACGATTTCCTCGATATCCGTCTGCAGGCTGCTGATGTAATATCTTTCCTCTTCTCTTATTTCCCCAATTTGAAACATTTGCCTGTCCATCAAGAATCACATTTCCTGCTGTATCTGTCTGTGGCGTAATATTGGCTACACAAGGTAATGTGGTTGTATCATGTGTAATTGGAATTACTATCGTATTGCCGGAACGATTGTTGCCAACATCATTTTGAATAATGACCGCGGGGCGTTCTTTTTGCATTTCACTTCCAATTCCACAGCCAAAATTACAGCGATATACCTGTCCACGTTTTACTGTACACAAACGTGCTTTTTGTGCAATGGAATCTAAATATAGTTTGGTCTTTAACCATTCAAGCATTTTCTGAGCCTGTCCGAACTCAATTTTCATTATCCCACCTCCTAGTGGACGCTGCTGACTGCAAAGCAGTTATCAAGCGATTCTTAACATTATGCTTATGGCAACAGGGGCAATCAGCTCATACCGATTGCCCCTTCTGTTTTATTTTGAAACTATTTTATTACTTTCTGATAAGTTGCATGTTCTGCCAAAGCCTGTGTCATCTCTGCCATACGGCTCACATCCCCGATCAGGATCACACCGCACAGACGGTTGTTGAGGAAATAATACTTCTGATACTGCTTCTTGCCCATATCTTTGAATTCCACTGTCTTATAGATCAGATCTGGTTTCTTGCCGTTGTCTCCGGCTGCAAACAGGGCGGTTTTCATTCCATGGAAACTCAGTGCTGCCGGAACTTGCTCATACACGGCTTCCTCTCCTGCCGCATTGGCTCCCGCAGTCTTGCCCTGCTCCACTGCCTGGGGCCAGATGGCATAATTGATGCCCTGATACTGGGCACAGTCGCCGCAGGCGTAGATATCCGGCACGCTGGTCTCCATTTTTTCATTGACGACCACTGCCCGGTCGGTCTCGATGCCTGCTGCCTGCGCCACAGCTGTATTGGCACGTACCCCGGCAGATACGATCACCAGTTCCGCCGGTATCACTTCACCGTCTGCCAGTTTCACCCCGGCAGCTCTGCCCTCTCCCTGGATCTCCTGGATCTGGACTCCGGTGCGGATCTGGATACCCTGTGCCTCACTGATGGTCTTCAACATATCCGAAGCGCCTTCATCCAGCTGCCGTCCCATCAGCTGGGGAGCCAGCTCCAGAACGGTCACTTCACGTTTCGCCCGCTTCATCTCCCAGGCAGCTTCCAGTCCCAGCACGCCGCCGCCGATGACAGCCACATGCTTAACATCCGGCAGAAGCCCTTCGATCTTTTTGGTATCTGCAAGGCGGCGGATGGCGATCACGCCTTCCTTGTCATGACCGGGGATCGGCGGGATAAAGCATTCCGAACCAAGGGCATAGATCAGCTTCGTATATGCCAGCTTCATGTCTCCGTCCAGGACGACTTCTTTGTTCTCTGTATCAATTCCTGTCACCTTTTTGCCCAGCAGCAGATGGATATTCTGCTGTTCAAACCAGCTTTCCTCCGCAATGGCAATCTGATCCTCCGTCAGGTCTGCCATAATGGATTTGGTCAGCATAGGACGGTTATACGGACGGTACGGCTCATCTGAAATCATGACGATAGAGCCTGTCCGGTCCCTCTCCCGGATCGCCGAAGCCGCGTAAAAGCCTGCTGCACCGCCTCCTAAGATCACATAGAAGCTGCTGGTATCGTTTCGGTAAGAGCTTTCCTCCGCGTCCACAGGCACAAAGTTTTCTTTTCCAACTCCGCAGACCGGGCAGACCTCCAGAGAGGAATCAAAGATTTCTCCGCAGACCAGACATTTTACCAGCTGTTTTGCACCGGTCTTTTTCTTTTCGTTTTCTTTATTCTGAAGCAGGCAGCCGAAATTGTAGCCATAGTCGTAGGCATCTACAAGGTTTTCTTTTCCCGGTTTAAACCGAACACAGAGTCCGTCGTCCGGCACGCGCATTTTCAGCTGTTTTAATCTTTCGATCAGATGGGGCACCGCCTCTCCGCTCCAGCCATAGCTGCCGAATGCGCTTGCCAGCTTGCCCCCGTGGGTGCCTGCAAAGATAGAGGTAGTCAGATCCCAGATGGGCTTTAAAGCCTCTCCCACGATGGTAGGCGAACCCAGGAGAAAACCATCAGCAAAGCCCAGTTCCTCCAGGACTTTTCCCTGATCTGCCTCTACCATGTCATAGAGCCGCACATCCACCTCTCCGCTTTCCCGGATACCCCGGGCAATGGTTTCTGCCAGCTCTTTGGTGTAGCCGTAAGCGCTGACATAGGGGATCACCACGGTCTTTCTCTCATTGGGATTGATGACGGTGCACCATTCTTCATAGGTGTCCAGGATAAAATCAATCTTTGCATCCAGCACAGGTCCGTGTCCGGTGCAGATCATAGACAGATCCAGCCTGCGGACACGCTCCAGGGCTTTCTTCATATAGGGTTTGAACGGTCCGATAATATTATCAAAATAATATTTCGTGGCTCTCATATATCCTTCCCAGTCTGTCACCTTGCTCAGCAGAATATCATGGAATCCGTAATGAGAGCCAAAGGAATCGCAGGTCACCAGGATCTGCTCCTCCTCAATGTAGGTATACATGGTGTCCGGCCAGTGCAGATTGGGCACGATCAGGAATTTCAGAGTTTTGTCCCCGATCTTCATTTCCTGATTGTCTTTTACCGGAAGAGCGGTAAAGTCGGCATTGACGATCTCTTTCAGGAAATTAACGGCGCAGCCTGTGGCAATGATCTTGATTCCCGGATTCAGCTCCAGCAGTTTCTCCACGCTGCCTGCATGATCCGGCTCCGTATGGCTGACCACCAGATAATCAATTTTGGAAATGTCGGTGATCTGCTTTAATTCTTCCAGGTATTCATCAAAAAATTTCGCTTTTGCAGTTTCAAAGAGAATGGTCTTGTCCCCTGCTTTCAGTACATAGGAATTGTAGGTGGTGCCGAATTCTGTATACATGATAATATCGAACACCCGCAGCTGGTCATCCACAATTCCGGTCCAGTAAAAATTGTCTCTTAATTTCAGTGTATCCATGGACATTGCCTCCTTTGCCTTTTTTCTTAGTATAATGCCCCTTTTATAAAATTACCAGCCATTCAGAAAATATTATCTGGAATATCCTCTTTTCCTTTTTCTGATAAACTAAAAAAATTCCACCGTATAGACCGCCAGCAGACCTCCCCAGAATACTATGCTCTGCACATACACCGGCTCTTGTCGGCAGGCATTGACAAAGCAGAATACAAATACTGCCCAGACCACCCCGCTGGCAAGCAGCTTGGCTATGCCTGCCCAGCCTCCGAAAAGCGCCAGAAAAGCTCCCTGGCTGCCGGATATGGTGTAATCGGAGAAATCTTCCAGCAGATCTGTGATCTGTCCGAATTTTGTTCCTTTTCTTTCCTCCTGCTGAATGGACCGCAGATAGCTGTCCGGATCGATCTGTGCCGGATTCTCTTCCTCTGCCATCCTCCGGCACAGCCAGACGGCTCCTTCCAGCTCTTTTATCCGGTCATCCAGCTGCTGTTCCTGCCGTCTTATCACCTGACGGGAATCTTCCTTTCCTGAAAGTATTCCGTGGATCTGTTCCACAGGAACCTCCATTTTCCGGTATACCAGAATCAGCTTCAGCCTGCGGATATCTTCCTCTGTATAATTACGGTAACTGCTCCCCTGGTCCCGGACAGGTTCTAACAGTCCTTTCTTTTCATAGAACCGGATATTGCTGACGGACAGCCCTGTCTGTTTTGCTGCTTCTCCTATTTTCATGGTTCTGTGCCTCCTTTTTTCTGGGAATATACACCCTGAACCTGGTTGAGAGTCAATGGTTTTTAAGTATTTTTCTCCAGATCCCGGAATTCTTTTCTTCCCAGACGCACGTCTTCCATGAAATCTGCCATTCCTTCCGGCAGCGCCTCGAAGAGTTTTGTCCCGCTCTTCTTTGTTTTCTCCAGGTAATGCTCCCGGATTTCCTGGTTCATCAGCATGACCTCTTCCTTTAGATTGGCTGCGGACATCCTGGCTGCCCCTGCGCCCAGGATGATCACCTGCTCCAGCGCGTCGGAAGTGGCAACCGTCACGTGATATTTCCGTCCGATCTCATGGACCGTCTTCTCAATGTACTGGTCTGCGGTCTCCGCCTCTTTTGTGTAAACCACATGGATGTTATGGTATTTCTGCACCTCACCCTGGTTTCCTTCTACCTTATAGGCGTCAAATACCAGGATGAGGATGCATTTTTTATAGCCCTGATAGTTGCACAGAATATCCATTAATTTGTTTCTGGCGCCCTCTATATTGGTCTCTGCCAGTTCTTTTAGGTCTTCCCAGGCAAAGATAATATTATATCCGTCTACCAGCAAATATTCTTTTTTCTCTTCCTGTTTCTTCTGCCTGCTGCTCTGGCTCTGATGGAAAGAAGAATGGGTGGTTTTCTGGAAAGGACTGCGTTCCCGCTTGACTGGTCCGTAAGTCCTGGTGAAGATCTCTTCCAATTCCTTTTCGTCCAGACGCATCTGGGAAAAACTCCTTACAGGAGCCTGCACCGTTTCCCCCAGTGCTTCCTCTGCCTCTTGTCCCAGATCCAGCCCGGTCTCCACGTGGGCGTATTCCTCTACCTGATCCCAGCTGACGTTAAATCCCGCGCCGTGAGAGCAGAAGACAGATCCGGTGGGATTCTCCAGGTCTGCCTCGGGATCGTATCCGCACTGTTCTATGACCTCCTGGGCATTGTGGCAGGGCAGGTATCCTTTCAGGGTACAGGACAGTCTTCCCGTTCCTCTCGTATAGGCAGTAACCTGGGACTGATAGTCCCGCATGGTCTGGACCGGGCAGGTGCCTGTCAGCACCGACAGTTCTCCCTGAGTCTGGGGCGGTTCAAAGGCACCGCTCATTTTCTGGATATCGGACATCGCCCTGCCGATCATCTCGGAAGGCACCTCCAGGCGGTATTCATACACCGGTTCCAGCAGGATACTGGAAGCCCTGCGCAGTCCCTGGCGCACTGCCCGGTAAGTCGCCTGACGGAAATCCCCGCCTTCGGTGTGCTTCTGATGAGCTCTTCCTGCGGTCAGAGTGATCTTCATATCCATGATCTCCGAACCTGTCAGCACTCCTCGGTGTTTTTTCTCCTCCAGGTGGGTGAGGATCAGTCTCTGCCAGTTTTTATCCAGCACATCCTCGCTGCAGGAGGTGTCAAAGACAAGCCCGCTTCCCGGTTCTCCCGGCTCCAGCAGCAGATGCACCTCCGCATAATGGCGCAGCGGTTCAAAGTGTCCAATACCCTCCACTGGTTTTTCAATGGTTTCCTTGTATACAATGTTTCCGGCTCCGAATTCCACAGGTACCTGGAAGCGCTCCTGGATCAGATTTTTCAGGATTTCAATCTGCACCTCTCCCATGACCTGGGCATGGATTTCTCCTAAAGTTTCGTTCCATACAATCTGAAGCTCCGGTATCTCTTCCTCCAGCAGCCTTAATTTCTGCAGGAACACATGGACGTCGCAGCCCTCAGGCAGCTGGACCTGGTACGTGAGCACCGGCACCAGAAGAGGCGTGTAGGTGCCGCTCTCGCTTCCCAGTCCCTGCCCGCAGAAGGTCCTGGAAAGTCCGGTGACGGCGCAGACGCTTCCTGCCGGCACCTCATTGACTGTCTGGAATCCTGCTCCGGAATAAATCCGCAGCTGGTCTGCTTTCTCTTCCCAGTCTTCCGCGGAAAGGAGCTGTCTTACCTTCAGGCTGCCTCCGGTGATCTTCATATGGGTCAGCCTGGCGCCCTTTTCGTCCCGGGAGATCTTATAGACTTTTGCTCCGAAGGCTTCCGGATACCTGGGACAGACCATCCATTTCTCCAGCCCTTCCAAAAGCTCCCGGATCCCCTGCCCTTTCAGCGCTGATCCGAAATAGCAGGGAAACACCTTCCTCTGCCGGATCATGTTTCTCACGGCTGCATCCGGGATTTCTCCGGTTTCCAGATAGTGTTCCAGCACGCTTTCATCACACAACGCCAGTTCCTCCAGAAATACTTCCCGGTCCATTGCCTTTTCAAAGTCTTTGCCTGCGCTTCCAAAGTCCAGGCATCCGCTTCCCAGGTGGCTTCTCAGCTCTTCCAGCAGTTTTTCCCGGTCTGTGCCGGGCTGGTCCATCTTGTTGATGAAGCAGAAGGTGGGAATCCGGTACTGCTTCAGCAGCCTCCACAGGGTCTGGGTATGCCCCTGGACTCCATCTGCGCCGCTGATGATCAGGACTGCGTAATCCAGGATCTGCAGGGTCCGTTCCATTTCCGCGGAAAAGTCCACATGCCCCGGCGTGTCCAGGAGGGTGATCTGCTTGTCTCCCAGGGACAGCACTGCCTGTTTGGAAAAGATGGTGATGCCTCTTTCCCGCTCCATACCGTAAGTATCGAGAAAGGTGTCTCCGTGGTCTACCCTTCCCATTTTCCGTATGTTTCCTGTATCGTAAAGGATGCTTTCTGCCAAAGTGGTCTTGCCTGCGTCCACGTGGGCAAGGACGCCCAGGCAGATGTGTCCTGCTTCGCTGTATTGAGATGCAGGTTCTCTGTTTTCTCTGTTTTCGGATGTATTTCCCATGAAAATACCCCTTTCTGTACTTTCTGATTCAAACATTTTGTTTTGCATAAATCTATAGGAACTACTTAATTTTCCAATATCCCGATTTTTTTGAACCAACACGTGCTATAATTTCTCTATCGGAAAGAGATTTCATTATCTTTTGCACATGACTGCGGGCAATCTTTAACTGTTCCTTTATCTCATTTTGTGTTATGTGCGGGTTTTCTTCTATCAATGCCAGTACTTTTTCTTCTTTTTCATTTAAAGCCCTGTTTAAAGCCCTATTTAAAGCCTCATTTTTGAAGGCTTTATTTTTATAGTTCAAATTTTTTAATGTTACCATGAATAGGACTCTGTCTGAATAAAATTCCGGTTCCATCTCTTCTGTATAATTGACTGCGTTTTCATATGCTTCGCAAATTTTATTCAATCCGCTTCCCTGGCGTTCCATATATCCCAGCCGCCCAAAAATGTCTGCCAAGACCGGATTTCTTCTCGTAGAAGGAATTGTACTTATCTCTCTCTCCTGTATATTTGTTCCATCCGGCATCCCTCCCGGAGAATAAATCACAAGACGGTCGTCAAAAATATCAATATGAACCTCGCTTCCATTAACCAGATAATCTCTATGGATCAAGGCATTCACTAGACTTTCAAAAACACTGCGTTCACAAAAATCCGGCATTTCAATCCTTGAGTTTTCCGTTTTCTTCCAGAGTTTTTTCATATTTCTTTTCACAAAGCTGAAACCTTCATTAAGCAGCATGATCAAGCTTCCACTATATTCTGCGCTGTCCAGTGCATCCACTTGACCACCGCTTTTATCTAATCCATTCCAGTGTGTACAAAATAATCTTGAATGTCTAATAGGACAATTATCCGCAAGCAAAGCACCTGCATTCGTTAATCTTCCTTTTTCATCGACAATATCAAAAGATTCAAAACTTTTATCCGACATACTTATATGATTCCACTCTTTGTATCGTTCACGCAATTTTGAAAAGGAATAATCCTTAAACTCATAGTCTGTTACCAGCGAATCAACTGACGAATTTTTCCCTCGCAGCACCAGCCGTTTTAACTCTGCTGCATTTGCAGCAACGGACTCATTTCCAATCCGGACAAACGCTTCTATACTGCCATCTCCTTTATAATAATAAGGTGTTTCCTGCCCTTTCATAACATTTACGATCAGCAGCATTTTTCCTTGCTCTGCATTATGGATCTGCAATATAATCTCTGGGAACGGATCAATACGTTCTTTTATCTTTTGGCTAACATATTCAGACGCAGTCTTAATATCATCAAGTCCGACTACAGCATTATCATCAGTGATACCAAAAATCAACATGCCTCCATTTCCGTTTGCAAAGGCACTGACACTCTTTAGCCAACTTTTGGGCTTACGCATTTCTACTTCTCGTTTTTTGTCATATTCAGTAGTTTCACCCAATAACTCTGATAAGTTCATTTCGTATCCCTTTCCATATCACTTTTCCATTGGAACTGTCTATTTTACACATACATAAGAGAAAACTCCTTGGCAGACGTGCCTGCTCCGCTGTTGCTGAGTATATTTTCTCTATTTTCAGACATGTCTCCCATGAAAATATCCCTTTCTGTACTTCATGATCCACTGATTATCATAGCACAGAAAGGGACTGAAGTCGATGTCTGTTTCCCTTACTGTTTCTTCCTGCTCCCTCTTGCATTCCCCTTCCATTTAAGGTATCCTGATAGCAACAGAAAAGGAGAACGAACCAAATGGAAAACACCCGAAAAGAATCTGCAAAAACCGTTTTTATGAATACCCTGGAGCAGCTTCTGCACATAAAGCCCTTCCAGAAAATATCGGTCAATGAGCTGTGTGAAACTGCCCTGGTCAGCCAGTCTTCCTTTTATGCCAATTTTGAAGATAAATATCATCTTCTCGCCTGCTGCCTGGAATCCAAATCAGCGGAGATCGACGCCCTGATCGCCACTCACCCGCCCCAGGAATTCCTCACAGTAGTCCTGGATTTTATCCAAAAGGAAAACCGCTTCTTTTATAACACCTTTGGCGCCGAGCTTGAGCCGGAAGCGCTCAATGTCTTAATCTATGCTTATCACGCACAGCATAAAAAACATACTCTTTTAACACAGTAAACTATAAAAATCAATTTCTTCGAGTTCTTTTCCGCGCCACGTTTCCTCATACGTTCCCGGAACATGAATAAACCCATACATCTGCAGAAGATTTCTTTCTGCACCATTTCTCGTTGCTGAACGCATGTAGGAGCAGAAAGTGGTTTGAGTATTCTATTTTATTCTTTAGCGCCGCAAAATGGAAAGTTTCCTTGACATGCACACAGTATCTGCTATAATTAATATACGGAAAGTAAACTTTACATAGAAAGGGAACTGTCTTGAAAAACCGTTTAGAAGAATTACGAAAAGAAAAAGGCATCAAACAGGAGGATTTAGCTTCCGCACTTGAAGTTTCCCGCCAGACCATCGGATCTTTGGAAAACGGGCGCTATAATCCCTCAATTCTTTTAGCCTTTAAAATCGCAAGATATTTTCACATGAGCATTGAAGAAATCTTTCTTTATGAGGAGGTGGATGACCATGACAAACAAAACTAAGATTTGGTATTTGGGCTACTGCATCGCCCTGCTTCTATTCCTGCTGATCTTGTTTACAGATTTTCCCATACAGGCAGATCTGGCACTAGGCGTTCTATCTTCCAGCATTTTTGCTGTGTCCTATACGAGCCTTGTTCACGAAAAAATGTTAAAGCAGGACAAAGATTATCGAATCAACCTTTCCGATGAACGGCTGATCGCCATAAAAGAAAAGACAGGAAATACTGCCAATCTCATCAATACTGCATTCCTAGGAATCGCAGCTGTTTTCTTTCTCGGTATGGGATATATTATTCCGGCGGTCATACTTGGGATATTTCTCCTGATCCAGCCGGTTATACTAATCGTCATAAGTAACTGTCTTGAGAAAAAAATGTAATCGGAATCCTCAGCCATTTCCTATGGGGCAGCTCTTCTGCGGCAGACGTACCAGATACGCCTTTGCCTCAGTAGAACTGCCCCTTGTATCTCTTTAAAATAACCGCAGCTGCTAAAACAATCGCAGCTGCTCATACTCTCCGCTGCATCTAAGCATCACCGGCGTCTTCTGAAGGATTGCTTCTGCTCCCTTCTCGTCGAACACCCACTGCTCCAGCTCCCCCGGCTCCAGAATCAGCGGCATCCGGTCATGGACCGGAGCCACAGACGGGTTCGCTGCTGTGGTAAGGATCACAAAGCGGTCCTGGTCCTGATACCGGTCATAGCAGCCTGCCATGAACAGAACCGGAGCGTCTGCTCTTTCATAGGAAAACTTTTCTTTATCCCGATTCCACTCATAGAACCCCTTTGCCGGAATGACGCACCTTCTGTGCCGCACGCTCTCCCGGAAGGTTTTGCGCTCCAGGGCACTTTCTGCCCTTGCATTGATCAGCAGCCCCTTCCCCTCGAAACGGGGAAAGCCCCAGAACATCTTCTCATCCGTCAGGCTGCCGCCGTCTTTGCCCCGCAGCACATCTGCGCACTGAGAAGGCACTATATCTCCTGCGTTCCCCAGCCGCAGCTTTCTGTCCAGGGTACGCACCAGTCTCTGGATCTCCCCTGCCGTTTCTTCATCTACATAATAACGTCCGCACATGATTTCTTCTCCTTATTCTTCCTGCATTTTTTCCTGCTTTATCCCCGCTCCCAGCAAATCTTCCAGCGATTAGTCTCCGGATAATAGTACAGCCGGAACCCATATTCCCGGTTTCCCAAAGCGGCA
The DNA here is from genome assembly GCA_019119975.1 of Candidatus Blautia merdavium. Taxonomy (GTDB): domain Bacteria; phylum Bacillota; class Clostridia; order Lachnospirales; family Lachnospiraceae; genus Blautia; species Blautia merdavium. The sequence goes on along the minus strand of DWVZ01000216.1, from coordinate 5,400 downwards.
GTACAGCGGTATTCCCGGATGGGGATGCCGCAGTAATACTTTCTTTCCTGTGTCAGGACACGGATCTGTCCCAGACTGTGTATCTGTCCGTCTTCGTCCCGAAACTTAATCAGCTTCGGCACCGCCTTGCCCTGGCTGGTAAACCATGCCATACAGGCAATGTCTTCCAGCTTTCCGGTCAGCTGCCCTTCCTCCGGCTTCTGTGTATTAATGCCGATTCCCATACTCATACTGATATCACCTCTTAATTATATCCCGATTTTCTCATAATCAACAGTCCTTTTTTCCCGGCTGATCCCTCCGCTCATATGATCAATGGGACTTTTGAGAAAAGCTGCCCGCCGGACAGCGTCTATGCCGTATCTTCTGCGTATCCGGTCTATGGCTGCGTCCATTTTTTCCAGTTTCTCATAATCGGCAGAGTCAAACAGCTGCATCTGCCGGGTATGGGCGCCTCCTCTCACTCTCTGTGCATAAAGCCCCAGATGGCGGATCGGCGTACCGTCCCATAATTCTTCAAAAAGCCGGCAGGCGTGCCGGTGGATTTCCATCGTAATATCCGTGGGATTTTCCAGTGTGATCTGATGGCTGGCACAGCGCAGGTCATAAGATTTGATCCCCACTGCCAGAACCTCTGCCCTGACCTTTGCTTCCCGCAGCCGTGCCGCCACAGTCTCTGCCAGCGCCAGAAGGACCAGCCTGGCAGTAGACCCATCGGTCACATCAAAGGGAATGGTGGTAGAGTTTCCATACCCTTTGTTGGCAGGCGGTTCCGGCTGTACCAAAGAGATGTCCCTCCCATTGGCAAATGCCCAGATTACCTCTCCGTGTTTCTTCAAATGCTTTTTCAGCAGGACTGGATCTGTATGCGCCAGATCTCCCACGGTATCAATGCCCAGATTCACCAGCTTTTTCTCCGTGGCTTTTCCCACAAAGAACAGTTCTCTGACTGGAAGTATCCACATTTTTCCCGGAATTTCCTCCTTCCAGAGGGTATGCACCCGGTCCGGCTTTTCAAAATCTGACGCCATCTTTGCCAGCAGTTTATTTTCCGAGATTCCTATATTCACTGTAAAGCCCAGGGTGTCCCGGATCTGATCTTTCATCTTGTGAGCCGTCTTTACCGGGTCTCCCCACAGACCTTCTGTGCCTGTCATATCCACAAAAGCCTCATCAATGGAATACGGTTCCACCAAAGGGGAATACTGTCTCAGGATTTCCAGAAATGCCTGGGAGCACTGTTCATACAGCCCGTAATTGGGCGGAACCAGAAGAAGACCCGGACATTTCTGCCTTGCTTCCGCCAGGGTCTCTCCAGTAGTGATCCGGTATTTTTTCGCAGGAATGGATTTGGCAAGGATAATCCCGTGACGCATTGCCATGTCTCCTGCCACAGCCGCCGTCTGTTTCCGCAGGTCCTCCTTCCCGCCCAGATGGCGGAGGCGGTAGACTGCTTCCCAGGATAGAAAAGCGGAATTGACATCAATGTGAAAAATGATTGTTTTCTTGTTTTCCAAACTTATGTTCGCCTCCTTTTCCTCTTATTTTATAGAACATACGTTCTTTCATCAATAGGAGTTTCCTTCCAGTTCCAGATTCATCTGGATCACCTTCTTCTCCTTTTTCACCTCCAGACAGGAAGACAGCACCGCATAATAGACTCTGTCATGAATGTCAAAGTTGGCAATGGAAGATAAGCCTTTTTGCTGCATCCATAGCAAGCACGTACCGCTCACATTCCTCCGCCCAAAAGGTCACCTGCCAGCACAGCGGGCTCCCCTTTTTATATTCGGACACATAGCTGAGTCCGTTTGTCATTTCGTCCAGCATGGGACGGTCAATCTGATTGAGATTTCCCAGCAGGATGATCTTGGTCCCTTTTCCTGCCCTGCTCCACTCTTCCCAGCTGCGTCTTTTTGGCAAACTGGTCTGTCTTCAGAATCCGGTTATCCATTTTCTCTTCCGGAAGTTCCTCGGGAAACTTCACATCTGTATAATTTTTCTCCCCCCTTAGGGTTCCTCCGTTTTCCAGCGTTTCCCTTAGAAAATCCGGGAGCCTCCGGTTTTTCAAAACTTTTACATAAAAAAGGAAAGATATCCTCTTTGCAAAAAAGAGGATATCTTTCCTTTTTTCTTATCTCGCTTGGATAAAGTTTAAGTGAAACGTAAAACATGTACTGAAATCAGTCTGCCTCAATAGACCCGGAAACATTCCCTGCCGTAACGGTATAGGTCTCCCCGGACAAAAGCTCCGGGCTGCTGTAGATCACTGCCTGGAAAGACAGCTGGGGCGTATGCTCCGTGACAGTATTGCCGTCCTGATCCGTCACTGTAATGGACGTTCCCGCCTCCTGCTCTCCCACACTGACTGCGATCATCCCCTGCTGGGCATCGCTGAATGTCTGGGTCATACCGGCTGCCCCTGTTCCCAGGAAAGTTCCTCCGGTAATAGCCGCAGTGGTATCATAATCCAGAATGGAGGTATCTCCCTGTGTAGGACCTGAGACAACAATCGTACCGCCAGAAATCGCCACACTGCCGTTAGCGTCAATTCCATCGCCGGAAGCCGTAATATTCAGAGTTCCGCCGGAAATGGAAATCTTTCCGTCTGAGCTGGAGGAAGGATCTCCTCCTGGTCCTCCGCCCATACCTCCTCCGCCGAACATAGCGTCTCTGCCGCCTTCCGTGCCGCTGGAATCCGTACCGCCGGCTGCATTCAGTCCGTCGTCAGAAGCAGTCAGCGTGATCTCGCCGCCCTGTATATCAAGCTCCAGCGCCTCCAGCCCTTCGTAGCTTTCCGTAATGAGAATGGTGCCTGCAGTCACGCAAAGGGCTTCATCTCCATGGATAGCGTCATCTCCCGACGCAAGGGTGAAATTGCCGCCGTTTACCGTAACTGAAGTATTAGAATGGATGGAATCGTCCGCAGAGTCAATGGTAAAGTCTCCGCCGGAGATCACCAGGCTTGCTGCTGCTTTCATTCCTTTCATGCTGGTACTGCTGTCTTCCTGATTCTCTGCCGCGCTTTCTTCCGTGCTGTCTGCAACGTCTTTAAGTGTATTTTCAGCAGTGTTCTCTCCTGACTTCTCCCCACGGGTTCCTGCCCCATTGGTTCCGGGATCTTCCCCAGGCTTCTCACCGGGATTCCCCATCTGCCCTGGACCGCCTCTGCCTCCGAAATCGCCCCAGGAATCAGAGGAAGCTTTGGTTCCGTTTTCGCTGCCGCCTGCCGTGATCTGGAAAGTGCCGTCTTTAATCTGCAGATAAGCCCCTGCGCTGATACCGTCTCCCTCTGCCTCGATCTCTGCCGTGCCGCCGGAAATATAAACAAACCCAAGCTCCGCGTCATCGGAATTTTCTGCGTGCAGCCCGTCCTTTCCGGCTTCTACAGATAAAACAGTCTCTCCGGTGATACGGATGCTGTCATTGGCGTCCACCCCATGGGAGGCTGCCGTAATGGTATAAGTCCCTCCGGTGATCACCAGATCATCCTTTGCCACGATCCCATGCCCGGCAGGGGAGGTGACCGCAAGGGAACCGGAGCCGTTTAAGGTCAGGTCCTGCTTGGAAAAAACAGCCCCGTCGATGTTGTTGTCATCCACCGCTGTAAAGGTACCTCCGTTTGCCAGAGTGTTTTCTGTATTATCCGCCAGGGTCACGAAGACCTTGTCTGCCTCCAGGATATACAGGGCAGCACAGTCTGCGCTGGTGATATCAGCCCCCTGAAGCACCAGCTGGATTTTCGCTGTGTCGGGCGCGTCCACCACGATCCTACCGTCTTCCAGAGTACCGGAGATCACATAAGAAGCTTCTTCTGTAATCGTAATGACCGTATCGGAAATCTGCACACTGTCAGAGGTAGCTTCTGCCGAATCCCCGTTTAATCGAATCTGTACGCTGCTGTTCTCATCATAATCGGTCCTGGCATCCCGCTCGGTAAACATTTCCGAATCGGTCTGCTGCGAAACGGTCTCTGCGGCATCCGCTGCGTCTTCGGACTCTGCTCCTTTTGTCTCAGCTCCCTCTGTCTCCGCTGTTTCTGCCTCCGCTCCTTCTGCTTCCGCTGTTTCTGCCTCTGTTCCTTCTGCCTCCACTGTCTCTGTCTCCGCTGACTTGGTATCTCCTGTCTCTCCTGCTGCCGCTGTATGAGAATCCGCGCAGCCCGTCAGCAAAAGAAAGGACAGCAGGATCCCGCACCCTGCCCGCATTCTTTTTTTCATGCTAATCTCGCACCTCCCTGCTGTTTTATAATTCTGCCGCAGAAGTTTCCTGTCTGGATACCGCAATCTCCAGATTCCCGTTTCTGCAGCGGAGTTTGTCGATCATTTCTTTTTCTTTGGCAATGCTGCGAAGAGTCACATAGTAGGTAAGCCGGAACATGCTGCCCATATTGGTGGTTTTGACATGGACCAGGTCATGCTCCAGGGTATATTCCTGAAAAATATCGTCAAAGATTTCCGTATAATCCAGGTCCTCCGGTATGGTGACTGTCACTGTCTTATACATAGCCGCATTCTTTTTCGACCCGAAATCCAGGCAATTATAAAGCAGGTACATTCCGCTCATGATCACCGCAAATAAAACCCCAAAGCCCAGATAACCCATCCCTGTAATGAGACCGGTTCCCATAGCCAGGAATAAGGTACAGATTTCCTTCGCCGTACCCGGTACAGACCGGAAACGCACCAGGCTGAAAGCGCCCGCAACTGCCACACCGGTGCCCACATTGCCGTTGACCAGCATGATCACCACGCAGACCACAGCCGGCAGCAGCGCAAGGGTGACCACAAAACTTTTCGTATAACGGGTGCGCACCATATACGCTGCCGCCATGAGAAACCCCAGGACCAGAGAAACGCCCAGGCACAGCAGAAAGTCTGTCACCGGGATCACAGAAGTAAGGTCTGAGTCAAAGACTCCCTGAAACCATGTATTAAGCATGACGCACCTCCTCCTTTGCCAGTTCCGGATAAATAATGTTCTGATAAGCTGTTCCGTATTTGGAAAACGATGTTTTATAAATCCGCTCCTTGGATAAGATCTGTATCATCCACATAGGGATCCCTCCGGAACATTTAATTTCCATCAGCACTTTGCCTTTGGGAAGAAGCGGTGTTCCATACACCGCGGATTCCAGGGAAAGGTCCTCCTGCCGGAAGAGGATCGTATCGTCAAAGGTAACGCGAAAATCTGACTCCTCCTTTGTACAGTATGCCTCTCTTTCATAGGAAAGGAACGCTGCCGGGCGCAGATCCTGGTAATAATCCAGCATATAGTCTATCTCCTGGGAGATCTGTGTTTCCTTCCCGCAGTGCTGTCTGTCCCTCACCCATTTCATGGCATCTTTCTCCCCCATGGAAATCCGGCGCTTATACACCACATGCTTATATTTCTTCTTTA
>DWVZ01000215.1 GCA_019119975.1 Candidatus Blautia merdavium | reverse complement strand
TGTCCATGTCCGCAGTCTTCGTGATCGTGGTAGTGATCATGTCCATGCTCACCTGCTTCGTGGTCGTGATGGTGATCATGTCCGCAGCCGCTGTCCTCATGATCGTGGTGATGCTCATGGTGTCCGCCGCATACCGGGCAGATTTCTTCTTCCATCAGTTCTTTTTCCAGGGAACGGTTGTGTTCCATGGTATCCAGGATTTTTTCACCGGAAAGCTGCTCTGCCGGAGTGGTGATGACTGCCGCTGTCTTATTCAGAGAACGGATCAGCTCCACTGCTGCCGTCACTTTTTCTTCTGTGGCTTTTTCTGTATCTGTACGGCTTAAGATCACCGTTCCTGCATATTCAATCTGATTGCTGAAGAATTCGCCGAAATTCTTCATATACATCTTACACTTCGTAACATCCACCACTGTGGTAAAGCTGTTAAGTTTTATGTCAACTTCATCTTCCACTTTCTGTACTGCCTTGATAACATCAGAAAGCTTGCCCACACCAGACGGCTCGATGAGGATCCGGTCCGGGCTGTAGGTTTTGATCACTTCTTTTAAAGCTTCTCCGAAATCTCCTACCAGGGAGCAGCAGATACAGCCGGAATTCATTTCCCGGATTTCAATTCCCGCGTCTTTTAAAAATCCGCCGTCAATGCCGATCTCACCGAATTCGTTCTCGATCAGCACCACCTGTTCCCCTTTGTATGCCTCTGTCAGAAGCTTCTTGATCAGCGTGGTTTTTCCAGCTCCTAAAAAACCTGAAAAAATATCAATCTTTGTCATTGTTATATCTCCCTTCTGCTGAGTTTCCTGTGCCTTGCCCCGGTACGCCGCTTTTGTTTCCCTTGGCTGCTTCCGGTATGCAACTTATACATTGTAAAAGGGGACGAAAGCAAATCTTCCGTCCCTGAATACCTTTGTCATGCCCTGAAATCTACTTTTGATCCAGGTTTCTCTTACGGTGGTTAGTATAACACAGCCTTTGCAAAAAGTGCAAGCAGTTCTTTTTTCCGTTCTTTTGGGGTCTGTTCTTTTGGGGTCTGACCGGCGATTTGCCTGGTTTTTACCGTCCGGTGAAAAAATCATCGAAAAGCTCAATCTTGCAGATTCTTTTCACGCTGCCGATCATTTTCACATTCCAGTCCTCATCAATCTGGGTCCATAATTTGCCTCCGGGCATATGGACCATCACATCAGAATCGATCAGTCCCTGGCGGTAAGCTGCCCCCGCGGCTGCACAGCTTCCGGTTGCAGAGGACAGCGTATAGCCTACGCCTCGTTCAAAGGTCTCGATCTGGATATTGTTTTTATCCTGGATTTTCACGATCTGCGTATTGATCCTCTCCGGAAAATAGTCGGCGCATTCCGAATATTTGCCTATGCTGCAGATTTTCTCTCTGTCGACCTGATCCAGGATGATCACACAGTGGGGATTGCCTACCGATACGCAGGTACAGTCATATTCTTCCCCGCCAAAGTTAAAATACTCATGGACTGCCTCTCTTTCTGGTCCGGAAAGTCCGATTTTCCTGCTGCTGAAAGACAGACGTCCCATGGTCATCTGAATCCTGGTTCCTTCACTGTTTAAATACCGGATCTCTACTTTCCCGCTTTTTGTATAAAGGGAAAAGGTTTCCCGCTTTGTATAGCCGGAAGCTTTCAGATAATGGGCAAAAATACGCACTGCGTTTCCTCCCTGCTCAGCCTCTGTCCCGTCAGGATTAAAGACCCGTACGGAAGCATTCCCGTCTTTTTCGTAAAGTCCTGCCACAATTCCGTCAGAACCGATGCCAAAATTCCGGTCGCAGATCCTGCTGATCTTTTCTGCTGTCAATTCCTCTCTATTTTTCTGAATATCATATACCAGATAATCGTTTCCAAGGCTGTGATACTTATAAAATTCCATAAATTTCTCTCCTCTTCTTTTTCCTGAAAATAAAAGAATCTTTCCTGCGTCTTTCGGGTATCTACGGCTGCTGTATGGAATACAGTGCCTCTCCAGTATTATTATATTCTATCTTAACACGCACTTTCGTGTTATAATATCCCTATAGTGTCCAAAACATTGCAGATCGTGCGAAAAGGAGTCATTATGTCCGAATACGAAAAAACAGGTAATTTAAAGGAAGACTTCCGTTATTTTCACATTGCCGCAAAGGATCCCCTGGAATATTCCTATCATTACCATGATTTTCATAAAGTTTTATTTTTCTTAAGCGGAGATGTCACGTATCACGTTGAGGGGAGAAGCTTTGACCTGCTGCCTCAGGATCTGGTCCTGATCCCAGCCGGAGAGATCCACCGTCCATCTGCAAAAAGCACGGCAACCTATGAACGGATCATCTTGTATCTTTCTCCGTCTTATCTGTCCTCCCTGACTGACGGCAGCGCCTCTCTGTCTCTTTGTCTGGAGCGTGCCCGCAGTCAGGGTTCCAATGTACTGCGTGTGCCTTCGGCGTACAGAAACAGGATTTCAGCGATTTTTTCCCAGCTGGAAAAGGAAATCCATGCCCAGAAGGCAGACCAGGGATTTTTCGCCGGAGATCTGTACCAGCACATTCTGGTGCAGGAATTCCTGATCCTGCTAAACCGCGCTTCCTTAAGCCGTCAGAGCATCTACCTGCCAAACAGCTGTAAAAATGAAAAGATCCTGCAGATCCTGGACTACATTGCCCGGCATCTGTCTGATCCTCTGTGCATCGATCAGATTGCCGGAGAATTTTTTATGAGCCGCTATCATTTGATGCATTTATTCAAAGAATCCACTGGTTATACGGTGGGCAATTATATTACCATCAAACGGCTTTTATACGCCCGCTCCCTGATCCAGAAGGGAACCCCTGTCACACAGGCGTGCTACCTCTGCGGTTTTCAAAATTACTCCACCTTTTCCCGTGCCTATAAAAAGCATTTCCACACAACGGCTCGCAGCGATTAATGCCCTATTTGGCGGAACTGTTCCGTCCTCCAAAACACATTCTGCTCTCAGAAATAAATTGCACGAATAAAGCATGAATAAATTTTTCCAGCCCTGCATTTTCTACTGGGCAGGAACAGGAATCTGTGCTAGAATGAAGCTACAGCTTGTCTTGGGGCTGGTGCCGGAAAACATTCCGGAAATTCACACAGGAAGAGAGGTTTTTATTTATGTATAGTTTTCAGAACGACTACAGTGAAGGAGCCCATCCGAATATCCTTCGTGCTTTAGAAACCATTAACTATCATCAGAATAATTCCTATGGACTGGATGAACATTCCGATAATGCCCGTGAACTGATACAAGAGGCTCTGGAAGATTTCAGCGTGGATATTCACTTTATATCCGGCGGGACCCTGACAAACCTGACCTTTATCTCTCATGTTCTGAAGCCTTATGAGGCTGTCATCAGTGCTGAGACCGGTCACATCAATACGCATGAGACTGGAGCTGTAGAAGCCACCGGTCACAAAGTATTCTCCGTTCCTTCTAAGGACGGAAAGCTGTCCCCAGCCCTGATCCGCCCTGTCCTGGAGCTTCATGAAAATGAACACTGGGTAGAGCCACGGATGGTCTATATATCCAATCCTACAGAAATCGGGACGGTCTATACCAAAGAAGAACTGGAAGAGCTTTATGCTTTCTGCAAACGCCATGAACTTTATCTGTACATAGACGGCGCCCGGCTTGCAGCCGCTCTTGCCGCTGAGGATGTGACTCATCTAAGCTTCCCTGACCTGCCCAAGCTGTGCGATGCCTTTTATATCGGAGGCACGAAAGTAGGCGCGCTGTTCGGAGAGGCACTGGTTGTTGTATCAGACGAATTTAAGGATCATTTTCGTTTCAATATGAAACAGCACGGCGCGATCTTAGCCAAAGGCTTTGTCCTTGGCGTACAGTTTGAAGAACTGTTCCGGAATAACCTTTATCTGGAGCTTGGCAGACGCAGCATCGAAATGATGAAACCTTTAAAGGAAGCCTTTGAAAAAGCGGGGATTCCACTTTTAGCGGAAGCTCCCACTAATCAGATTTTTCCTGTGTTTCCCAACGCTCTGGCAGAAGAAATCAACCAAAAATATCTGACCACCTTCCAGTGCAGACCAGACCCGGATCATACCTGCCTTCGATTCTGCACCTCCTGGGCAACCAGCGCAGATGCAGTGGAAGACTTCGTAAAAGATTTTGAGGAGCTGGCAGCAAAGTATAAATAATATTTCTACCGGCGGAGGATTCCGCAGTACAGAAGTTTTCAGGCACACACAGCAGCCCCTGCTATTTCTGCTGTGTGTGCTGTTTTTTTCTGCGCACATACCAGATCAGGCTTCCCGCTCCCGCAGCCGCAGCTATAAGAGAGCTAAAAAGGAGCGGCTTGTTCATATAATACTGTACCAAAACTTCCGGCGTCACCAGAACCCGCAGTACAAGGCTCCGTGCAGTCTGATTTTCTCCGTTTTCCCCCAGAAGGTTTCCCGCACTGTCTGCCGCCTGGATCCTGATCTCCTGCCAGTGGCTTGCCCCTTTTATGGATAAGCCGATGATACCTTCCCACTCTCTCAGTTCCTCCTTCCCGTAGTTCCTGGTTTTACCATCCACAGAGACCGAAACCTCTTCTAAAGACAGATTGTCTTTTACATCGATCTGGATCCTTCTTTCTGCTTCTCTGTACTGTCCTTTATCCTCTATACCGGTTACGACTGCCGTAGGTCCCGTCTTGTCAACAGCAAAGACAATGGGAAGGTTTTTACCGCTTTTTTTCATACTGGTATTGGTCATAACATTTCCAGCTTCATCTTCTGTACTTAAGATGACCGCATAATTTCCCTCCCTGGCGAAATTTTTTGCCAGGATCCGGTATTGCCTTATTTTCCATAAACTTCTGCCTGTTTGTTCTGTGACGGTATAGTCTTTGCCTTCCATAAGCTGTTTTAATTCTCCGTCATGATTTACCAGGATTTCGGCATGTTTGGCAGCATCCAGATTGTATTCTGCGATCGCTACATCCCTTTCTTCTTTCAGATAGGTATATTCGCTTTCCGAAGTACTCAGCCACTGCTTTGTATCCGGTTCCAGCGCATAGACAGAACCATAGCGGTTTACAGAAAATCGGATGGTCTTTTCCGTCTGGTTTCCTGCCTGGTCTGCCGCAGTTACACTCAGACTGTAAAGATCGTCCATTTCTTCGGTTCTGGCAAAATCCTGAAATCGGATCACTTCACCGTTTTGTATACTGCTCACGGTGCTTTTGGGTTCTAAAATGCCGTTTTTTTCGCCTTTTATAACAATCTCGGTCCTTTCAGGATCATAATTTGTATCCGCTATACGGATCTGAGGGGCGACGCTCCCCTGATTTGCCGACTGATCCTCAACCTGCCAGATTTCCACTGAGGGAGCGGTCAGATCCACAGTAAAGACATCTGTTTCATAGACAGCCGCCGCATTTCCGGCAGGATCTGTGTATTCTGCCTCAAACGTATAGTCTCCGTCTTTCTCATACGTTATCACTGCCGTATGAACATCACCGCTGTGGGTGAAAGGGCTGACCGACGGCGCCTGGAGCTCTTCTCCCTGAAGCGATGCAGTCATCCTTATCTTCACTTCCTGTTCCTGGAAATTGTGCTCTTCAATAGAGAGAACTGCCGTAACAGGCTCCCGGTAAAAAGCGCTGTTTGATCCCGGACTCTTCCCATAGGAAACCCGGATCACCGGAGCTGTCCGGTCAATGGTAAATGCGCGGGGTTCTTCCCAGACACTGGTGTTTCCTGCGAGATCTGTACAGGTCAGTGAAAACGTATAGTCACCGTCCTCTGTAAATACCACCTGACAGGTATGCGCTGCCTGATCCAAAACTCCTGCTTCCTGACTGACGGACCACGGACCTATCTGCGCCTGGGCGCCGTTGGTTTCTGCAATATCCATCCTTACTCTCTCCGGGTCAAAGCTTCTCTCTTGAATGGTAATGGAAGCTGTCCTGGCATCTTTATAATATTTGCTGCCATCCGTATTTTCCTTGTCCCAGGATACTGTGATCACAGGCGGGATGGTGTCAATCTTCAGTTCTGTGATCTCACTTTCCGCAGTATTCCCCGCAAGGTCTCTGGCAAACACCTGCACCTTCACCTGACTGCTGTTAAATACCTTCGCCGGAACAGCAATCTCTGTCTGAAATTTCTTCTGTCCCTGCCCCTTTTCCCCGGTATGTGTATAAAGCTCTGCAGTCTCTTCTGTATTCACATTCCCCTCTGCTGTTACTGTATACCAGACACGTTCCAGCCCGGAATACGTACCGCCCGCCTGTGGATCCTCTGCTTCAATCCGAAGCACCGGATTCTCACGAAAGATACCGTCAGCAGGGCGGTTCTGTTCTGTCACCGCAATCCTGGGACCGGGAGGCGTACGGTCTGCGATGATGCCGTCTGTGCTTAAATATGTGCAGTTTCCCGCAAAATCTGTAACTTTGGCACAGATTACCATCTGCCGGTCAGGATCTATGGAAAAAACGGCAACGCCGGGCGTATCTTTTTTGGCTGTTTTCCAATCTGTGAATGTCTCCAGCTCTGCTTTGGAAGGACTGTCAGGAAAACAGGCATACTGCACCGGGCAGATCGGCGATACCGCATCCTCTCCTCGGATTTCTGCTTTTATCTGAGAACGGCTGAACAGTCCGAAAGTAACCGTCTCCAGAAAATGGTCCCAGAACCCCAGCTTCTCCACCCGGATGCTTCCTGTGGGGCTGGTCTGGTCCACCGTAAAGTATGCAGGCTGATATACCGCCGTATTTCCAGCAAGATCCATGTATGTGATTTCCATGCAGTATCCGGCATCTGCACGGAACTCATAGACGCTGGTATGAAGATCGCCCTCCTGCTTCCACACCTGTTTTGTATTCTTTTGTGCCAGTGCCTGGTAATCGGGAAGCTCCTCCAGATTCCCGGCAGGGTCTGCGCGAACCTGCAGGCTGATCTTCACCGCTTCCTCTTCCCCGGCAAAATTATGTTCCAGGATCCGGATCTCTGCATACACCGGCTGTTTCTGGTAGACGCGCTCTTCTTCCTTGTGAAAAACCTGAAACTCCTGTCCCTCCTGCGTCGTATACCTTACCTGGATCTCAGGTGCTGTGCAGTCTACAACGAATTCTACTGTGTCTCCTCTGACCGGCTGTACTGCTGTCTTTCTTTCTGCCAGATCCCGGATATAGGGAGTGACCTGATAATGCTCCTCCCTTCGAAAGGTCAGAAGCAGCTTATGCTGTCTGCGGTCGGTACGGTATTCCGGTTCCGTATTGTCCTGCTGCACCGATTCCTGCAGTTCTTCCCAGCGGGTCTCTATGCCCAGTTCCGACTCCAGCTCTTGTATGGAATAGTCTTTCGCCCCCTGCTCAGTCACTACATGAAACCACAAGTATTCCCCGGTATCTGCAAAGTTCCTTTCTGTATAGACCACCTCCGCCTGTACAGGCTGTCTGTAATAAATCTTGTTTTCTGCTTTCACGCTGCTGAAATACCGGATTTCAGCTTTCGGCGCCGTCGTGTCTATCATCAAAGTATATTCCGCGCTGCTTTGATTTCCAGCCTGATCGGTCACCGTTGCCGTAACCTTCACATGATTGCTGTTGTTCTTGCTGCATTCCACTATATAAGGAAGATCCACTGCGCGATAGCGTTCCTGCCGGATCTCCTCCAGGGTCCACGCTGTCTTTCCCGTTTCCCTCTCCCTGTCCACCAGGGTATCCTGCTGGGTCACCTTTTCCCCTGCCTTCACCTGAACCTGAAGCTTACTGATTCCGGAATGGGATGCTGAAGCATTCCCCTGTGTCTCCCTGGCACGGATCATCAGCTTTACATCCTCACCATAAATCCCGGAAGAAGCCTCCGGCTGATCCTCTGCCAGTCGGATCTCCACCTGCGGAGACTGATAATCCAGAAGGAAACCATTGGATGTGATCACCTGCTCCTGCCCCACATTATCCTTCACCCGGATCAGCACCACATAACTGCCTTCCTCACGGGGAAGCCGGATGGTTCTCTGGGTCACAGCATTGTCCCTGCCTTCCTCACGTATATAAGGCGTCTGCCATACGCAAAGCCCGCTGTCCGGACGGATATAATCCTCGATCCTGCTTTTGGTAAAATCGCTGTCACAATTTCCCTCCATGATATGATAGCTCCACTCCCGAATTCCGCTGCCTTTTCCGTCAGATACCTGAATCTGCTCCTCCTTCCCGGAATTCTTCCCATAGAACTTCCCAAAAGTGATCCAATGGAAGAGTTCTTCCAGCGGAGAGGTTTTTTCCGTTATGCTTGTCTTTTCTACAAAGGGTTTCTCGGTATCCACATACAGCCTGATCCAAAACGGTTCTGACATTTGCCCGCTTTTGCTGTGTCTCAGATAAATTTCCGCGGTACAACTCTTACCGTCAGAGATTTCGCCCTCTGTTTCTGCTATGGAGATTCCCTGATCCGCACTGGAAATTTCCACTGCTCCTTTCTCCGTTTTCCAAAAAACCTGGTCATAAAACGCTGCAGCGCTTTCTGATACATAAACATGGATCGGTTCACTGTCCCCTGCTGCCCAGACCTTTCTGAAGTTCTCCGTCTCCATGCTTTCCCTGGAAATATAAAGATTCTGGGATTCTTCTTTATAATCTATGTAATTTCTGTATCCATGGGATGCCACATCTTCTTTCTGCACTGTCAGGGTTCCCTCTGCCATTTTCTCCGGATCAAAGACAAAAGAATAATTGCCCCCGGGATCTCCATTTTCCTTTCCTTCCAGTTCCTTTAAAACCGTGAGTGTCTTTTCATATCTCCCCTCCAGATAGTCCGGGTACTCTGAGATCCCATACTGCTTTTCCGTGGGGATGGGAAATCGGATCCCTGCCCGGTCGTCCGGATCCAGAATTCCTTCCGTCTGTGCCTGAAAACCGGGAATTTCTCTCCATTCTTTCACCGGATCCTGCTCTTCATAGCAGATGCTTTCCGGATCGGCTTCCCGGCGATGTCCATACTCCCGCTGCCCTTCTGCCACCTGAAGGTAAATCTTCCTGGACAGCACAGTGATCTGTGCATCCAGGGGCTTGCTTTTCTCCAGGTCTGCCGTATAGTTTCCTGCCTGTGCCCCGGTAAGGACAGCACCGGTAAGGTTCAGGATTGTCTTTTGTGCCATCGGGTTTCCGTCTTCGTCCCATTTCACGGACAGAATCTTCTGGGTTCCTTTGATTTCCTTTACCGCAACTTCTTCCCCGCTTCCTGCCCCTTCAATGGCTATCGACGCAATACCTTCCCACGAATCCTCCAGAAAGCTGTTCCTTTCTGCTTCATAGCTGGAAAACACCGTCTCTTTGTCATAAATCTTCGTATACTGAACTTTGCTCCCCTCATCTGTGCTTAATACAACTGGTTTTGGATTTACCTGAATCTGAAAGACTGCCTGCGTCCCCAGATGAAAATGAAAATCGGCTCTGGAAATGGTGAGTGAAAAGGTTTCTCCTTCTCCGCACGCCCGGGAAAAACGCAGATAAATCCTTTCGCTGCCCTTGACCTCTGCATTTCCTCCTTCTCCTGCTTCTTCTCCTGTCTCCCGGAAAAACCGGATCTGCTCTGAATCTGCCGAAAAGGTAAACACCGGCTGCATCTCTTCTTTCTTCTCACCGGAACCTTCTTCGCCTTCCTGCAAAAAGCCATTGAATTTCTCCGCATCCACTGCAAGGAAAGGCTGCGCTTCCTGCTGTTCCCAATCTTCTTCCGTCATATAGTCTATCTGCAGAAGGTTTCCGTCTCCCGTCTTTTCCAGTTCTCCTCCCCACAGGATCTCCAGCGGCGGCGTATCGAAATAGCCCTCCCCGCTGTCGGCAACATCGGAAGATCCCTGATACTTTCCCGGAATTCCCAGGTAATCTGCCCGGATCTGATATCTCCCGTTCAGCCACGTCTCCTCCGGCTGATACACACAGGTAAATCCTTCCTCTCCGTCCGTACTGTCCGCTTCCAGTTCTGCCACGGGCATCCAGCTGTCCTTCTCTGTAAACCAGCGTGCAATGGATACATTTACTCTGCCCTCTGTGATTTCTTTCTGATTGGCTGTCACTTTTACCTGGATCCGCAGTTCCTTTACCTGGCTTCCGGTCTCCGGTTCAATGGCAGTGATGGTCGTCCGGGTATCTGCCGCAGCGATGGCAATCTGCACTCTGCTGCTTATTACATCTCCGTATTTGGTATGGGCAGACGCCCAGATCTCTGCGGTTCCTTCTCTGAGTCCCTGATATCTGCCGTCTTTCTCCGCTTTCAGAACATCGGATTCCCCTCGGATCGTCTCTGCATGCCATTCCAAGCTCTCTACCTCCCCGGACAGCTCCTCACAGACAAAACCTGCCTCAAAGATTTCTCCCACAAAGAACGTCTTCTTCTCCAGATAAAGCTCTGCCTGTGCAGATAATTCCATGCGATTCTCCAAAAACGTTTCCCGGTCCTTTATGATGACGTCCTCCTCTGTACTGTGAAACCCCGGCTTTTCCAGGCAAAGACGGTACGTCTGCCCTATCCTTGCACCTTCGATGCAGTACTCCCCTTCCCGGTCGGAAACTGCTGTCAGAGAAAGCCCGCTGCCTTCCATACAGACCTTGACACCCTCTACCGGGACCTGCTCTCCTTCTGCTTTTACAGTCATGATTTTTCCCTGCACCTGTGCCGTTTCTTCGGCAGCAATGGCTTCTGTCTCCCGGGCTGCATATGGCTGTATGGGTACTGCTGTCATGGCTGCGGCAAGAACTGCTGCCAGCAGAAAACGTCCTATTTTCAGTTCTGTCCTTTTTCTTTTTTTCATACTCCCTCAGCTCCTGCTTCTATAAATATACTTTTAGCTTCTCTTCCTGTGCGCCTTCCCTTTGCCGCTGTTCTCCTCTTTCTTGTCTATTCTGAGGATTTAACTTTGTCCTTCTTCGTGTTCCCTTCTGCAAGAAGCTCTGTCTCTTCTGCCGTGTCAATCCTGATTGCTTTCATCTCTTCTGTTTCCATCCTTTCTGTCACGGATTTCTCTGCTGCCCTGCATAGTATTCCGGATTTTTTGTACGGTACTTCTGTCTCTCTGTACGATGCTCCGGTCTTTCCGCGCGGTGCCCCAATCTTTTTGCACGATAATTCGATCTTTCCGCGCGGTGCCCCGGCTTCTCTGCGGCATTCTTCCATTTTCTTCATTGCCTTTTTCATGGACCGCCCTGTCCTGTCATTCCATATTTTCCTGATATCAAAAAGGAAGAACAAGACTGTTGCAATAAGAAACCACAGTCCTCCTAATCCTGCACAGACGCCAAAACAGATACGCAGAATCTCAGCCTGCCTCTGTATCTCCTGCATATGCTTCACCTCCCTGCTGCTTCTCCGCAAGATTCCCTGTATTAAAAACAGCTCTCAGTGTTTTTTCTGCCAGAGCAAAATTTCCCGTCACTTCCGTCTTTAATTCTGTCTCATACTCCGCACTGGGAGATTCCCTGAGGATTTCCAGCCCATCCAGAGCCTTCCGGCAGATTCCCATCTGATCTTCCATTTGCTCCTGTGTAATCCCAGCCTGCTTAAAATCTGCCGCTTTCGCCGTAATCTGCGCGGTCAGTTCCCTGCACGCCAGCAGAAGGTCCACGGCTGTTCCATCAACGCTTGCCTGGTCTGTAACCCCGGTCAGATCCTTCCAGTAATCCCAGTAGGATACCATGGAGTCGCCTGCCTGATTGCGGATGCCCAGACTGTCATAATAACAGGCAATCTGATACAAACTTTTGGCTCTGGCAAGCTTGGTGCCGGGAAGAAGCTCTGACGGCTTCCCCTGGGAGGCAATCTTCAGCCATTTTCTGGAGGCTGCTTTATTTCCTGTACCCTCAAAAGAGTAAAAATAGGCAAGTCCAAGCTCATAGGCAAACTTTCTGTATTCCTCTTCCTGTTCTCTTAAATACTCTTCATTGCTTTTTCCCGAATCTCCGGAAATGCCCAGGATCCTGCGCATTTCCTTTTCTTCCTCCTGGGAAAACACGCAGAAATGGATATCCTCGCTTTCCTTTATTACCTGATTCTCCTGCCACAAAAAGAAATGCAGGACAGCCTCATATCCAGTCCGGGAGGATGGATTTAAACGAATTGCATTTTCGTAATATTCCATTGCCTGTTCCGGGTCGGTTCCGGAAAGATAATCTGCTTCCTCCAGATACCGCTCGCAGGTGTTTAAGGTCAGCCTCCTGTGAGCTGTCCAGAATCCGGCTGCGCCAGCCGCCGCAAAAAGCGCAAAGAAGGCGGCAGCAAGGAACATTCGCCAGCGCCGCTCCTGTCTGCTCCGATACTCTGTGTCCAGTTCCCGATAGTGCTGAAGATCATACAAAAGCGCAGAACAGGACTGGTAGCGATCCCGGGGATTTTTCTGCATACACTTTAAGACTATGGACTCCAGTCCCGAGGAAAGCTGCCTGTTCCAGTGCCTGATTGGATACAGTTCATAGGGCGCTTCCCCGGGATTGTGTCCTGTCAGCAGGTGGTACATGGTAGCTCCCAGACTGTAGATATCGGTCCTGGGATCCGTCTGCCCCCTTCCTCCGTACTGCTCCGGCGCTGCATAGCCCCGGGTTCCCAGACAGATCGTATCTCCGCTTCCCCCCTCTTTAAATTCCCTGGCAGTGCCAAAATCTATGAGCATCACCCTGCCGTCCGGTCTCAGCATAATGTTGGAGGGCTTCATATCCCGGTAGATCACCGGCGGCTGCCTGGAATGAAGATATCCTAAGACATCGCAGAGCTGCTCTGCCCACCGGGTCACCTCCTCCTGACTCTGGGCGCCGGATTCCTCCAGGATACGTGCAAGGGTTTTCCCCTCCACATAATCCATAACGATCAGAAATGTCCCTTCCCCGTCGATCACATCCACGATACTGGGCAGATTGGGATGATGGAGCTTTTTCAGAAGATCTGTCTCTGCCGTCAGCCCCTGCCGGACCAGCTCAAAGTCCTGGACGCCGTCCTTTTTCACCTCTTTGACTGCCCACTGTTTATTGGCACGTTCGTTCATGGCGAGATAGACCACGCTCATCCCTCCCTGACCGATCCGGTTCAGGATCTTGTATTTTCCGTCGACCAGTGATCCTATCTCTAGCATAATCTCCCTCCCTGCCGCAGCTGTTCTCTGTTTCTTTCTGTCCTGTTACTGCTTTCCCACTTTCCTTAAAAAAGCGTAAAAGTCCCTCAATCCGGCTGTACCTGTGTTACTGCCGGATCTATTCATTTTCCTTTTCGTTTGGATTTTTCAAGCAGATTGGCTTTGAAATGCTGCAGATCAATTTTGATGTGTGTGTTATATAAACCATAGCACGAATGTAATTCTATTACAATTAGCAAATATGCCGTTTTTTCTGCGCTTCCCTTCTTTATACAGAAATCACAGACAGCCTTATCTTAAACCCCTTCATTCTTATGAAAATTCGACAAGACCCTTGAAAAAATACCGCAAAACGGCAAAAACACCCGGCAGAGAACGCTGGTCTCTGCCGGGCAGGTATGGTAATTCTTTATGCTTTTTCGATCACGAAGCTTTCGTAAGCCCGCAATTTCATTTTTTCGCTGACAGGCTGCTGATCGTTGTAGTTGCAGATCAGGTAATTGCCGTTTCTGAATTCTTCCGGAATCTCCACTTCGATTTCCTTTTCATAGAAATTGCATACAACCAGAAGCTTTTCATCGCCCAGTGTTCTGGTATACATGTAAATTTCTTTAGCATCCGGCAGAAGAAGGTCGTAAGTACCGTATACAATGATCTCTTTTTCTTTTCTCAGCTGGATCAGTTTCTGGTAATAGTGGAAGACAGAATCCGGATCTGCCAGCTGCGCTTTTGCATTGATCTCTGTATAATTGGGATTCACCATAATCCAGGGATTTCCTGTGGAGAATCCTGCATTTTCACTGTCGTCCCACTGGAAAGGAGTTCTGGCGTTGTCCCTGCTCTTATATCTTAAATAGCGCATCATTTCTTCGTGTGTAAAGACTTTCTGGTCTTCCACCAGTTCATGATAAGCGTTGATGCTGTCAAGGTCTCTGAACTGGTCAATGCTTTCAAAAGGAACATTGGTCATGCCCAGTTCCTCTCCCTGATATACATAAGGAGTTCCCTGCATCATATGAAGGCAGGTAGCCAGCATCTTTGCTGATACGTCATGATACTCTTTGCTGTCGTTTCCGTATCTGGAAATGGAACGCGGCTGGTCGTGATTTTCCCAGAAAAGACTGTTCCACGCAATCTCCTCCAGACCCTTCTGCCATTTGGTCAGCACCTGCTTCATGTCTCTTAAGTCCATCTTCTTGTCTGTCCATTTATTGTTGGCATCCGCATCCACGTCCATATGCTCAAACTGGAATACCATGTTCAGCTCTTTTTCATCGCTTCTGGCATATTTCTTTGCCTCTTCCAGCGTAACTCCGGAGCACTCTCCCACAGTAATGGTATCTGCATTGTTCAAAACTTTTTCCCGCATTTCCTGAAGGAACTCATGTACCCGGGGACCGTTTGCAGGCTCATTGAAGCTGGCGTATCCGTTGATTCCCACAGGTCCGTCCGGAAGGTCCGGTTTCTTGGAGATCAGGCTGATCACGTCCATACGGAAGCCGTCCACGCCTTTGTCCAGCCACCAATTCATCATATCGAAAACTTCGTTTCTTACCTTGGGATTTTCCCAGTTTAAATCCGGTTGTTTTTTGGAAAACAGGTGCAGGTAATACATATCTGTCTGTTCGTCATAATCCCATGCCGGACCTGAGAAGCAGGAGCCCCAGTTGTTAGGTTCTTTGCCGTCTTTTCCCGGTTTCCAGATATAGTAATCACGGTAAGGATTGTCCAGGGATTTGCGGCTTTCTACGAACCAGGGATGCTCATCAGAGGTATGGTTTACCACCAGATCCATGACCAGCTTAATGCCGTTTTCATGAGCAGCTGCAAGCATCCTGTCGAAATCTTCCATGGTTCCGAATTCATCCATGATCGCCTGGTAATCGCTGATGTCGTATCCGTTGTCATCGTTAGGGGATTTGTACACAGGTGAAAGCCACAGCACGTTGATGCCCAGCTCTTTTAAATACCCCATTTTCTCTGTAATACCGTTCAGATCTCCGATTCCGTCCCCGTTGCTGTCCTTAAAACTTCTGGGATAGATCTGATATACGATGCTTTCTTTCCACCATCTTTTTTCCATGTTCTCTTCTCCTTTGCCACACGCGTTTTTTCTGTTCTTATCATAACGCAGAAAAAAGAAAAATTCTTACGTTTTTTAAATCAATCTTATCATTATTTTGACTTTTTTTCCTTTCTCCACAGCCTGTTTCCTGGAAAAATTGCGAAAAAAAGAGATATCCTTCTGCAGGATACCTCCTTTTCCTTCGGGCATACGCCCTCTCTTATCTGATTTCAGCGGTAGCTTCCTTCAGCCACTGCTTCTCTTCCCCTTCCAGCAGGGGAGAGATGGTCTCATATACTTTTGCGTGATACTGGTTCAGCCATTCCAGTTCTCTCTTTTCCAGCATGTCCGGAAGGATGGCTTCTCTTTCATAGGGCACCAGGGTCACGGTTTCAAATTCCATAAACTGACCATAGCTGTTCTTCTCTGCTTTTCTGCACAGAAGCAGATTCTCCGTACGGATGCCGTACTGTCCCTCCAGATAGATGCCCGGCTCGTCAGAGGTCAGCATACCCTCTTCCAAAGGCGTGGCGTTTCCTCTCCTTCCGTTGGCACGGATCCTCCAGTTAATGTTCTGGGGACCTTCGTGTACATTCAACAGATAGCCCACGCCATGTCCTGTGCCGTGGTTAAAGTCCAGCCCTCTCTCCCATAATGGCCCACGTACCAGAGCGTCCAGATTGGCGCCGCTGCAGCCGTACTGGAATTTCGCCATAGCCAGGCGGATATGCCCCTGCAGTACCAGGGTAAAGTGCTCTTTCTGCTCCTGGGTCAGCTCTCCCACCGCAATGGTTCTGGTGATATCTGTAGTTCCCTGCCAGTACTGTCCGCCGGAATCGATCAGGAAAAATCCCTCCGGTTTCACCTGCGCATACTCAGTGCTTGTAGGCGCATAATGGCACATGGCTGCATTTGGTCCATAGGCACAGATGGTCTCAAAGCTTAAATCCAGGCAGTCCGGGTCTTCCTTCCGCAGTTCCAGGCTTTTCTCAGCAGCGCTGTACTCGGTCACATCACCGCTCTTCACATTCTGCTTCAGCCAGTAGATAAAACGGCACATTGCCCGGGCGTCTTTTTTGTGAGCAATGCGGATATTCTCCATCTCCACCGGGTTTTTCTGCCCTTTCATGATCGCCGCCGGATTGCTCTGCAGGATGATTTCCGCTTTCTGCGGTATATTTTTATATAGTGTGTAATTGGTGCAGATATCCTCCAGCAGCACTTTGTCGGTATCCTTCAGCCCTTTCACTGCCTCATAGATCTCAAAGTAAGGATGCAGGGTCACACCTGCCTTTTCCAGTTCTTCTCTTACCTGTTCACTGACTGCTTCTTCCTGCACATAAAAATGCGCCTGTTCCATGGTCAGCATCACGTAGGACATAACCACCGGGTTGTACACAATATCATTTCCGCGGATGTTAAACAGCCACACAATATCGTCCAGGCTGCTGATCACATGGACATTCGCCCCTGCCTCCTTCATGGCTTCGCGCACATCTGCGATCTTCTCTTCTCTGGACTTCCCTGCATACTTCACATCCAGCAGATAAACCGGCTCCTTGGACATCAAAGGACGGTCCGTCCAGATCCGGTCTGCCAGGTCTTTATCATAAAGAAAACTGCCGCCTTTTTTCTCAGCCAGAGCCTGATAAGCTTTTCCTTCTTCCACATGAATGGTCCTGCCGTCACAGCCAAGGCATCCGCCCTCCGGGAAGTGCTGTTCTGCAAATTCCTCCACTGTGGGAACGCCTTCTTCTCCCATCTTCATCAGGGTCACACCTGTACCCTCCAGCTGCTTTGCAGCCTGGATAAAATACCTTCCGTCTGTCCAGAGATACGCTCCGTCCATGGTGACCAGAAGCGTCCCCGCAGAACCGGTAAAGCCGGAAAGCCATGCCCTGGTCTTAAAATAGGTTCCCACATACTCAGACTGGTGAAAATCCGCTGTGGGTACCAGATACATATCGATCTTTTCCTTCTGCATTTCCTGGCGCAGAAGGTCGATTCTTTCCTGATTTTTGTTCAACCTAAACCCTTCTTTCTTTTCTTATTCTGTCCCTTTTATTAATACATTTTATCCATAAATTCCTGTAAAATCTTCCTTTGAAAACGATTACTGGATTCCTTTCATGGTAAGAGAAATCCTCTTCTTTTTCATATCCACGCCAAGAACCTTTACGTCCACTACATCGCCGACACTGACAGCTTCCAGAGGATGTTTGATGTAACGGTCTGTCATCTGGGAGATGTGTACCAGACCGTCCTGGTGTACGCCGATATCCACGAATGCCCCGAAATCAATTACGTTTCTGACCGTACCTTTCAGTACCATGCCTTCCTTTAAATCCTTCATATCCAGCACGTCGGTGCGCAGGATGGGTTTCGGCATTTCTTCTCTGGGATCCCGTCCCGGCTTTGTCAGCTCTTTTACAATATCCCGCAGGGTCATTTCCCCTACGCCCAGTTTCTTCGCCATCTGGGCATAATCCTTGATGAAATAAGCGGTAGGACCGTTAAAGATATCTGCCGGCTTCATTCCCATTCCGGCGAGAAGCTTCTCTGCTGCCTCGTAGCTTTCCGGATGCACGCTGGTGGCGTCCAGAGGATTTTTCCCTCCGCGGATCCGCAGGAATCCGGCGCACTGCTCATAGGCTTTCGGTCCCAGCTTTGCTACTTTCAGAAGTTCCTTCCTGTCAGAAAATTCTCCGTTTTCTTCTCTGTAGGCAACGATGTTTTTGGCGATCGCCTTGCTGACGCCGGAGACATATTCCAGCAGGGAAACGGATGCTGTATTTAAATCCACGCCTACTTTATTCACGCAGTCTTCCACTACTCCGGAGAGCGCTTCTCCCAGCTTCTTCTGGTTCATATCATGCTGGTACTGCCCTACACCGATGGATTTTGGATCGATCTTTACCAGCTCCGCAAGGGGATCCTGAAGCCTTCTCGCGATGGATGCCGCGCTCCTTTGTCCCACATCAAAAGTAGGGAATTCTTCTGTAGCAAGCTTGCTGGCAGAGTAAACGGAAGCTCCTGCTTCATTAGTGATCACATACTGCACTTTCTCCGGGATCTCTTTTAAAAGCTCTACGATGATCTGCTCGGACTCCCTGGATGCCGTTCCGTTTCCTACGGAAAACAGGGTAATGTGATACTTTTTGATCAGCTTTTTCAGTGTCTCTTTGGCTGCGGCGATCTTTGCCGGCGTAGTGGGCGCGGTAGGATAGATTACCGTAGTGTCCAGTACTTTTCCTGTGGCGTCTACCACGGCAAGCTTGCATCCGGTACGGAACGCCGGGTCCCATCCCAGAACCACCTGTCCCACGATCGGAGGCTGCATGAGCAGCTGCTCCAGGTTTTTCTTAAAGACTTTGATCGCCCCATCCTCTGCCTTTTCTGTCAGATCGCTGCGGATCTCACGTTCAATAGCAGGCGCGATCAGACGGCGGTAGCTGTCCTCCACCACTGCTTTTAAAACAGGCGCCGTATTGGGATTGTCATTGACGATCACCTGCTTCTCCAAATAACGGAGAATGTCTTCCTCCGGGGCAGAGATCTTCACAGTCAGGATCTTCTCTTTTTCTCCCCGGTTGATCGCCAGGATCCTGTGTCCCGCGGTCTTGGAAACAGGCTCTTCATACTCATAATACATATCATAAACCGTAGATTCCTCCGGTTTTTTCGCTGCGGAAACAAGGGTTCCTGACTTCTGGGTCATCTTTCGGATGCGGATCCGGTAGTCTGCCTCATCCGATATACTTTCTGCCACGATATCCATGGTGCCGGCAAGGGCTTCCTGGGCATTTTTCACCTCTTTTTCCTGGGATACAAAGGCTTCTGCCTCTTCTTCCATGGATTTCTTGGTGGTCTGAAGACGGAGGATATCTGCCAGCGGCTCCAGTCCTTTTTCCTTGGCGATGGTGGCTCTCGTCCTTCTCTTTGGACGGTAAGGGCGGTAAAGATCCTCTACCACTACCAGTGTCTGGGCATCCAGGATCTGTTTCTTTAATTCTTCTGTCAGTTTACCCTGTTCGTCGATACTGGAGAGCACCTGTTTTTTCTTATCTTCCAGGTTCCTTAAATAGGTCAGGCGCTCCGACAGATTACGCAGCTGTTCGTCGTTTAAGGCTCCTGTCACCTCTTTGCGGTAACGGGAAATAAAGGGGATGGTATTTCCCTCATCTATCAAAGAAACGGCGGCTTCCACCTGCCATTTTTCCACATTTAATTCCTGAGTGATGATCTGTATAATGTCCATGTAATTCTCTTTCTCCTTCTGATAATTGATCCTCTAACACCTTAACAATGCCCGGGGAATTTGTCAAGAGATTCCCTGCGCCGCTGTGCTGCCGTTTCAGAGAAGTCCTGCCACTGCCTGCAGGAGCCTGGATAAGAGCAGCGCAATGCAGATCAGGATCACCGTGACCGCCGCTACTGCGCCCCAGGAAGCAGCATTTAACCGCTCGCCTGTACTGTGATTCACCGGAAGGCGGGAAGACAGATTTTTCTCCATATTGACAAAACCGGTTTCTGCGTCCTGATTATCCTGGGACAGCTTATACCGCTTCTTTTCCATAGGCAGGAAAAGCTCTGAGGGTACAGACACATGAATCTTCTCACAGCGCTGCTGCACGGCAAAAGCTTCCGCCTCTTTCAGCAGGTCTCTGCACGCCTCATCCGTATCCGGTATGAGAAACAGAAGGTCTCCCCTTTCATTGCTACCTGCCAGCCCCAGCATCCTGTCCTCCTGCTGTGCCAGCCAGAAAACCGTGCAGTCCTGTATGCGGTTGATAAAAAGCTCCCGGTAAGCAGGAATCCTTCTGCAGGCGCTGCTGCTCTCCAGGAATTCTTCTATCCGGGAAAACCGGTCCTTGATCTGTTCTCTTAAAATCTTTTCCACATTCATGCTCTTTTTTCCTCCCTGTATCCACATATTCCCTGCCATTTACCACATCGGCTTCCTAAAAAGGCAGCCATCCGCAGCCGTCTGTACTGGTACTTATTATAGCACGCCCCTGCGCAGGGGAAAATAAAACTTTTATAAATGTTGCCCTTAAATCTTATCCATGCTACAATAATAAGAATCCAGATTGAAATTACGAAAGAAATGAGGGATACTATATGGATCAGCCCAATCAGGAAAATCATTTTGAGTCCTATCATCAGCCGGAGCAGCCTCAATACGGATCCCAGCCTCCGGCAAATGCCTACAATGGAAATGCCTCCTTTGCCACAGCATCCTTAGTCCTGGGGATCTTGTCTTTACTGCTGATGTGCTGCGCGCCTCCCCTGACCTTTGTCCTCGGGGGTCTCGGCATCATTTTCTCCTGCCTTTCCAAAGGAAAATACGCCCGCAGCGGCGCTGCAAAAGCAGGAATCGCCCTTTCTGCCGGAAGCGTGGGGATTGTCACCGCATTTATCCTGATCGTCATGGTGGTATTCACTTCCACAGAGAAAGGCAGTTCCTTTATCCGGGATTATCTGGATCTTCTGCTTTCCGGTGATGAAGTGACTTACGAAGAGATTTACGATTTCATGGACAAATATCTGAATGATTCCAGCGGCAGTCACAATTCTTCCGGTTTCTATGACAATTACGACAACGGCAGTGGGTTTGACGGCGGATACGATGATTACCCTGGCTGGGACGATGATTTTGGGAATTATTACTACGACCAGACGCCGGATGCTCCCGGCTGGAAGGACAGCCCTTACTATGATTATGATACCGTACCCGGAGATTCCGGTACCCCGGAGGGAGAATTTATTTAGAAAGAGGGGGCTCTTTCATAATCTAAGAGGATTAAAAAAGAAAATAGAAAAGCATA
>DWVZ01000214.1 GCA_019119975.1 Candidatus Blautia merdavium | reverse complement strand
TCTCTGGTCACCAGGGAATATTTCATTCCGATGTGTCCCATGGCAATGCCGTCGCACACGGCGATCGCGGGAAAGACGACAGGGGTTCCCCCTGCCATGGCAACGCCTAATTTCACGGCTTCTACGATCTTATCCAGGTTCATATGGCCGGGAACGATCTCATTGTAGGAGCTTACGATTCCTACCAGCGGCTTTTCCAGCTCTTCCTTAGTCATTCCCAGCGCATTGAACAGAGAACGGTGGGGAGCCTGCTGCATTCCAGTCTTTACTGCATCACTTCTCATAGTATCAGTCCTTTCTCTCTATGTACTGAGCGATCCGGTCGCCCATTTCTTTTGTTCCGATCTGTTTCATACCGTCGGACATAATGTCCACAGTGCGGTATCCGTCTTTTAATACCTGCTGCACAGCTGCCTCCACTGCGTCTGCCTCCTGGTCCAGATCCAGGGAGAAGCGCAGCATCATGGCTGCTGACAAAATGGTGGCAATGGGATTGGCGATCCCCTTGCCTGCAATGTCCGGAGCAGACCCATGGCTTGGCTCATACAGTCCGAACTTTGTCTCATTTAAGCTGGCAGAGGAAAGCATGCCGATGGATCCGGTCACCATGCTGGCTTCGTCGGATAAAATATCGCCGAACATGTTCTCCGTCAGGATCACATCAAACTGCCCCGGGTTATGCACCAGCTGCATAGCGCAGTTGTCTACCAGCATATGCTCCAGCTCAATCTCCGGATACTGGGCTGCCACTTCCTCCACAACCTTTCTCCAAAGTCTTGATGAATCCAGCACATTGGCTTTGTCCACGCTGGTCACTTTCTTTCTTCTCTTGCCTGCGATCTCGAATGCTTTGACAGCGATCCTGCGGATTTCTTTTTCATCATAGGTCAATGTATCGATGGCTTTTCTCACACCGTTTTCTTCCACAGTCCTGCGCTCGCCGAAGTACAGTCCGCCGGTCAGTTCCCGGACAATGATCATGTCAAAGCCGTCGCCGATGACTTCCTCTTTCAAGGGGCACGCGCCTTTTAATTCGTCATACAGGTATGCAGGTCTTAAATTGGCAAACAGGTTCAATGCCTTGCGGATGGCAAGAAGCCCTGCCTCCGGTCTTTTGGATGGTTCCAGCTGGTACCAGGGAGAGGTCTTGGCATCTCCTCCGATGGATCCCATCAAAACAGCATCTGCGCCTTTGGCAGTCTCTATTGCCTCCTCTGTCAGAGGCACTCCGTGCACATCGATGGACGCGCCGCCCAGCAGCACCTCCTCATAGGTAAAGGTATGCCCGTACACGCTGCACACTTTATCCAGGATCTTCTTTGCCTCTCCTACGATCTCCGGTCCGATTCCGTCTCCCGGGATCAGTGCGATTTTACAGTTCATATATGCCTTCCTTTCCGCCGCTTTCAGCACTTTTTTCGTGAAAAAATAAACATGATAATAGTATTATGATAATCCTTTTTTTCCTATAATTCAAGTCATAATAGCTGTGTACGATATGCCTTTTCGTTATAGCTTCTATTCTCCTGCAGTCCCTGCATTTCAGAATATTTTACGGTTTTTAGAAAACCTTTAGGATTTTGACACAGCCTGGTCACAACTGTCCTTTATACTGAAAATTGCTTAAAACAGAAGACAGCGGCTGCGGCACGAACGGATGGTGTGGCTGCTGGACTTCGCCTAATACGCAATCTACTTTTCTTTTCCAAAGATCTCACAGGCACGGCTGCACCCTGACGGTGTACCCGCACATCCGCCTAAAGCACTCTCCCTCAGTTCAAACGGAAGGCTTCTTCCCACATGATACATTGCCTGCGCCATCTCGTCAAAGGGAATGATCTGCCGGATCCCTGCCAGCACCTGCTCCGCGCAGACCAGAGCATTTGCCGCACCCACAGAATTTCGGTTCTGACAGGGCGCTTCCACCAGTCCGGCTATGGGATCGCACACCAGTCCCAGAAGGTTGGACATGGCTCCTGAAGCGGCATCCAGACACATCTGCGGCGTACCGCCCATGATCTCTGCCGCCGCTGCTGCCGCCATGGCGGAGGCGGCGCCTACCTCTGCCTGGCACCCTGCCTCTGCTCCTGCCACGGAAGCATTGCGCATGAGCAGATAGCCCACAGCTCCGGCAGTATACAGACCGTTTAAAATGGTTTCATCCGGCAGCTGGTATTCCTCCTGGAGCGCCAGCAGGACACCGGGGACCACACCGGAAGAACCTGCGGTAGGGGCTGCCACGATCACGCCCATAGACGCGTTGACTTCCAGAACCGCCATGGCGTACATGGAGGCTTTGGATAAAATGGTGCCGCAGATGGATTTTCCCTGGTCATAGTGCTCTTTTAATTTCTTTGCCTCCCCGCCGATCAGCCCGCCTACTGACGGCACCGGCTCTTCCAAAGGCGCTTTCACCGATTCTTTCATGATGGAAAGCGCTTTTCTCATCTTCTGCTCCACTTCCTGCTGGGGTGTCTGGAAGATTTCTGTCTCCCGAAGCTTCATAACTGCAGAAATCGGCTTTCCCAGCTTTTCGCACAGCTCTAAAAGCTCTGTACCGTGATTAAATTCCATATCTTTCCTCCTCGCTACAGCTGTACCAGCATAATGTCAGACACCAGAGGATTCTCTCGGATCCTGTCCAGGACTTCTGCCGGAATTTTTTCATCGGATTCTACGATGGTATAGGCATTGGCTCCTTTTTTCTCCCGAAAAAGGCGCATGAAGGCAATGTTTACCCCTTCCTCGCTGAGCACTCTGGTAATATGCGCCACCACTCCGGGCATATCCGTCTGGCTGACGATCAGGGTGCTGTACTCTCCGGTAAAATCCACCTGGATCTGATTCAAGCGGACGATCTTTACCTTTCCTCCGCCTAAAGATACGCCCCGGACAAAGAGGCGTTCTCCCCGGGTTCCCTCCATGTCCATATCTGCCGTGTTGGGATGGATCTCCTCTTTCTCATCGTCTGCAATGCGGAACTCATATTCGATGCCCTGCTGCCGCGCCAGCTTTAGAGAGTCCCGGATGCGCAGGTCGTCGGTGGCAAATCCCATGATGCCGCCTAAAAGCGCCCGGTCTGTGCCGTGCCCCTTATAAGTCTTGGCAAAGGAACCATACAGGGTAAACACCACCTTTTTGATCTCCCCCGGAAACAGTCTGCGCGCCAGAAGCGCCATGGAAGCCGCCCCTGCCGTGTGGGAGCTGGATGGTCCCACCATATTGGGACCGATCACTTCAAATAAACTGATAAGAGCCATAGGGTTCTCCTTTCTTTTTCCATAGACTGAAAAAGGCACTGCAAAGCATTTCTGCCTACAGCACCTTTTCTCCTGCATATCTTATTCTGTCAGTCCGTCGCTTGCTTTTTCCACTTCAGCAATGGCTGATTTTCTCATTGGGATCCTGCAGTGTTTATTATTGCCGAATTCTACGATTACATCCTCTTCTGTGATGTCAATGAGAACGCCGTAGAAACCGCTGGTAGTAACTACACTGTCGCCGACTTCCATAGCGGCAAGCATGCTTTTTACCCTCTGCTGTTCTTTCTTCTGAGGTCTCATGATCATAAAATACATCAAAAGAAAAAATATGATCAGCGGAATAAACAGGCTGAGCATTGCTCCGGCTCCGCCGGCACTTGCTGTTGATAATAACATCTTATTTCCTCCTGAAACTTAAACTTTGTCCTTGTCGAAACAGACACTACGGCTATCATACACAATTTTTCCTGTTTCTTCAAGTAGTTTCTCCCCTTTTTCACAATTTTAATGCCATTTTTATACTTTTCTCCCGCCTTTCAAGTCTGCGGCTCAGCTTTTTGCGCCTGCTGCCATACCTGCCAGCTTCTCTGCCTTATATTCCTCATAGCAGCCCTTGTCCAGAGCATCCCGGATCTCTTCCATCATGGTATTGTAGAAATAAAGGTTGTGGAGCACACA
Source organism: Candidatus Blautia merdavium (assembly GCA_019119975.1). Lineage (GTDB taxonomy): Bacteria > Bacillota > Clostridia > Lachnospirales > Lachnospiraceae > Blautia > Blautia merdavium. The sequence goes on along the minus strand of DWVZ01000214.1, from coordinate 11,637 downwards.
AAGCCGCATGCCCAGCATCTCCTTCGCCTTCAGCAGGTGACGGATGTACGCCCTGCTGTAGTGACGGCAGGCAGGACACTGGCATCCTTCCTCAATGGGTCTGTCGTCCAGCTCATATTTGGCGTTGAACAGATTGATCTTGCCGAAATTGGTATACACATGACCGTGGCGTCCGTTGCGGCTAGGATAGACGCAGTCAAAGAAATCCACACCTCTGGAGACTGCCTCCAGGATATTGGCAGGGGTGCCTACTCCCATCAGATACGTGGGCTTGTCTGTGGGGAGATACGGCACCACGCTGTCCAGGATCCGATACATTTCCTCATGGGTCTCTCCCACTGCCAGACCGCCCACTGCATATCCGTCCAGATCCATCTGAGAAATGGTCTTGGCATGCTGGATCCGGATGTCATCATAAATGGCTCCCTGATTGATGCCGAACAGCAGCTGATGAGGATTGACCGTATCCTCCAGGGAATTCAGTCTTGCCATTTCGTCCTTGCATCTTTGCAGCCACCGGGTTGTGCGGTCCACAGACGCCTGGACATACTCTCTGCTGGCAACGCTGGAGGGACATTCATCAAACGCCATAGCGATAGTAGAACCTAAATTGGACTGGATCTGCATACTCTGCTCCGGTCCCATGAAGATCTTGCGCCCGTCGATATGGGAGTTAAAGTACACCCCTTCCTCTTTAATCTTTCTCAGCTTTGCCAGAGAAAACACCTGGAATCCGCCGGAGTCTGTCAGAATGGGACGATCCCAGTTCATAAATTTGTGGAGTCCGCCCAGTTTTTTCACGATTTCATCGCCCGGACGTACATGAAGATGATACGTATTGGAAAGCTGCACCTGCGTCTTGATCTCATGAAGGTCCATAGTGGACACTGCCCCTTTGATGGCAGCTACGGTTCCTACATTCATAAATACAGGAGTCTCTATGGTCCCGTGGACAGTCTCCAGACGGGCGCGCTTTGCTCTTCCTTCCTGTTTCAGTACGGTATACATAAAATTTACCTGCCTCTTTTTTCTTGTTTTCTTGTCAGTTTATCACTGGTGTTGAAAAATTTTTCCAGTTTTTCAGGGAATCTGACCAAAAATAGTCCTATTTCCTGCCTGTATCGGTTTATTCTATCACAGGAGCATGGCAAACGCAACGGCTGGCGGAAATTTTGTAATTGTTTTTTCTCTTATCTTGTCGTATAATGTAACATGGTTTTTTAGATACACTTTTAATAAGAAGAGATAGAAAGAGGAGGTCTCTGACTATGAAATCAGAGCATATACAGGAATCCATGCTTTATCCTTTGGGTATCGACATTGGTTCCACCACGGTAAAGATTGCCATCCTTAATGAACAGCATGATTTACTTTTTTCCGACTATGAACGTCATTTTGCAGATATTCAGAACACCCTTGCGCGCCTTCTTGACAAAGCTTACCAGGCTCTGGGAGAGATTTCTGTTGCCCCGGTGATCACCGGCTCCGGCGGACTGACTCTTGCCAGCCATCTGGAAGTCCCCTTTGTCCAGGAGGTGATTGCCGTCTCCACTTCCCTGCAGGAACTGGCTCCCAAAACCGATGTTGCCATTGAGCTGGGCGGTGAGGACGCCAAGATCATTTACTTTGAAGGGGGAAATGTGGAGCAGCGTATGAACGGCATCTGCGCCGGAGGCACCGGCTCCTTTATCGACCAGATGGCATCCCTTCTGCAGACCGATGCCCCGGGATTAAATGAATACGCCAAGGATTACAAGGCGCTCTATCCTATAGCCGCCCGCTGCGGTGTTTTTGCCAAAACGGACATCCAGCCTCTGATCAATGAGGGGGCTACCAAGGAGGACCTTTCTGCCTCCATCTTCCAGGCAGTGGTCAATCAGACTATCAGCGGACTTGCCTGCGGGAAACCCATCCGGGGACATGTGGCATTTTTAGGCGGTCCCCTTCATTTTCTTTCCGAACTGAAGACCGCCTTTATCCGTACCTTAAAGCTGGATGAGGAGCACACCATTGTACCGGAAAATTCACATTTATTCGCAGCCATCGGCTCTGCCCTGAATGTAAAGCCGGACGCCGCGGGTGTCAGCATCACCGGCATGAGAGACCGTCTCTCTGCTTCCATCCAGATGGATTTTGAAGTAGACCGTATGGAACCGCTCTTTGCCTCTAAGGAGGATTACGAAGAATTCAACCGCCGCCAGAGCCAGTACAATGTACAGACCGGAGACCTTGCCTCCTATCAGGGCAACTGCTACCTGGGGATCGACGCAGGCTCCACCACTACCAAGGCAGCCCTGGTAGGTGAGGACGGCTCCCTGCTGTATTCTTTCTACAGCAACAACAACGGAAATCCCCTTGCCACCTCCATCCGGGCGATCCAGGAAATTTATGAGCAGCTTCCCAGGGGAGCCAAGATCGCTTACTCCTGCTCTACCGGATACGGCGAGGCGCTGATCAAGGCAGCTCTCCTTCTGGACGAAGGGGAGGTAGAAACTGTTTCTCACTACTATGCCGCCGCCTTTTTTGATCCGGAGGTAGACTGTATCCTGGACATCGGCGGACAGGATATGAAGTGCATTAAGATCAAGGATCAGACCGTAGACAGCGTGCAGTTAAATGAGGCATGTTCTTCCGGCTGCGGCTCCTTTATTGAAACCTTTGCCAAATCTCTGAATTACAGCGTACAGGATTTCGCAAAGGCAGCGCTTTTTGCCGAGCACCCCATTGACCTGGGTACCCGCTGCACGGTCTTTATGAATTCCAAAGTAAAGCAGGCGCAGAAAGAAGGCGCGTCTGTGGCAGATATCTCCGCAGGTCTGGCATATTCTGTCATTAAGAACGCCCTTTATAAGGTAATCAAAGTTTCCGATGCCTCTGAGCTTGGAAAGCACATCGTTGTCCAGGGCGGTACCTTCTACAACGACGCCGTGCTCAGAAGCTTTGAAAAGATTGCCGACTGCCATGCCATCCGTCCGGATATCGCCGGGATCATGGGCGCGTTCGGAGCCGCGCTCATTGCCAGGGAACGGTATGACAAGACCAGGACCACCACCATGCTGCCCATTGACAAGATCAATACCCTGGAATATAAAACCACCATGGCAAACTGCAAAGGCTGTACCAACAACTGCCGACTGACCATCAATAAGTTCTCCGGCGGAAGACAGTACATCTCCGGCAACCGCTGCGAACGTGGAATCGGAAAAGAAAAGAACAAGGATCAGGTTCCCAACCTGTTTGATTACAAATACAAAAAGCTTTTCTCCTACCAGCCCCTTACAGAAGATAAGGCAAAAAGAGGAAAGGTGGGCATCCCAAGGGTTCTGAATATGTTTGAGAACTATCCTTTCTGGTATACGTTCTTTACGGAACTGAAGTACCAGGTGGTGCTTTCTCCTACCTCCACCAGAAAGATTTACGAGCTGGGCATCGAATCCATCCCCAGTGAATCCGAATGTTATCCGGCAAAGCTGGCGCACGGACATGTCACCTGGCTTTTAAAGCAGGGTGTGAAATACATCTTCTATCCCTGCATTCCCTATGAACGGCAGGAGTTCCCGGACGCAGTCAACCACTACAACTGCCCCATTGTCACCTCCTATGCGGAAAACATTAAAAATAATGTGGACGAACTGAACGATCCTTCCATCCGCTTCCACAATCCTTTCCTTTCTCTTACCAGTGAAGAAACGGTAACCGAAAGACTGGTGCAGGAATTCCCGGAGATCTCTGCTGACGAGGTCAAAGCCGCTGCCCATAAGGCATGGGAAGAAATGGACCATTGCCGCAAAGACATCATGCGCAAGGGAGAAGAAACTTTAAAATATCTGGAAGAAACCGGCAGACGGGGCATTGTCCTGGCAGGACGTCCCTACCACATTGACCCGGAGATCCATCACGGGATCCCGGATCTGATCAACTCCTACGGTCTGGCAGTGCTGACGGAGGATTCTGTCTCCCATCTGGCACCCCTGCAGCGTCCTCTGCGGGTCAATGACCAGTGGACCTACCATACCCGCCTCTATGCGGCTGCCAATTTTGTAAAGGAAAAAGATAATCTGGATCTGATCCAGTTAAATTCCTTCGGCTGCGGTCTGGACGCCGTAACCACAGACCAGGTCAATGAGATCCTGTCCCACAGCGGCAAGATCTACACCTGCCTGAAGATCGACGAGGTCAACAACCTGGGCGCGGCGCGTATCCGTGTCCGTTCCCTGATCGCGGCAATCCGCGTCAAGGAACAGCAGCACAAAAAACGCCGGATCGTGCCTTCCTCTATCAAGCGGGTTTCTTTCACAGAGGAAATGAGAAAGAACTACACCATCCTCTGCCCCCAGATGTCGCCCATCCATTTCTCTATCCTGCAGGCAGGATTTAACTCTGCGGGATACAACCTGGAAGTGCTTCCCAATGACAACAAGGAAGCCGTGGATGTGGGACTGAAATACGTCAACAACGATGCCTGCTATCCTTCCCTGATGGTGGTAGGACAGATCATGCAGGCACTGCTCTCCGGCAAATATGACCTGAACAAAGTAGCGATCATCATGTCCCAGACCGGAGGCGGATGCCGTGCTTCCAACTACATCGGCTTTATCCGCAGGGCACTTGAGAAGGCTGGTATGTCACAGATCCCGGTAATCTCCATCAATCTGAGCGGTTTAGAGGAGAATCCGGGCTTCAAGATCACGCCGAAGCTTGCCACAAGACTTGCCTATGGCGCAGTTTTCGGTGATATCCTGATGAAATGCATCTACCGTATGCGTCCTTATGAGTCTGTGAAAGGCTCCGCCAATGCCTTACATAAAAAATGGGAAAAACGCTGCATCTCTTTCCTTTCCGGAAAGCACTGCTCTTTTGCCCAGTTTAACCGCATCTGCAGACAGATGATCCGGGAATTTGACACCCTGCCCATCACCAATGAGAAGAAACCCCGGGTAGGCATCGTGGGAGAGATCCTGGTAAAATTCCTTCCTGCAGCCAACAATCATCTGGCAGAGCTTCTGGAAAAAGAAGGGGCAGAGCCGGTATGCCCGGATCTGATCGACTTTATGTGCTACTGCTTCTACAACCTGGGATTTAAATCCGATTACCTGGGATTTAAGAAATCCCTTGCCCAGAAGGGAAAGCTGGGCATCGCTGCCATTGAGTTTATCCGAAGCGCGGCGAACAAAGAATTTGCCAAGAGCAGGCACTTTACACCGTCCGCGAAGATCGAAGATCTGGCAAAGATGGCGAAACCGATTGTCTCTTTAGGCAACCAGACCGGAGAGGGATGGTTCCTGACCGGCGAGATGATGGAGCTGATCCATGCGGGCGCGCCCAACATTGTGTGTATCCAGCCGTTTGCCTGCCTGCCGAACCATATCGTGGGCAAAGGCGTCATCAAGGCCATCCGCAAGGACTATCCGGAAGCCAATATCGTTGCCGTAGACTATGACCCGGGCGCCAGCGAGGTCAACCAGTTAAACAGAATTAAGTTAATGCTGTCTACCGCGTTTAAGAAAATGCAGTAAGCAGATGTATCATAAAAAACGGTTCTTTGCAGAATCCTGGAAATGATCCCGGATTTCTGCTAAGAACCGTTTTTCTTTCTATCCTTCTATGTTGTTTTTCTGCTTTCTTTTTCCTGCATTTCTTCTTTTACTGGCTGCGTTTATTTCAGCAGATGCACTTTTTTTCCGATTGCTGCAAGCTTCCTTCCGAAGGGGATGCCGTACAGCTCTTCTGCATCCGGTTTTTCAATAAAAAGATATACCGCAAAGTAAATCAGAGCGCCGATGCAGATTGCAGGAACCAGAGCGATCAAATTAGCAGCCGGAAGTCCTTTCACTGCCCGGTAGATACCGTGATACAGCCCGAACGCGGCGATCCCCATGGGAACAGATGCCAGAAACGGGGATAAATATGCCTTTTCCCATGGATTTTTGTAATCCAGTGCTTTCCTCATTGCCCGGTGGTTCAGGATACACATAGAAAGTGCATATACGATCATGGCAATTACCACATTATAAATACCCCAATCAGTGACAAACATCAGAACTGTCACCACGATCACATCTAGTACCAGCGCCGCTGCCGCATGGATCATGGGAATATTCGCCTTACCGATGCCCTGGAGCACGCCGTTGGAGATGTTTGACATGCCGTTCATGATCACAGTGATGATTCCCAGCATCATCAGATAGCCTGCCACACCTTCTGTGGCGGGAAACAGCAGCCTGGTAATAGGATCCGCCAGTGCGAACAGCCCCACGCTGCAGGGAATGGAAATAAACATACTGATCCAGGTGGCTTTGTCGATCTTTTCCCTGGCGCCTTTGATATCTCCGGTGGCATAGCAGCCGGAAACCTCCGGGATCATGGAGGTAGGCGCTGTGCTCGCCAGCGTCAAGGGGATATTGATGATGGTCATAAAGAAGCCGAATTCCGCATACATTCCTTCCACCACATTAGAATCCATGCCCTTAAACCCGGAGATGCCGCTGTAGATCCAGCTGTTTACATATCCGTTGACATTGTAGAGAAAGGAACTGAGTACAATGGGAGCAACGATCAGGACCAGAAGCTTCATAATGTCCCGGTAGCTCTCATCCACCGAATGCCGGTCTCTTTTGATCTTTCTTGCGATCACCTTTTTATTGATCCGGTATACCAGAAGCATGAACAAAAGCGCGGCTGTAACTCCGGCTCCTGTACCCATAGTGGCGCCGGCAGCGCTCCAGCTCCTTAGTACGTCCGGCTCTGCATCTGCAAAATGATTTACCATCACATTTGCCATTACCAGAGCTACCACAGCCACCGCGATCTGCTCCAGGATCTGGGAAATGGAGGTAGGCAGCATATTCCTGTATGCCTGGAAATACCCCCGGAACACTCCCAGGATCCCGGAAATAAAAATCGTAGGCGCCAGAAACTGCAGCGCCAGCCTTGCATTCGCCATGTTATCCGGTATCAGCACCGGCGCTCCCACCACGCAGATCAGCGCCACGATCCCGCCGGAGATCACCGCATACAGCAAAGCTCCCTTAAAAATCCTCTGCGCGTCCCGATAGCGCTTAAAAGCAATCCGCTCTGCCATGATCTTGGAAACTGCCTGGGGAATGCTGAAAGACGCGATCATCAGGAGAATAAAATAAACATTCTGGGCGAACTGAAAGCAGCCAAAACTTTCCTTCCCTAAAGTGGTAGACAGAGGGCTTTTATAAATCAGACCGATGATCTTGGAGATCAGTGCTGCCACCATCAAAAAAGTGGCGTTTTTTACCATTGTATTGTCATTTTTCTTACCCATGCTGTTCTCACCGCCTGTTCTCAATCTGCCAGTCAATGGGTTCTAAGCCCTGCTCTTCTAAAAAGGCATTGGTTTTGCTGAAATGTCTGCATCCGAAAAACCCCCGGAACGCAGAGAGGGGGCTGGGATGGGGCGCTTCCAGGATCAGGTGCTTGGGATTGTCCAGCATGGATTTCTTCATCTGCGCAGGTTTTCCCCACAGCAGAAATACCATGGGACGGTCCTGCTCATTTAACACCCGGATCGCCGCATCGGTAAATTCCTCCCAGCCGATGCCCCTGTGAGAATTTGCCTGATGGGCGCGCACCGTCAGCACCGTATTAAGGAGCAGCACTCCCTGTCTTGCCCATTTCTCCAGGTATCCGTTGTCCGGGATATAGCAGCCGCAGTCATCGTGCAGCTCCTGATAAATATTCACCAGCGAAGGGGGGACTTCCACCTCCGGCTTCACGGAAAAGCATAGCCCGTGCGCCTGACCATAATTGTGGTAAGGATCCTGCCCCAGGATCACAACCTTCACCTGGTCCAGCGGGGTAAAATGAAAGGCATTAAAAATATCATCCGGCTCAGGGAAAATCCGTCTCTGCTGATATTCCTGTCCTACCTTTGCAAACAATTCTTTATAATATGGTTTCTTAAACTCCGGCTTCAAAGCTTCCAGCCATTGTCCCTGTAAAGGCGGCATTTCTTTTCCTCCTTTGTCATCTAAACTTTACACGGTATATAGTGTAACAGAATCCCCTGCAAAATGCAAACCAGTGGATCCAGAATTTTACAATTTTCTGCAAAATACAGGCGGTCCGCATACACAGACCGCCTGTCATCCAACTGGCTTTTTTCTTTTTTATGCTACTTCCTGCTGCTTGGGCAGACGGGGCGGCTGCCCGTTTCCGCACTGCAGCTCAAACCAGAATTCCACGCCGTTTTCGTAATTGACCACACCGCATTTCTGGTTCATGCTCTCCATGATCGCCTTGACAATAGAAAGTCCGATGCCGCTTCCCCCGTATTCCCTGGTGCGGGCTTTGTCCACCTTATAAAATTTGATCCAGATCTTATCCAGATCTTCTTCCGGGATAGGATCTCCGGTATTAAACACTGACACCCGTACCAGCTCCTGTCTCTTTTGTATCTTAACCTCGATCTTTTTCTCATAATCCACATGATTCAGCGCATTGGACACATAATTGGTGACCACCTCTTCCACCTTGAACTCATCGCCCCAGACATAGACAGGCTCTGTCTGTACAAACTGGATCTGAGCGCCTTTCTGGTCTGCCATGAGGCTGGTGGACACCAGAACGCCTTTGATCAGTTCCGTCAGATCAAACCGCTCCATGGAAACCTGATCATTGCCGAATTCCAGCTGGTTTAAGGTCAGCAGCTTTTTCACCATATTGTTCATCTTGGCTGCTTCATCTATGATCACATCGCAGTAAAATTCCCGGCTCTCCGCATCGTCATTGATGCACTCCTGCAGTCCCTCCGCATATCCCTGGATCAGGGCAATGGGTGTTTTCAGCTCGTGGGATACATTGGAGAGGAATTCTTTGCGCATCTCATCAATCTGGATTTTCTTTTCAATGTCTTTTTGCAGTTCGTTATTGGCAGTCTTCAGCTCAGAGATGGTCTCTTCCAGTTCATCGGACATAATATTCAGATTCGCTCCCAGAATCCCGATCTCATCTTCCCCTGCTCTGGTATACTTTGCCTCGAAATCCAGCCCTGCCATCTTTTTTGACAGTTCTGTCAGTTCCTGCAGAGGTCTCGTAATCTTTTTGCTGATGATCCAGATTACTGCAGAGCTTACCAGAATCGTTGCAATCCCCACGTAAAGATAAAACAGATTTGAAATCTGGGCGCTGTCCTTCATACTCTGGATGGGCGTGGTGATCATAAAGTAATTCTCATTTTTCAGGCTTCCCACCATGTTCAGAGAATCTGTCAGCCTTCCGCTGTCCTCACTTTTCTCCAGGATATAATTTTTTTCCTGTCGGATGATTTCGTGTGTTCCCTGCATGAATTCTGTCATGGTTCCGAACAGAGCCTGCGCATACATACTCTTGGGATCTCTGCCGTTCGAATACACTGCCTGAGATTTATCCCGGTCGATGACGATCACGGAGATATTTTTTTCCAGACAGTAATTATGGAAATCGTAATCTTTCTCCAGCGAAGTATAGTTGGCATTGTCATTGACTTTGGACGCCTCATCCAGGCGTTCATGGACATATTCCAGTGAATCCGTCTTCTGTGCCAGATAATAATCTTCCAAAAAACAGGAATTCAAAAAAAGGATCGCAAGAAAAGCCAGGCAGAGTGTTCCCACATACGCCGCGGTAAACTTTACTTTAATGGATTTTCTCATGTCTATACCTCAAACTTATAGCCCATGCCCCAGATGGTTTTAATGTACTCTCCTTTTTCGCCCATCTTGCTTCTCAGCTTCTTTACATGGGTGTCAATGGTACGGGCATCGCCGAAATAATCATAGTTCCACACAGAATTCAGAATCTTCTCCCTGGACAGAGCGATTCCCTGATTCTCCAGGAAATAGGTCAGCAGCTCAAATTCCTTATAGCTCAGCTCCATAGGCTTTCCGTCAATAGAGGCTATGTGGGCAGCCTTATTGATTTCAATTCCTCCCGCGCTTAAAACATCGTCGCTTCCCACTGCATTGGTACGTCTCAAAATAGCTTCTACCCTTGCCACTAAGATTTTCGGGCTGAAGGGTTTGGAAATGTATTCATCCACGCCCAGCTCAAATCCCAGCAGCTCATCTCTTTCGTCGCCTCTTGCGGTCAGCATAATAATAGGGATTTTGGATTCTTTGCGGATCTCCCTGCAGACTTCCCATCCGTCCATCTTCGGCATCATTACATCCAGAATGATCAGAGAAAGGTCTTTCTGCTCATAAAAAAGATCCAGGGCAGCCTCTCCGTCTCCGGCTTCCAGCACCTCAAAGCCCTGCTTCACCAGGAAATCTCTTACCAGTTTTCTCATCCTGCTCTCATCATCTACAACAAGTATCTTACATTTTTCCATAAGTACTCCTCCTACTCTTCTATTACTATAGCAGACAAATTTGTCAGAATTGTGAATTGTTCTGCAAAATGCCTGCCAAGCCGTCTCTTTAAAGTTTCATGGCATAATAGACCAGATGGGAAACCTGGCGAAAACCGCAGGATTCATACAGGGGAAGTGCTGTCTGGTTTTCTTCGTCCACATCCAGAGAAATCTTCTTTTGTGAATAGCTCCGCAGTTTCTTTATGGCCTGGCAGAGCATCTTCCTTCCATAGCCTTTCCCCTGGGCTTTGGGATCAATACATAAAGCATAGAGATAATTACTCTTTCCGCTGGTATCCACTGCCACGCATCCCACCGGCACTTCCCGGTACAGCGCCGTAAAGAGCAGCGCTGTTTCTGCGCGGTAGGTCGCCTTCACGTGTTCTTTTGCCTCGAAATCCTCCTCTGCAAAAGCAGCTTCCATGATTTCTGCCAGTGTCCCCAGCTCTTCCTCCTTTGCCTCCCTTATGGAAAAGCCAGGAATTTCTCTTTCTGCTGTCTCTGCCTGAGGATCTGCCAGCATATGAAATTCCTGATGGGAAAGTGTCACCGGATATTTTTCCAGGATCTTTTCCGCACCGGAAAAAGCTTTTTCTGTTTTAAACAGCAGCTTCTGGTAGGAGAACTTTTTCATTTCCTCCAGGGCAGCCCCGAGAAGCCTGGTAAAAATCCCTCTGCGCCGCTTCTGTGGATCCACCCAGGCGGACACCTCCGCAGTGGTCTTCTGATCAGCATATAAATAGAGGAAGCCTGTCAGCTTTTCCTCCTCTCTTTCCAGGTAAAAGTAGTGCATATCCGGATACGCCTGAAATTCACTTCCCAGATAAACCTCCTGGCAGGTATGGTCAAAGCGGCTGCACTGGTCGATAAACTCCTGAATTTCTTCTTTTTGTATCTCGTTTAAACTTTTATAGCATTCCATGGTTTTGGTCCTTTCTTATCTTTCCCTCTATCATACAATACCTGCCTGTTTTTTACCATACCCTGTGTGCAGGGGCAGCCCTTTCGCCTTTCGGCTAAACGGTTGCGCGCAGGGAGCGAATTTCTCAGATGCCCCTTGACAAATCGGAAAAGAAAGTATATACTGGCAGTGCTTCTAAAAAGAAGCAGCGCGAAATCCGTTTGTGTACCGGCAGCAGCCATGAGTCATTCTTTCAGGGCTTGTACTGGTTTCGACGGGGGTTTTGAAGTTGCGGAAGCCATTCGCAGACTCCGGGACTGCGTACCAACCTGGAAATTAAATATAAACGCAAACAATAATAGAGTAGCGTTAGCTG
>DWVZ01000213.1 GCA_019119975.1 Candidatus Blautia merdavium | reverse complement strand
TTATAAAATTCATCTTTCTCCAGGTAAATCCTCCGGCTCAGCCCCAGATCAATGGAAAGCTGTTCAAATCCCAGATTTCCCAGGGTTTCCACATCCCATGCCGGACGGATGTAACTGCTGATAGGCAGCTGTCTCTTAATCTCCTCACACTCCCGCATCAGATCCATACCCACCTGATTGTGGGTATGATTTTCCGGAAGATGGGAAGTATACGAAAAATCACTTGCCCCATAATTGGCGTCAAAGTTCAGCAGCACTCCTCCCGGCTTCAGCACCCGTTTCCACTCACTGTAAGCCCGCTTCGCATCTGGAAGGGTCCAGGTCAGGTTCCTGGAAATCACCACATCGAAAGTCTCGTCGGCAAAATCCAGATTTTCCGCATCCATGATCTGAAAGCTGCACTCTGCCTGTTCTTCCCTTGCCAGCTCTGTGGATTTCTGTACCATATCCGGTGTCAGGTCGGTTCCTGTCACCTGATGCCCCTGCTTTGCCAGCAAAATGGTAAAAAATCCGGAACCGCATCCCACATCTAAAATGTTCAGTCTCTTTCCCTCCGGCAGGTTCTTCTCTATTTCCGACAGCCAGCGCTTTGCCATAGAGCTGTGAAGCTCTGCCCTTCTCTGGGTCTGGAAGCTGCTGCTCCTCTTGCTCCAGTAGCCGGTGATCCGTTCCTTGCGGTTATCCTCATTTCTGGAAATCCTTCCATATGCGATCATAGGACCGCCTTCCAGCACCTGGAGGCTTCCGGTCTGGAAAAGAATCACCCCGTCGTATTCTGCCCGGGACACTTCCAGCACCTGTCCGTGATAATCCTTGACCAGACCCAGGACCTCTCCTTTGCGGATCATATCTCCCGGATTCTTATAGGGATACCACAGTCCTGCAAAAGAGGCTGCCTGGTAACTGATGTCCTTTACCTCCAGCGGATAATAATTCCGGTAATCCTTCTGTCCCAGGTAAATGCCCAGGTGGCATAAAATGTTTCGCACGTCTCTTCTGGTGGAATGGGTCTCCTCCCTGGTCCATCCGCCCATGCCGCCCCGTTCAATGAGAATGCTGGGAATCCCCAGAGTCGCCGCATAGTTATAGCTTCCTCCCATTGCCACACCAGAACGGACCATGTAGGGCACATCTGCCTGCTCTGCCATCGCTCTGGCAGCCTTTACTACCTCTTCCTCTGCCATACCTGCGTAGTACACGTAGGGTGTCAGCTGCTCATAGCTGTCTCCGCTGTGCAGGTCAATGTAATAATCTGCCAGAGGAAACAATTCTTTTTCTATGGCATAAGCCAGCCGTTCCATCTGGCTTCCGTCTTCTTTTCCCGGAAAGACCCGGTTCAGGTTCAAGCCGTCCTGAAATCCTTCGCTTCCGCTGCGTTTTTCAAATGCTTCCCGGTTGACTGCTTTTACGATCAGCACCGTTCCTGCGATCTTTTCTATCTTCAGCCTTTCTGCCAGTTCCACGGCAGACTGGATTCCCACATATTCTCCGGCATGGATCCCCGCAGTGATCAAAACGGTCTTGCCCGGCTTTTCTCCGTACAGCACCGTTGCGGGAAGTTCAAATTCTCCGTTTCCGATCGTAAGAAAACCGCTCTTTTTCTCCCCCGGCTCTGCGCTAAAGTCTCCGAACCGGAATGTTTCTTTTCTGTTCATTGTCTTAACCTGTCCTTATGCTGATTTTCTATTATCGGAGTCAGTTTACCAAATTTTCGGCTGTACCACAAGCCCGGTAGGGGGATATTACTGTACCTCAACCTCATAGACAAAAAAGCCGTCGTCTTCGCACCACATAGGGAAATTCGTTCCCCATTTATTATTATATAAGCAATAGGAAAATCCCCGGTTCATATCCGGCAGCTGCCGGCAGCCTCCATAGAGTCTCCTGCCGCCTGCGCTGACCAGCGGGCTGTCCGGATTGCGGATCTCAATGGCAGCATCCGCCCCCTGATAGCAAAGGGCTTCGATGCAGTGCTGTCTCCGGTTTCCGCCTCGGACGACATCCAGAGGCGATACCAGTTCGCCCATTTTCTTCATTTTCCAGCGGCAGGGATTTTCCATGTCAAGGCAAACGTCGAACCAGAGCGCTTCCGGCATTTTGTTGGCATCCTTCTGCCTCCAGACCAGCTGACAGCGCATGAGATCTTCCTCAAAGGTGTAGATGATCTCTGCTTCCCGGGGGCATCCGTATTCCCTGACTGCCCTGGGATTTCCGGCAAGAAGGATCTGCAGTGCATTGCCGTCCCTTCTCATTCGCCTTACCGTAAAAGCATAGTTTTTGTGCTCCAGATCCTCCACTGTCTCTAACCCTGGCTTGGCAAAATCAGCTTCCGACCAGATGGAATACTCTTTGAACCTGTAGTTATAAGAAAGGTACTCTCTCTGGCAATCCTCTGCCGTGTAAGTCTCATAGGAAAACCGTCCGAAACAGCCGTTTTCCATCAACTTTTTTCCATCTTTTTCCAGATAAATCAGTTTTCCCTCTGTATCTGCGATGACCTTCCAGCTGCCGAACTGCTGCTCTTCCATAGGAAAGACGATGGTTCCGGCACATACCGGCTGACGTTCCCTCTCTCTGATCTTTTCAAACAGTTCCTCCGCCTCTTTTTTCAGAGGTTCCGGCAGGCTTTTTATTGCATTGTCCAGGTACATGCGCTGCTGTTGGCAGATTGCTTCAAATTGCTGATAACTTCCCTGTAAAGAATCGGTTCCTGTCCATCTCTCCACAGCATGAAGAAGCCCGGTGTTTTTCTCCAAAAAAGCATCTATGCCAACGACATCTTCTTTTCTGGCACGCTGGAAATCTTCTTTCCTCCAGTTTTTAAAGTCAAACAGAAACTTCTTATAATCCAGCCCCCAGGTGTGTTCACACACCAGAAGCAGCTGTTCCATAAAAGCGTGATAATACGGACTGCCCTTTTCCAGACTCCCTTCCTGCCTCCACTTGTCTTTCAGCCCTAAAAGCCGTTTTAATTTCATGACTTTCTGGGGATCCGTACCCGTGCCGTGGATCCAGGTGTCTCCGATTTCTTCTGTGATCACCGGCAGATGTGCTCTGTATTCCCAGACTTTCTCCGCATAAGGATTCAGATCTGCCGCTTCGATCTGCGCACCTGGATATTTCCTCTCCAGAGCTTCCAGAGTTTCTAAAATACTTTCTTTGTCCGGTACGCCTTTGTTGTCGCCGGTAAAGACAAATTCCAGCGCCTCTTCCATACCCTCTATGTAACAGGTCTCCCCATATTCCGAAGAATACTGGACCACTAACTCGCCTTTCTCTGTTTTCCAGAGAAAGCTTTTGGGCACTTCCGGATTCATGGAGGATCCGTTCACTCCAATGTGCAGATAGGTTCTTCCATGTGCATTCATAGCTCCGATGACTGCCCTTGTATGTCCCGGCACATCGGACATCTTGGCTGCCACCGTCTGCCTGTGAAATCTCTGATCCAGCCGATCGGAATATTCCAAGTCAAAATGCAGCAATTCCTGATCCATAAGCTCCGTATGCGTGGTAAAAGCCAGACCGTGCCAGGAAATATCGCCTCCTGCAATGGCTTCCTCCAGTTCCAGCCGTTCCTTTTCCCCTGCAGTCTTCAGATACCGTTCGATCAGGTAGGCTCCTGTGGTCCACACAAATCTTTTCCTTCCATCCTGGTTCAGCTCCTTTGCCAGCCTGATGGCGTCGGGGATATGCTTTTTCCTGTACTGATCTTCGATTTCTCCCGGCGCTCCGGTAAATCCCAAATCAAAATGTGTCATAAACGCTACATATACTTTTTTTATTCTGTTTCTGTCTGAAGCCATCGTTCTTTCCCTTCTCTATTTCCTAATTTAGACACAGAGAGATTGCCTGTCCTTTTTCTGTTCAGGCAATCTTCCGTTTTATTCAATATACCATGGTCACTAACCTCATGCGGCGTCCTTGACTTGCATTCGCTAAGTGTCTAGGCATATGTTCTCACTAAATTCGTACGGCGCCCTTGGCTTGTACTCATTAAGTGTTCACAATATACCATGGATTGGATACAAAGACCAAGGATTCTGTACCGGGGAATAGTTCTCTGCGGATTTCTGCCCTGCAGTATCCTCTTTTTTCCATGATTCTTTTTATCTTCACATTTTCCTTATCACACACGATTTTTTCCGAGGAGCCGTTGGTAATAAAAAACAGGCAGTCCCCTTTCTTCAGCCCGGTAAATTCCAGCTCCAGACTGGTGTTTACCAAAAGGGTGTCTCCCGGAAGCCTTCCTTTCCCAGGAACCTGCAGAAAAGGTCCCTTAGGAGATAAGGCAATACAGGTATGTCCGCTTTTTAAACCTTCCAGCAGATCTTCTGCTTCTGTAGACTCTGCGTAAATGCAGGTACAGGGCATTGCCGGCATCCGTCCCGGCTCCAGACTGTGAAAATCACTGCCTCCGGTCACAGCAATCTTCTTCCCTTTCTGCAGCTGTTCATCCCACCATTTCAGACAGCTCTCATTGGCAGAAGGCTTAGTTCCTCCGTTCCAAACCTCCAGCAGATCCCAGGGGACCGCTTCCATCCCCCATTTCCATCCGCAGTCCGGGCAGAAAGGATGGTTGAGGACAATCAGTGAGCCTCTCTCCTTTGCCTGCCGGAAAATTTCTCTGGTCTCCTGCTCCGAATTGGAAATAAAATTCCAAAAAGCACGGGCTTTTCCCAGCATCCCCGCATGTCCCCGGTAGGTAGTCCATTCCACACCGGGAAGCAGCTTTACTTTTCCTTCCCCGGAAATGCTGTCATTGTGCGCATAATTGTTGTGGTCTGTCAGGAAGAGATAATCCAGCCCTTCTTTCTCTGCCAAAAGCTCCAGTTCCTTTACACTCATATTTCCGTCGGAAGCACAGGAGTGGATATGGGTGTCTCCTTTGAACATCCTGAGAGATTTCATTTGAAATTTCACCCGGCAGGTGACCTGGACTCCCTGGGGACAGATCTTGTAGGCGCCCAGCAGGATCTGCCATTGTCCCTGCCGGATCGAAACATTGGCAAAACCACTGGAGCTGTTCCGGTGTGAGACCCGTATCCTGCTGCGGTTGGATCCGGACCATCCGATAAATCCCTCGTGTTCTCCCGCAGCGCCGAAGTCCACAATGTTTTCTTTTTTGTCATAGGAATAAGAAAACTCCATGGTCTCCACCTGTTCCGGAACCTGAAAATTTACAGAAAGGTACTTTCCTTCCTCTTCTTTTTTTATGAAACGGTGAAGCTCTAATTCCATTACTGTTTCTTCCATTGCTGTTTCCTCCCTTGTTTATTCCTTCACAGCGCCCATCTGGATCCCCTCTAAAAGGAACCTCTGTGCAAAGATGTAGATCAGCAGAAGGGGTACCGTGGACACGATAATCGCAGCCATGATAGCATTATCCGGCACAGCCATGGTGCCTGAGGTGGAGTCCACAGACAAAATCATCTGCTTGAGCATCAGCGGAAGGGTATACTTGGATTCGTCTGTGATCAAAGTTGCCGGAAGCATAATACTGTTCCACCTTGCCACATACTCCATGAAAAAGATCGTCGCCATGCCAGGCAGGGATACCGGAAGGTATACCCCGGAAAAAATCCTCAGCTCTCCCGCTCCGTCCATTCTGGCGGATTCTGCAAGGGAATAGGGAACCGTCTCAAAATAATTTCTCATCATCAAAATGCTGAAGCCGGAGATCAGACCATTCAGGATTAGCCCTTCATAGCTGTTCAGCAGGCTCAGCTGTTTATTCAGCTGGTACACAGAGATCAAAGTCAGGTCTCCCGGTATCATCATGGTAATCATGATAAAGGAGGAAAGGAATCCCCGGAAAGGAAGATCCTTCTGGATCAGCACATAGCCTGCCAGAGACGCCAGTATGACCTGGATCACGGTGCCTGCGGTAGTGACAAACAGGGAATTTAAGAACGGAATCCCCATTTTCGTTACCTGAAAAACATACTCGAACCCCTCCAGGCTGAAGCTGTTCCACCAGAGCTTTACCCCGCTTTGGCTGGCATCCAGGGCAGTGGATGTGGCTACTACCAGCACGTTCCACATAGGCAGGAACATCAGCAGAAAGACTGCTGCGGTCAAACAGACAAAGAGGACTGCCCTGCCGCCTCTGAGCCTGTTGTTTGTTTTGCTTCTCTTTTTCATCATATCGGACCTCTTTTATGCATAAATATCTTCGTATTTCAGCAGCTTTTTCACAAGGCTGGTGATAAGCAGCGTAGCAAGCAGGACAATGGTCGCCGCCGCGGTTGCCGTTCCCACATTGAACTGGATGATGCCCTCTTCATAGATGAGCACCAGCAGGTTTTTGACCTTATCGCTGATCGCCGCGTTCATCATTACAAAGATCTGGTCAAAGTTTCTGAGGATTCCCATAATGGACAATACCGTTACTACCTTCATGGTCGGTTTGATCATAGGCAGCGTAATATGGCAGATCTGCTGCATCCTGGTGGCTCCGTCCATCCTGGCGGATTCATAGAGGGACCCGTCAATGCCCACGATCGCCGCCATAAACAGCGCCGCAAAATAACCTGCCCCTTTCCACGCTCCGGTAAAGATCATGATCATCCTGGCAAAAGACGCTTCCGACATAAATACCACAGGGGAATAATCCGCTCCCTGCAGCAGTTCCAGAAATCCATTGACCATCCCTGCCGGAGACAGTATGGTGATCCACAGCCCGCCTACCACAGACCAGGACAGCAGGTAGGGAATATAGGTCACTGTCTGGAACAGGGATTTATATACTTTGTTCCTGATCTCATTCAAGAGAACTGCGATCAGCAGCCCCCATACAAACTGAAGCACAAAGGTGCCGCTTCCCACCAGCAGGCTGTTTACAAAAGCCTGACGGTACTGGGAATCCCCCAGGATTTCTATATAATTGGCAAATCCCACAAACTGGGATCCTCCCAGAAGTTTTACCTTCTGGAAGCTTTTTACAATGCCCAGTATAAGGGGATAGTAGGAAAATACAAGGAAATAGATCAGCACAGGAATCATCAGAAGATAGATCTGACGGTACCTTTTCACCTTCTGCCACTGTCTCCCCTTCATCTTATCCACCTCTTTCTCTTATCGGTCAGTAACTCCCCGGTCTGTTAATTCCCCGCGCATTCCCTCCAGACCTTCAGCTGCAGAGACTTCGCCTTTGATGATCTTAATGCCCCATTTTCCTACAATCTCTTTGTAGTCTGACTCATTGGGAATGATTTCGTTAATGGATGCGTACTGGCTGTAGCTGAGCGCTTCTTCCACCCCTCTGGAATAGGAGAATAAAGGCTCATAATCCTTATAAATAGGGAACGGCGCGCCGTGATCCTGTCCATGCTGCTTTCCTGTCTCAGTCAGCTGCAGTTCTCCGTTCTCCTGGGTATAATCGTGACCTTCGATTCCCGCGGAAAGCAGATCGCCGCCTTCCTGGGTAGCAAAATATTCCAAAACTGCAATGGCGCCGTCCGGATTTTCCGCATTGGCAGGTACTGCAAACAGGCTGGCAGAACCTTTTCCAAGCATGTAATCTCCATCCGGTGTCTGCAGTCCGGGAAGGGATACCACCTCATACTCCTCCTGGGGAATTCCCGCTGCTTCTGCATTGGAGTTATGCAGTCCCACCCAGGCAGCCCAGTCAGCCGTCACTGCTGTTTTCTGGGAAGAGGCGCCCATTTTATCTCTCATATCCTTGGTTTTGTCTACAAACGCTGCCGGATCCATCAGCCCCTCGTCATACAGCTTTTTCAGCCATTCCCAGACAACGCCTGCTTCGTCCTGTGCAAAAGGCGCATATTTCTCACCGTTTTCATCAGTTACCACACCCTCCTTCAGACCTGCCGCCGCAAACCAGGGCTGCAGATCCCAGGTCTCAGAAAGTACCGTATCGAAAGGATAAAAATCCGGATCCGGATTACTTTCCTTCAGTTTTTTAAATACCTCATAATATCCGTCCATGGTAGGCTCTATGGTTTGATAGTCAATACCTGCCTCTTTCAGCAGGGTATTGTTCAGGGCGACTACCCTGTGCACTTCTTTTTTGTTGAATCCGGCATAGATCTTTCCGTCAATGGTAATGTCTTCCCATTCCTGAGGATCCACGTTTCCCCACAGGATTTCAGACTCCTTCACCCTGTCCGTAATGTCCAGAAGAGCCTCCTGCTCGATCAGGCTCTTATACTGGCTGGCGCTTACATAGATCAGGTCATACTGTTCTCCTCCGCTGAGCTTCTGCATCAGAACCTGATCGTAATCAGAGGCTGGCTTTTCGATCTCCACCTCTAATCCCACTGCTTTGGAAAGCGCTTCCTCAAAAAGACGCATCTCTTCCTCGTCTTTCCCTCCGGTAACGGATGCCATGATCCTGACCGTACCGCTGTTCTCTTCCTTTCCTTCTGATGTGCCCGGATCCGCTTCCCCGGCGCCGCAGCCAGCCAGAGATAACACCATAGCTGCTGATAATGCTGTTCCGATCGCTTTTTTCATTTGTTTTCTCTTCATAGTTTTTCCTCTCTTAAAATATGATTTATTGTATTTTTTATATT
>DWVZ01000032.1 GCA_019119975.1 Candidatus Blautia merdavium | reverse complement strand
GTGATCCGTGGGTCAATCTTCCAGATAAAATAAATACTGAACAGGACAGAAGGGAGCAGCTCGCGGATCATACAGAGATAGAAATCGCACAGGATCTTTCTCCCGGCTTCTGCTCCGTTTTCAATCTTTTGTATCAGAGCTCCTGTACTGATCCTGCAGTAAGATTCATAGGACAGGAGGCTGACCTTTTCCAGGGCTTTTAATTTGTAGTCGTAATAGACATTGTGGAATAATCTCTGCTCTGGTTTGTTTTCTATATATCCCAGGATGCAGAGGGCAGCCAGCACGGCTGAATAAAGTATAAGAACCGAGCCATCACTTTGCGGATCTGCAAAGGAATCAATTAATTTTTCATAACAGCTGGCATTAAAATTTTTCAAAAAGGACAAAAGCAGTCCCAGAATAAGATATACGCTGATGTCTGGGAGATTCTTTTTGAGGATTTCCTGATTGATTTTCATAACTGTACTCCTTTTTGGTTATTCAAATTTTGCAGACCGGAAAGTACAGTTTTTGTCAGCGAAAAAACATACTCAGTACAAAACGCTGACGCTAAAACTGTACTGAGTTTTTACCTCGTTTCTGCCTCACATGGAGTCCCTCCCTTCAAAAGTGCTATCATTATAATAACATAGAGAAAAAGAAACAGCTATCTTAAATTTCAATTGAAGAAGACCTGAAAAAACCGCACAAACGCAGTTCTTCTTTAGAAAGAGAGCTGTCATTTGTGCGGTTTTTGCCGGACTGCACGCAGCAGTCCGTGTCAGGCTGCAGCAGCCTGCGTCAGGATGTTTCCTCCTCGCTTTCGGAAAGGATATTCTCTTTTCTGATAACAGTCGTTTCGCCTACTCTGTGGTTGATCACCGTGTGCACCTGGATTTTCAGATAATCTGTGTCACAGACAAAGGATTCCCCATCGGCAGGGACCCTGCCGATCAGGTCGCAGACATAGCCGCTGAACGTATCAAAGGTATCTGTAGGAAGAGCAATATCCAGCATCTCTGCCACATCATCCAGGTCAGCGGAACCAAGGATTTTAAAGGTGTTTTCCTCGGTTTTCTGAATCTCAGGACCGGGGACCGCGTCTTCCAGATCGTACAGATCGCCTACCAGAGTCTCGATGAGATCGTGAAGGGTGATGATGCCGGACATGCCGCCGTATTCATCGATCAGTACGGCAAAGTATTTGCGGGTAGTCTTCATATTCTGGAACAGTACATTTGCCTTAATGTTTTCCGGAACGAACCAGGGCTCATCCAAAGATGTTTTCAGTACGTTTTCCCGGGTTCGGTCACTGGTGCGGAAATAGTCTTTGGTATCCAGGATACCTATGATATTGTCAGTGTTCTCCTTATATACAGGATAATAAGTATGGCGGCTTTCAAAGATGGTTTTTTCCCACTCCTTCATAGAGTCTTCCATGTTCAGAGACAGTACGTCGATGCGGTGGGTGCAGACCTGTTCTGCGCTGATATCATCAAAGTCGAAAATATTCTGGATCATTTCAGAATCCGCCTGGTCAATGTTTCCCTGCTGGCTTCCCTCAGAGAGCATCATTCGGATCTCTTCTTCCGTTACCTGTTCGTCCGCTTCGTTGGGATCAATGCCCAGCAGCCGCAGCACTCCATTGGTAGAGACTGTCAGCAGGCTTACCAGAGGGGCAAAGAGACGGGAAACCGTGTACAAAAGCCCGGACAGAGAAAGCGCCAGCGCCTCCGTCTTTTTCATAGCGATCCGCTTGGGCACCAGCTCTCCGAAAATCAGGCTGAAATAGGAGAGGATCACGGTGATGACCACAACGGAAAGGGAATTCAGTACGTTTACCGGAACCGGAACTCCTGCGTCTGTCAGTGCCTTTACCAGAGGCTCCGCAAAGTAATCTGCAGCAAAAGCACTGCTTAAGAATCCGGCAAGGGTAATGGCAACCTGAATGGTAGCCAGGAAACGGGCGGGCTGCTGTGTCAGCCGGGAAAGCTTGACCGCTTTTTTGTTTCCTTCTTCTGTCAGTTTTTTCAGTTTCGCTTCATTCATGGAAATCACAGCGATTTCCGCGCTGGCAAAGACTGCGTTCAGCAGGATCAGAACTGCCAGCAGGATAATAGAACCAATCATAAATACCTCCATCATGTACAACATGTAAAAATAAAAATTGTGGAAAATGAGTGATAAAAAATACAAAAAGGAGCAGCCTCACCTGACGGAAGGAAAACTCCTGACCGATGGTGCGGCTACTCCATTATCTATTCATAATCCCACATGGGCTGATCAAATTCCATTATCATAAAAAGAAAACAATTATTGGCAGGATCATCGTCCATGTACTTTTTCACTTCCTTTCTTTGCTTGGCAATAAAAATATCATATCTTGTATCGATTGTCAAGAAAAACAGAAATTACAGCAGTTTTTTCTTTCTTTTACGGCAGGAGAGTGATATAATTGAATTATCAGAAAATTGTGCGAAATAGAAAAACACACAAGGGAGGTATGGTTATGGAGATGGAATCCAGAATGTTTAAGGTTTATGCAAAAGGTGATGAGAAAATTCAGTTAAAGGTAATCCCGGGACATTTTGCAACATCGCAGTCCCACATTACCCATTATCTGGAAATGACCACCATGAAGACCAGATGTGCGGAGGCAGGAAGGATCGCCAGGTTTCTTTCCACCAGATATGAGACCAGCACACCGGTAGACACCATTGTATGCATGGACGGGCTGGAAGTCATCGGCGCCTTTCTGGCAGAGGAGCTGGCAAAGGCAGGGGTTCTGTCTATGAATGCACACAAGACCATTTACATTGTCACTCCGGAATTCAATGCCAATGGGCAGGTGCTCTTCCGGGATAATACACAGCATATGATCCGCAACCGAAATGTGGTGATCCTCATGGGATCCATTACTACAGGAGAAACCCTTCGCCAGTGCATGGACAGCGTGCTGTATTATGGAGGCACGATCCAGGGGGTATCCGCAATCTTCAGCGCTGTGACAAAAGCAGCCGGACTGGACATCAATGCGGTATACCATAAGCAGGATATTCCGGACTATGAATCTTACAGTGCGGTAAACTGCCCTATGTGTAAGAAAAAAGAGAAGATCGATGCCATTGTAAATGGCTTTGGATATTCCAAGCTTGTATAAAAAGGAAAGGAAAAGGCAGCAGAGGCGCCGACAGAGATTCCGGGTGCCTGCTGCCTTTTGGCTGTGGAAAATTTTAGTTGACCTGGAGTACACTCCTGCCTATATAATAACAGGGAAGAAAGGATGAGAAATCATGGATATTGATACACTAATTAAAAAAATACAGGACAGAGAAATTTCTCAGGAAGAGGCAAAAGAGATTTTAAAGGAGCTTCCCTATGAGGATTTGGGCTATGCTAAGCTGGACAATCACAGAAAACTGCGTTCCGGATACCCGGAGACAGTTTTCTGCCAGAGAAAGCCGGACAAATTTCTGGTTCAGATCTACCGGCATCTGTACCAGCAGAATGGAGAAGTGCTGGGAACCAGGGCGACGAAAGAACAGTATGCGCTGGTAAAGGCAGAGCTGCCCCAGGTACAGTATGACGAGATTTCCGGGATCCTGAAAATTGAGAGAGAAGACAAGGAACACATCGGCTGCATCGCTGTGTGTACAGGGGGGACCGCAGATATCCCCGTGGCAGAAGAGGCAGCTCAGACAGCAGAATTTTTCGGCAATAAGGTAGAACGGATCTATGATGTGGGAGTTGCCGGGATCCACAGGCTTTTGGGACAAAGGGAAAGGATCGCTCATGCCAACTGTATCATAGCGGCGGCGGGCATGGAGGGCGCCCTGGGCACGGTTGTGGCAGGACTGGTGGAAAATCCGGTGATCGCTGTGCCGACCTCTGTGGGATACGGAGCCAGCTTTCACGGGCTGTCGGCTCTGCTTACCATGCTGAACTCCTGTGCCAACGGGATTTCTGTAGTAAATATTGACAATGGATACGGTGCCGGATATCTGGCATCTCAGATTAACAGACTGGCGGAGAGAAAATCATGAAACGAATTTTATATTTAGAATGCAATTCCGGGATCAGCGGAGACATGACGGTAGGCGCCCTGCTGGATTTAGGAGCAGACAAAAAGAAACTGGTCCGTGCGCTGGAGGCTTCCGGCATCGGCGGCTACCATCTGCACTTTGGCAGGACCAAAAAGTGCGGGATTGATGCGTATGACTTTGATGTGCATCTGGAGGGAGAAGAAGCAGAACATGCCCACAGCCATCACCGGCACGAAACTGCCCATGACCAGACAGAAGCACATGGACACCACCATCACCACGGAGGGCATGGACACGAGGAATGCGGACATGAAGAACATAGACATGAAGAACACGGACACGGAAAACATGGACATATCCACAGAAATTTAAATGACGTGAAAGAGATCCTGAAAAAAATTCCCATGGGAGACGAAGCCAGGGCACGGGCAGAACGTGTCTTTGAGATTGTTGCCCAGGCGGAGGCAAAAGCTCACGGGATTCCTGTGGAGGAAGTGCATTTCCATGAGGTGGGAGCCATTGATTCCATTATTGATATTGCAGGATTTGCACTCTGCATGGAGGATATCCAGGCAGACGAGATTCTGGTTTCTCCCCTGACCGAAGGGTGGGGAACTGCCAGATGCCAGCACGGTGAGATTCCCGTTCCGGTGCCGGCAGTGGCAAATATCGCCGGAGCATACGGACTTCCCATACATTTTACACAGACAAAAGGCGAGATGATCACTCCTACAGGGGCAGCCATCGCAGCAGAGCTGTACTCAGGCAAGAAACTGGAAGGAAATTATAAAATCAAAAAAATCGGCATTGGGGCAGGAAAGAAAGACTTCCCCCACGCAAATATTTTAAGGGCAATGCTGCTGGAGAGTGTCTGAAAATTCATTCCGACAATCTGCACGCCCCGCTTCGCGGTATATTTGCGGTCCTGCAGGCAAAAGATGCAGAAGAAAAGAGGAGTTTCAGGTAAGAAACTCTCTTTTTTTGTAAAGAAAAAGACACCCTGTGTAAGAAATGTAAATTTAATGGCTTTGCCAGGCAGATTTGTGGTATACTAATTGCACGGCAAAGCGCGCCCTGCGCGCAGTCTGACAAGTTAAACCATACGGAGGATATGCCATGAAAATAGAGAATGTACAGGCTTATGAACTGATCCTGCGGCAGGAAATACCGGATATTCACTCCACAGGATATTTGCTCAAACATAAAAAAAGCGGCGCCAGAGTGATGCTGCTGGAAAACGACGATGACAACAAGGTATTTAATATTGCCTTCCGTACACCGCCTGCCGACAGCACCGGGGTTGCCCATATACTGGAGCACAGCGTCCTGTGCGGATCCAAGAAGTTTCCTTTGAAGGATCCTTTTGTAGAATTGGTCAAAGGTTCCCTGAACACCTTTTTAAACGCCATGACCTATCCGGATAAGACCATGTATCCGGTGGCAAGCTGCAATGACCAGGATTTTAAAAATCTGATGCACGTGTATCTGGACGCTGTATTTTTCCCTAATATCTATGACAGGGAAGAGATCTTCCGCCAGGAGGGCTGGCATTACGAGCTGGAGGACACCGACGGGCCTCTGACCTTAAACGGCGTGGTCTACAATGAGATGAAGGGCGCTTTCTCCTCTCCGGAGGACGTGCTGGACAGAGAAATCTTCAATTCCCTGTTCCCGGATACGCCTTATGGAGTGGAATCCGGCGGAGACCCGGCATATATTCCGGATCTGAAATACTCAGAATTCCTCTCTTTCCACAGCCGTTACTATCATCCTGCCAACAGTTATATTTATCTGTACGGAAAGATGGATATGGAGGAACGGCTCAACTGGATGGACCGGGAGTATCTGTCAAAATACGATGCCATTGCCGTGGATTCCCAGATCCCCAGGCAAAAACCCTTTGACCAGATGAAAGAGCTGGAGATGGAATACCCCATATCGGACAATGAGACCGAGGAAGACAATTCCTATCTTTCCTATAACGTTGTAGTGGGAGACAGCCTGGATGTGGAGATGTGCACTGCATTTGAAGTGCTGGATTACACCCTGTTAAGCGCTCCCGGGGCGCCGCTGAAGCAGGCGCTTCTGGATGCAGGCATTGGCAAGGACATTCTGGGATCCTATGACGACGGGATTTACCAGCCCTTCTTTTCCATTGTGGCAAAGAATGCAAAGCGAGAGGATAAGGAGCGGTTCCTTGCGGTGATCCGGGACACGTTAGAGGATATCGTAAAGAAAGGCATTGACCAGAAGGCTGTGGCAGCCGGGATCCATTATATGGAATTCCGCTTCCGGGAAGCAGATTTCTCTTCCTTCCCCAAGGGGCTGATGTACGGCATCGACGTGTTTGACAGCTGGCTGTACGATGAGGATAAGCCCTTTGATCAGCTGATGCGCCTGAAGGTTTTTGACGCGCTGAAGGAAAAAGCAGGACAGGGATATTTCGAGGAATTGATCGAAAAGTATCTGATCCACAATCCCCATGGTTCTGTGGTAGTGGTGAATCCGCGGAAAGGACTGACAGCGAAAAGAGACAAAGAGCTGGAAGAAAAGCTGGCAGCCTATAAAGCTTCTCTTTCTGAAGAAGAACTGGAAAAACTGGCAGCCGACACCAGACATTTAAAAGAATACCAGAGCGCGCCGGAGGATCCGGAAGCGCAGAAATGCATCCCTCTGCTGAAGCGCAGCGACATCAGCAGAGAGACAGCCAGACTGTATAATACAGAAAAACACATTGGGGAAACCCTGTTTCTGCACCATCAGGTGGATACCAACGGCATCGGCTATCTGGATCTGCTCTTTGATGTGAATCAAGTACCCCAAAAGCTGGTGCCCTACATGGGGATCCTGAAGTCTGTGCTGGGGTATGTGGATACCGAGCATTACACCTATGCAGAGCTGTTCAATGAGATCAATGCCAGAAGCGGCGGCATTTACTTCGGCATCCAGGTCTTCGGAAGGAGCCAGGAAGACCAGCCGCCCCTTCACGTTATGGGGATCAAGGCAAAAGCCCTTTATAAGGACATTCCCTTTGTCTTTGAAATGATCCGGGAAATCCTGTGCACCTCCAGGCTGGAGGATGACAAGCGGCTGTATGAGATCATCGCCAAGATGAAATCCCGTCTGCAGATGGGGCTTGCTTCTTCCGGTCATACCACAGCGGTGAACCGGGCGCTGTCTTATTTTTCTGAAAATCCTTATTTCCAGGAGCAGATCGGCGGCATAGAGTTTTATCGGCTGGTGGAGGATCTGGAGCGGAATTTCCAGGAGAAAAAGCAGGAGCTTAAAGAGAATTTAAAGAAGCTGATCCGCATGGTATTCCGCCAGGAAAACCTGATGGTCAGCTATACGGCAGAAGACGAAGGCTGTCAGTGCATGGACGGGGAAGTGACACAGCTTAAGGAAGTTCTGTACAGGGACGAAGTGGAAACAGGCAGTCTGGCGCCGGATTTCCAGGTAAAAAATGAAGGCTTTATGACTTCCGGACAGGTACAGTATGTAGCGGCAGCCGGCAACTTTGCTGAGGCTGGTTTTGCTTATACAGGAGCCCTCAGGATCTTAAAAGTCATGCTCAGCTATGAATACCTGTGGACCAACATCCGGGTAAAGGGCGGGGCTTACGGCTGTATGAGCGGCTTTCGCAGAAACGGGGACAGCTTCCTGGTGTCCTACCGGGATCCCAATCTTAAGAAGACCCTGGAAGTGTTCCGAAAGACAGGCGATTTTATCCGCTCTTTTGACGCAGACGAACGGGAAATGACAAAATACATCATCGGAACCATCAGCGAGCTGGATACGCCGCTGACACCCTCCGCAAAGGGCAGTATGTCCCTGAATGCCTGGGTCACAGGAATCACCCAGGAAGACCTGTTAAAAGAGCGTTTGGAAATCTTAGATGCCCAGCCGGAAGATATCCGGGCTCTGGCAGAGATCGTAGACTGCGTGATGGAGCAGAACCGCATCTGCGTCATCGGCAGCGAGGAGAAAATAGGACAGGAGAAAGAGGTATTTGGAGAGATCAAACACCTTATTTCATAAGCAGATACAAAGCAGTTACAAAGGAGAATTTATGAAGGCAGATTATAAATCAGGATTCGCGGCGATCATCGGAAGACCCAATGTGGGAAAATCCACGCTGATGAACCATCTCATCGGGCAGAAGATCGCCATTACATCCAGGAAACCTCAGACCACCAGAAACAAGATCCAGACCGTATATACTTGTGAACGGGGACAGATCGTATTCCTGGACACACCGGGCATCCACAAGGCAAAGAATAAACTGGGCGAATATATGGTCAATGTGGCAAAGCGCACCTTTCAGGATGCGGACGTGGTCTTATGGCTGGTGGAACCTACTTCTTACATCGGAGCGGGAGAGCGCCACATTGCAGAGCAGTTAAAGAACTGTAAGCTTCCGGTGATCCTGGTGATCAACAAGGTCGATACAGTCAAAAAGGAAGAGGTGGCAGGCTTCATCGATGCCTATCGGAAGCTGTATTCTTTTGCGGAGGTGGTGCCCGTCTCAGCACTTCGTTCCCAGAATCTGGATACTCTGCTGGAATGCATCTTTCAATATCTGCCCTATGGTCCCCAGTTCTATGAGGAAGATACGGTGACAGACCAGCCCCAGAGACAGATCGTGGCAGAAATGATCCGGGAGAAAGCCCTGCGCACCCTGGAGGAAGAAATCCCCCATGGCATTGCCGTGACCATTGACCAGATGAAAGAAAGACCGGACGGAAAGATCGTGGATATTGACACCACCATTATCTGCGAGCGGGATTCCCACAAAGGCATCATCATCGGAAAACAGGGGGCAATGCTGAAAAAGATCGGCAGCGCCGCCAGATTCGAGATCGAGCGGATGCTGGAAATGAAAGTGAATCTGAAACTGTGGGTGAAAGTGAAAAAAGACTGGCGGGACAGTGATTATCTGATCAAAAACTTTGGATATGACAAAAAGGAGATCTGATGGGAGATCTGATAACAGTCACAGGCATGGTGCTGTCTGCCATGCCTGTAGGTGATTATGACAAAAGACTTGTGCTCCTGACAAAAGAGAGAGGGAAGATCACAGCCTTTGCAAAGGGCGCCAGAAGGCAGAACAGTCCCCTTCTGGCTGCGTCGAATCCCTTTGTGTTCGGCTCTTTTTTCCTCTATGAAGGACGGACCGCCTATCAGCTGAGGTCGGTTTCTGTGCTCCAGTATTTTTCGGAGCTTTCCGTTACCCTGCCCGGGGTCTATTACGGCTTCTACTTTCTGGAGCTGGCAGATTATTATTCCAGTGAGAATATGGACGAGAAGCAGATGCTGAATCTGCTCTATGTGACCGTAAAGGCGCTGATCAGCCAGAAAATGGACAATGAACTGATCCGGTATGTGTTTGAACTAAAGACCATGACCATCAACGGGGAATATCCCTCGGTCTTTGCCTGCGCCGGATGCCAGAGTACCGAACATCTCCAGTGGTTTTCTCCGGAGAAATCCTGTGTCTTCTGCGCAGACTGCGGCAAAACTCAGAAGGGGCTGATCTATGTGAGTCCAGCGGCAGTCTACACCCTGCAGTTTATCATTGCGGCAAAGCTGGAGCGCCTCTACAGATTTACTTTGGACAAAGAAGTCCAGGAAGAGGTAGGGAGGGTCATGCGCGCCTACACCCGGCGATACATAGACAGAGACTTTAAAAGCCTGGAGATTCTGAAAAAACTGGTGCCGAAAGGTTGAAAACAGCGGCAGTAACCGTTATAATAGATTTTATCGTGCGAAGCAGCCTGTCTGCGGCGCTTTTTTGGAAGCGCAGGCACTGGTCCCATGGACACCAATACAGTACAAGATACAAGAGAATGAAAAAGAAAGCATAGAGGAGATTGTTGCGATGGAAAAGACAATGGAAAAGATCGTTGCCCTTGCCAAATCCAGAGGATTTGTATATCCAGGCTCTGAAATCTACGGAGGTCTGGCAAATACCTGGGATTACGGCAACCTTGGCGTAGAGCTGAAGAACAATGTGAAAAAAGCCTGGTGGCAGAAGTTTGTCATGGAAAGCCCCTACAACGTAGGCGTAGACTGTGCCATCCTGATGAATCCCCAGACCTGGGTAGCTTCCGGACATCTGGGCGGATTCTCAGATCCCCTGATGGACTGCCGGGAGTGCCACGAGCGTTTCCGCGCAGATAAACTGATCGAAGATTTCTGCGCAGAGAAAGGCATTGCGCTGGAAGGCAGCGTGGACGCGTGGAGCCAGGAGCAGATGAAGAGCTTTATCGACGAGCACCAGATTCCCTGCCCCACCTGCGGAAAGCATAACTTCACAGACATCCGCCAGTTCAACCTGATGTTCAAAACCTTCCAGGGCGTCACAGAAGATGCAAAGAATACCGTATATTTAAGACCGGAGACTGCTCAGGGTATTTTCGTAAACTTTAAGAATGTACAGAGAACCTCCAGAAAGAAGCTTCCTTTCGGAATCGCTCAGATCGGAAAATCCTTCCGCAATGAGATCACACCTGGAAACTTTACCTTCCGTACCCGGGAATTCGAGCAGATGGAGCTGGAATTCTTCTGTAAGCCGGATACCGACCTGGAATGGTTCGCATACTGGAAACAGTTCTGCCTTGACTGGCTGCACAGCCTGGGCTTAAAGGATGAAGAAGTCCGCTACCGTGACCATGACAAAGAAGAGCTGAGCTTCTACAGCAAAGCAACTACAGACGTGGAATTCCTGTTCCCCTTTGGCTGGGGCGAACTGTGGGGAATCGCGGACAGAACCGACTATGACCTGACCCGTCATCAGGAAACTTCCGGACAGGATCTGACCTATTTTGACGACGAGACCAATGAGAAATACATTCCGTATGTTATTGAGCCTTCTCTGGGCGCAGACCGTATGGTACTGGCGTTCTTATGCAGCGCTTATGACGAGGAAGTCCTGGACGCAGAGAAAAATGACGTGCGTACTGTCCTGCATTTCCATCCGGCTCTGGCTCCTGTCAAGATCGGTGTGCTGCCACTGTCTAAGAAGTTAAACGAAGCCGCGCTGAAAGTATTTGAACAGTTATCCAAGAAATACAACTGTGAGTTTGACGACAGAGGAAACATCGGAAAACGTTATCGCCGTCAGGACGAGATCGGTACGCCGTTCTGCGTGACCTATGACTTTGATTCAGAAAACGACGGCGCTGTTACAGTCCGCGACCGCGATACCATGCAGCAGGAAAGAATTAAGATCGAAGATCTGAAAGCTTACTTTGAAGAAAAGTTTACATTTTAAGAAACTGCGGCTGTCACAAGGGATGCTGTCCCTCATGTGGCAGCCGCGTTTTTATGCTTTATAGGGATTTTTCGGCTTTGTGTTCTTTAAGTGCAGAATATTAGGATGGAAAACAGTGAAAATCAGAAAACTTAAGCGCGGAAGTGATATTTTAAAAGTGTTTTAATTGTGCAAAAAGTATAAAAAAGTAAGAAAAATAAAAAATAAACGTGCAGAAACTACAATAGTACACTTGCCCTGAGAGAAAAAGTCTGTTATAATATTCGTCAGCGATAGAATTTTTAAGGAGGAAGTGGCAATATGGCGAAAAAAAGAAATATTATTGTAGGACAGTCAGGCGGTCCCACAGCAGTGATCAACTCCAGCCTGGCAGGTGTTTATAAAAATGCGATTGAACGTGGATTTGACAAGGTATACGGTATGCTTCACGGCATCCAGGGACTGTTAGACGAACAGTATGTAGACCTGTCCACACAGATTCATTCCGAGCTGGATATCGAGCTCTTAAAGAGAACACCCTCTGCGTTCTTAGGTTCCTGCCGTTTTAAACTGCCGGAGATCCATGAGGACAAAGAGATTTACGAAAAGATTTTTGAGATTTTAAACAGACTGGAGATCGATGCCTTCATCTACATCGGAGGAAACGATTCCATGGACACCATCAAGAAGCTTTCTGATTACGCGATCCTTACAGGACAGACGCAGAAATTCCTGGGCGTACCAAAGACCATTGACAATGACCTGGCGCTGACCGACCATACACCGGGATTCGGAAGCGCAGCCAAGTACATCGGAGCTTCCACCAAAGAAGTGATCCGCGACGCACAGGGACTGACTTATAAGAAGAGCATGATTACCATTATGGAGATCATGGGAAGAAACGCAGGGTGGCTGACCGGCGCCACAGCGCTGGCAAAGACGGAGGACTGCGATGGTCCAGACCTGATCTATCTGCCGGAAGTACCGTTCGACATTGATAAATTCCTGAAAAAGGTAAAAGAACTGCTGGAAAAGAAAGAATCCATCGTAATCGCTGTATCAGAAGGAATCAAGCTGGCAGACGGACGCTATGTCTGTGAACTGGGAAATGTAGGAGATTATGTAGATGCCTTCGGTCACAAGCAGCTTCAGGGTACGGCAACTTATCTGGCGAATTTCCTTGCCGCTGAGTGCAACTGCAAGACCAGAGCGGTTGAGCTGTCTACACTTCAGAGAAGCGCATCTCACATGGCTTCCAGAGTGGACATCGATGAAGCATTTATGGTAGGCGGCGCTGCGGTTAAGGCTGCAGATGAAGGCGACACCGGCAAGATGATCGTCATTGACCGTGTTTCCGATGATCCTTACATGGCTGCTACCGGAATTTATGATGTACATAGGATTGCGAATGAGGAAAAACTGGTTCCAAGAAGCTGGATGAATAAAGATGCGAACTATGTGACAAAAGATTTCGTGGACTATATCAAACCGCTGATCCAGGGAGATTATCAGCCGATCATGGTAAATGGTCTGCCGAGACATTTGGTTTTGAAGATGAAGAAAAAATAAAGAAAAAAATTCAGACCGGGATTTGTGTTTCTGCACAGATCCCGGTCTTTTTCTGGTTAAGTGAGCGGGTTTTCCTTGGGACCAGAGAGAAGCGGCTTTCTGCGGTAGGGAATCTGTATGTCGATGATCGTACCTTCTCCGGGACTGCTCTCAATGGAAAGCCCATATTCCTTTCCGTAATAGCTCTGGATCCGCTGGTGCACATTCAAAAGACCGATGAAATGATGAGGAGCATCGTCATCTTTTTCCAAAGCCGGGGACGGCGGAGGAGTTTGCTGCCGGAGGGTCTGCGTTATTTCCTCCAGACGCTCACCGGAAATCCCGGAGCCGTTGTCTGCTAGAAAGAAGTGCAGCAGGCTGCCCTCCAGATTGGCGCTGAGGCTGATATAACAGTTATGTTCCATTTTAGAAAAGCCATGCTCCACCGAATTCTCCACCAGAGGCTGTAGAAGGAAAGCCGGGATCTCCAGATCATAGAATCTGGACGGAATGCTGCAGTCAAAGCGGAATTTCTGCGGGAAGCGGATGTCCAGAATAGTCAGATAACGGTGGATCTGCTGGATTTCCTCCTCGAGACACACAAGGGGAACCTTCTTCAGATTGTAGCGCAGCAATTCGGACATGCAGGAGGCAATGGTTTTGATTTCCGGCTCGTTGTGGATATCGGCGATGGACTTGATTCCGTTCAGGGTGTTATACAAAAAATGATGGTTGATCTGAGTCTGCAGCATTTGAATGCGCATGGACTGTTCGTTTAAACGGATGCTGTAATTTTGCTGCAGGCTTTCTGTCAGGCGGGCATTTAGATGATTAAAGCTTTTTACCAGCATCTGGAGTTCTTTGTTGGAAATTTTTCCTTCCACGGCAATGTCCGTATAGTTGCTCAGATTGCAGGAATCGATTTTCCGGCACAGCATGCGGATGGAACCGGTGAGTCCTCTGGAAAGGAAAAAAGCCAGGATGAGGCCGAGAAAAAGCGCAAGGACAAAGATACCGGCATAATTTCTGAGATTGTGCTGATATGCCTGGGTAATATTCTGGTTATTTAAAAACTGTACAATGTGCCAGCCGGTGGTGCGGTTGCAGATGCCGTTTACCAGATAATGCTCCTTTTCCACCTGCAGGCTCTGGGTCTGTGCGCTGCTGGATTCTGTGATCTGGCTGCTGAACTGAGACAGGGATTCCAGCAGAGGCTGAAAAAGCGGATCCCTTAAATACTCCTGATCAGAGCAATAGGTAAGTTCGTTGTGCGAATTGTACATTAACAGCACGCTTCCGGGGGTCTGGGCTGAGCGGAAAACGTTTTCCACAGCAGAGAAATCAATCCCCACGTAACAGCTCCCGATTTCTTTAAAGGTATATCCGTCGTGGAGAATCTTAACCATGGGAAGGATCTGCTTGCTGCTGGAAAAGGATTCCTGCACAGGGGCGAAATAAGTGTAATAATTTGCCTGCCGTGCCTTTTCTTCCCAGGAATCCATATGTTCCAGGATTTCATGCTGGACCTGGGCGTTCAGGATATTGTACTCAAAAGTATAGGCATAGCGGCTTCTGAAAAGGCAGGAAATCACATCGGTGTTCAGACGGTTTGTCTGGATTAGCTGTCGGGTGAACATGTTGCTGTCCTGGGAATAGGACAGCAGATCATCCTGATAGTTGGTGATCAGGGCTTTGCGGATATCATTATTCAAAATGTGCATATCAGCTATTTTGGTGGCGTCCTGCAACAGGGTATCCAGATTTAAATTGGTTTGGTTGATGATGGTTTCCATGGTCTGGCTGAAATCCTTCCGCACAGAGGATGCTGTCTGATTGGCAGTAGCGATTCCCAACAGGGTAGAAGGA
>DWVZ01000031.1 GCA_019119975.1 Candidatus Blautia merdavium | reverse complement strand
CCTTGCTACACAGTTCATATGCTTTCTTTTTTAACTCAAGCGCTTGCTGATGCTCGCCGAGCTTGCTGTATTTGACCGCCAGATTGCTCAGCAATGTCAGCGTATCAGGATGCTCCTTTCCGAGCACCTTGCAGTACAGTTCATATGCTTTCTTTGTTAATTCAAGCGCCTTTTGATACTCGCCGAGTTCACTGTATTCACCTGACAGATTGTTCAGTGATGTCAGTGTATTAGGATGTTCCTCCCCAAGCACCCTACAGCGCAGTTCATATACTTTCTTTTTTAACTCAAGTGCTTGTTGATGCTCGCCAAGTTCGCTGTATTCGACTGCCAGGTTACTCAGTACTGTCAGCGTATCAGGATGCTCCTTTCCGAGCACCTTGCTACACAGTTCATATGCTTTCTTTGCTGACTCAAGCGTTTGTTGATGCTCGCCGAGTTCGCTGTATTCATTTGCCAGATTACTCAGTGATATCAGCGTATCAGGATGCTCCTCCCCGAGCACCTTGCAGCGCAGTTCATATGCTTTCTTTGCTAACTCAAGCGCTTGTTGATGCTTGCCGAGTTTGCTGTATTCGACTGCCAGGTTACTCAGTACTGCCAGTGTATTAGGATGCTCCTCCCCGAGCACCTTGCTACACAGTTCATATGCTTTCTTTTTTAACTCAAGCGCCGTTTGATACTCGCCGAGTTCGCCATATTCATATGCCAGATTATTCAGGAATGCCAGTGTATCAGGATGCTCCTCCCCGAGCAGCCTGCAGCTCAGTTCATATGCTTTCTCATTTATCTCAAGAGCATCTCTATACTGTCCGTTATTGCAGTATGCAAAAGCAAGATGATGCAAAGCTGCCAGCGTATGCTCGTCTTTTTCTCCATAATCATTTTCGCACCGCTCGGCATTTTTCTTCGCCCAGTAGAGCGACTTGCGGTAATCAAGCTCAACACCTGTTCCGTCCTTATACATATCATAAAGTTTTTCCATTGCCTCCATAAGTCCCGCCTCGGCAGCTGAGGTGATGAGCCTGACGGCGCGTTCCCTGTTTACCTCCACATCAATGCCGTCAAGATACGCAAGTCCAATCAGAAAATTATGCTCTGGCTCGTTGGCGTTTTCAGCAGTCTCTATTTTCTTTATTGTTTCAAGCAGCACTTTGGTTACAATATCCCCATCTTTAGCGTCAATGCATTTCGGTATGCCCTCAAACTGCTTTTCAAGCTCTTTTCTGTCCGTCTTTTCCGCCTCGACGGGCAGTATCGGCTTACCGCTGCCACGCGCCTGCGGGTATTCATGCGTACAAACGTAATTTTCCTCATTTATCAAATTTGGCGTTACAAGCAGTGCGAAAAGCTCGCTCTTTTTAAGCGCTTTTCGGATGTTTTCATCAAACTCCTCGCTCGGCACAAGGTATTCGTCATACCATATGGCAATATCCCTGCAAAGCGGGTCTTTATGTATGAGCCGCATAAGTTCATTCGCAAGCTTCCTGTCCTTTTTCCTGTAGCTCAAAAAGATGTATGCGTCAAATGCACGGCGTATCCTCTGTGCCGTTTCGTCATCCACAAGCACGGAATGAAGAAATTTTTTTAGCTTTTCCGTGTACGGCACGGCGGTAGGATCAGTGGTTACGCTGTCCAGATACTGCCTTCTTCCGAACTTATCAGCGCGGGCATAAACAGAGTCAACACCCGATTCTATCATTATCGGCAAAACGGTTATGCCGTGATCCCGCGCAAAGGGAAAATCGACATCCATTGCCCTGTTCGGCTCAAGCAATAACTTAAGCGATACAGGTATAACAACAAGGTTCATGGCAGCAATGTCCAGTTCCATATCCTCCTGCGGGATACAATATTCCATATCTGGTGTGTAAAATATCGCACAGTTGTTCTGCGCATCAAAAATATCGGCGCATATTTTTTCAAACGAGCTCTCAAAATCCGCTGGATGACAGGTGAAAAACACCCTGGGCTTCCCGTTGGGGCTTCCCCCGCCCAATGTTTTGCATTTTAAATATTCATTGCTCATAAAATCAGCTCCTTTGTTTTATGCGTTTATCGAATTTTCTCTCACTTATGATACGGTTCCCCTGCCATAATCCGATATCCCCTGTAAATCTGCTCCAGCAGGATCACCCGCATCAGCTGATGGGGAAAGGTCATTTTGGAAAAGCTCAGTGGGAAATCGGATCGTTTCAGCACTGCCTCTCCCAGTCCGATGGAACCGCCGATGATAAACAGGATATGGCTTTTTCCCTGGATTCCCAGATTCTCCAGTTTTCTAGAAAATTCCACAGAGTCCAGCATCTTCCCGCCGATTTCCAGTGTAACCACATAGGCGTCCTCCCGGACATACTTCAGGATCCGTTCCGCCTCTTTGTCCCGGATGATCTTTTCCATAGTCTCGCTGGCATTGTCCGGCGTCTTTTCGTCTGCAACTTCCACAATCTCCAGTTTGCAATACTTTGACAATCGCTTGCTGTATTCTCCAATGGCATCCCGCAGATACTTCTCTTTTATTTTTCCTACTGTTACAATGGTGATCTTCATTTCGCTGAAATTCCTCCTGTACCTATTTCACTTCCGTAAAGCTCCAGAGCCGGATGCGGCAGCTTTGTCGTTTTTTGCCCAGAAAACCTTTTTGCGCTGCCGGACTAATATTTCACATATCCGTAGCCTTCCATCTGTTTTTTCGCCAGCAGCGCAGCGCCCAGCGGCACTGTGCGTACACAGCCGGAAAGTTCTTCCTGATTCAGAAAGGCTTCCCTGGCAGACTGCAGACAGGCATAGATTTTAACACCCTCTTTTGTAAGCTTCTCTATGCGCTCTTCCGCTTCTGCTCCGCTTTTCAGGCAAAGAAGGGCTTCGTATTCCGCAAGGATCTCAAGCTTTCCCTGCATCCCCTCTTTTTGGCACTGTAAGAGCAGAGCTTCTGCTCCGGCAAGGCACCGTTCCAAGCCTTGTTTTGTGTCTGCATGAAACAGGAGATGGATCTGAGGAGACTGTGCAGAGTCTTCTGCGCCTTCTGCAGCGATCACCTCATATTCGATCTCGTCCAGAGAAAGGGGGACTCCTGTTTTGCTGGTTACATTGACGCCTCCGTACCAGGTGCTCTCTACTGTAAATACATCCCCTTCCTGGTATTCCATGGACCAGTCGTTCATTTTACGGATGATCCGTATTTTATCCTTCACTTTTGCTTTCATTAATACCTCCTAGTTCCGCCTTTGCGCCGCCGCACCTGCAGCCGGACGTACATACAGTCGCAGCCGCTCTTTTTCTTCCTTGGATACACGATAGGATTCCCGGATCTTCTGCAGCGCCTTATTATGGGTAAAATCATCCAGCACGCCCTCTGCGAAAAGGGGCTCTGTCTGCTTTGGAAATTTCACGTAACAGACAGAAAGCGCCCATGCGGCTGCCATTTTTACATAATATGCTTCCTGGCGCAGGTTTTTTAAGGCGTCCAATACTGGCAGAATAAAGTCTTCGTTGATAAAAAAATCCAGCATGCACACCACTGCAAAGCGGATCTCATACTCTCTTTGAGACTCCAAATACGGCAGGAGAAAGGAAAACCATTCCTGCTGGTCCTTCTTCATAAATTTATAGGTGGTGCAGCAGCTGTCGCAGACTGCCCAGTTATTGATCCTGGGTACGAATGCCTCCAGTTCTTCCCGCTGCTGGCTGGCAGAAAGTTTTCCATAGCCGATCATCATACCCCGGATCATCATCTCCTCATACACGGTCAGATCTGCCTCCCGGACATATTCCCAATAGCCTTCTTTCGCCGCTTTCTTTGCGATTTCCCGAAGTTTTGGTATGCGCACACCCAGCAGCGTCTCCAGTCCCGGCACCAGAGATTTATGAAATTCCCGGTATTCCTGTTCCGCGTTTTCCTTTAATTCCTTTTTCACCCATTCTGTAATCTCGTACATCTCTCTGTTCTCCTTGTAAGTTGATTTTCTGCACTGCTGATTTGCAGTAGTATAGAAAATCATGCCAAATAGATTACTGAGAAAAAAACTGCCGCACGTTGCAGAGAATGAATCGGATAACCCATCGTCTGTTCATGCGGCAGCTCCTTATGTAGATTCTTTATGCTTATTTTGCTTTATTCTTGATAAATTCGTCAATACCCTTTGCAGCAGCTTTTCCAGCGCCCATAGCCAGGATAACGGTAGCAGCGCCTGTTACTGCGTCACCGCCGGCATATACGCCCTCTTTGGAGGTCTGACCGTTTTCTTCGTCAGCGATGATACATTTTCTTCTGTTAATATCCAGTCCAATGGTGGTAGAAGAGATCAGCGGGTTGGGAGAAGTACCCAGAGACATGATCACAGTATCTACGTCCATAACAAACTCAGAACCGTCAATCACTACCGGGCGTCTTCTGCCGGAAGCATCCGGCTCGCCTAATTCCATGCGCACACATTTGATGGCTTTGACCCATCCGTTCTCATCCGGGATGATCTCTACCGGATTGGTCAGAAGGTCAAAGATAATGCCTTCTTCTTTTGCGTGATGAACTTCTTCCTTTCTTGCAGGAAGTTCTTCTTCACTTCTTCTGTATACTACATGAACCTCAGCGCCCAGACGCAGAGCGGTTCTTGCAGCATCCATTGCCACGTTTCCGCCGCCGACTACGACGACTTTCTTTCCTGTTACGATGGGAGTATCGTGGTCTTCACGGAAAGCTTTCATCAGGTTGCTTCTTGTCAGGTATTCGTTTGCGGAGAAGACACCGTTGGAAACTTCACCCGGAATTCCCATGAACATAGGAAGACCTGCTCCGGATCCGATGAATACAGCCTCAAAGCCTTCTTTTTCCATTAATTCGTCAATGGTAGTAGATTTTCCGATGATGACGTTGGTTTCAATCTTTACGCCCAGGGATTTTACGTTTTCTACTTCCTCCTTTACAACCTTGTCTTTTGGAAGACGGAATTCAGGAATACCGTATACCAGTACGCCGCCCGGCTGGTGAAGGGCTTCAAAAATAGTTACATCATAGCCCATCTTTGCCAGATCGCCTGCACAGGTCAGTCCGGATGGACCGGAACCGATGACAGCTACCTTGTGTCCGTTTTTCTCTGTAGGAGCTTCTGGTTTGATGCCGTTTTCCTTTGCCCAGTCAGCAACGAAACGCTCCAGCTTACCGATGGAAACCGCTTCTCCTTTTACGCCGCGGATGCAGACGCCTTCGCACTGGGTTTCCTGAGGACATACACGTCCGCATACTGCCGGAAGCGCGCTGGACTGTCCGATGACTTTATACGCCTCTGCAAAGTTTCCTTCTTTTACTTCATGGATAAATGCAGGGATGTCAATGGATACAGGACATCCTTTTACACATTTTGCATTTTTACAGTTTAAGCAGCGGGCTGCTTCTTCCATTGCCTCTTCTTTATTATAACCAAGACATACTTCTTCAAAATTGGTTGCCCTTACCTTCGGGTCCTGTTCTCTAACCGGAACTTTTTCTAATACGCTACCCATTATTCGTCACCTCCACAGTTTCCGCAGCCGCCGTGATGAGTATCTCCTTCACGTGCTTTTAACAGCGCTCTTCCTTCTTCTGTCTTATACATCTGCTGTCTCTTCATGGCAAGATCCCAGTCGATCAGATGACCGTCGAATTCCGGTCCGTCTACACAGGCAAATTTCACTTCTCCGCCTACGATCACACGACAGGCTCCGCACATACCTGTACCGTCTACCATAATGGGGTTCATGGAAACGATGGTAGGAATTTCATATTTTTTCGTTGTCAGACAACAGAATTTCATCATGATCATCGGTCCGATGGCTACGCATCTTGTATAAGTTTTTCCTTCTGCAACAAGGTCGTCGATCACCTTTGTTACCATACCGCTTCTGCCGTAGGAACCGTCGTCTGTAGTGATGTATAAATTGCCGGCTACCGCTTCCATTTCTTTTTCCAGGATGATCAGATCCTTGGTCTTTGCGCCTACGATGACATCTGCGTCAATGCCGTGCTCATGAAGCCATTTTACCTGAGGATAAACAGGTGCTGTACCGACACCGCCTGCTACGAAAAGAATTTTTTCTTTCTTTAACTCTTCCAGATCTTCATGAACAAATTCTGACGGACATCCTAATGGTCCCACGAAATCTTCAAATGCATCGCCTGCCTGCAATTTCGCAAATTTCTCTGTGGATGCCCCGATGGGCTGAAATACAATGGTGATGGTTCCTGCTTCTCTGTCATAATCACAGATGGTCAGGGGAATACGCTCTCCTGCATCATCCAGCTTTACAATCACAAACTGTCCCGGCTGGCAGTGCTTTGCCACCATAGGAGCTTCAACGTCCATGAGATATACGATCTCATTGAGCTTTTCTGCTTTTAGAATCTTATACATAATGTCCTCCTCATTCTTATCCCCGTATATTGGTTTGATACTGCTGTCTGCATATGGATCAATATATGGTTAGGATTGCTATCCTTCAGTATAAGGCAAATTGAATAATAATTCAATCCGGTTTCTGTAAAAAAAATGCATTTTTGTGCATTCTACCGTATTTTAGGCAGTTTTTGCTACCATCCATAGTTCACATACGCCTCACTGACAGTCCTGCTGGTCTTTCCCCTGGCGTCTACGGCAACCGCCATAAAAATATGCTCTCCCTGGGGAATGCTGACCGGTCCGGTATACAGACTGCTTTCCAGGGTAGGGGCGCTGTCAAAGGAATAATACACCACGCAGCCTTCCGGCGCCGTCACTTCGATCAGCACATCGGGATTATATCTGCCGGAAGAAGGTGTCACAGACGGAGCGTCCGGCACAGGAAAGGTCAGGTGATAGACCTCACTGCCGGTCTCACTGGCAATGCCCAGTGCATTGTAGGCAATGTACTTCAGTGTAGTCTTTCCTTCCTTTACGATCATGACCGGACTGCCTTCATAAAGGACGCTGTCCTGGTCCGGATCTGTGTTGTCCAGAGTATAATAGATCTGAACCCCCTCCGGAGGAGCAAAGGTCAGCTGCAGTTCCTGATCATATTCCCCGCCTTTTTCAGAAACCTGGGGAAGCTGGCAGATATACTCTGAAAAGGAGGTCCGGATCTTCTCCCCGGCGTCTTCCATCAGCTCCTGGATCTTTTCCGTTTTTTCATCTGCCTCATAAAGCCGCAGAAGCTCGCCGAAAGCGCTTGTGTTTTCCGGATCTGCCTGGATCACAGAGTTCAGGATCGCTTCTGCCGCATCTGCATTCCCATTGTGCAGATAAATCTTGGCTTCCAGAATATTTGCCTGGGGATTCTGGGGAAGGAGGGCAAGCGCCCGCTCTACATATTTCATTGCTTCCTCATATTCTTTATTGCTGAATTTGGTCTCTGCCTGCGCCATCTGAAAGTCAAAGGAATGATTCTGTTTCTGATAAAAATAGAACAGCACGCCGGAACAGACCGCCGCAAAAGCAGCTGCCACTCCTAAAATCCGGTTCCTTTTTTTCCTTTTCCTTCTGCGCTCCTGCTCTGCCAGTCTCTGGGCACGCTCCCGCTCCTTCTGCGCCTCCAGTTCTTTTCTGCGCCTCTCCTCTTCCGCAGCTTTTTTCATGCGCATGATATTTTCTAAGGTATTATATTCTGGTACCCACTGCACTTCTTTTCCGCACGCAGGGCAGAAAAAGACGCCTTTTTTCAGCTCTGTACCGCAGTTTTTGCATTTCATCGTGGTATCCCCATTCTCTATAAATATTCTTCCAGGTATTTCTCAAATTCTTCCATGGACATCAGGATCTTCCGGGGCTTTGTGCCTTCCTCTTCCCCTACCACGCCTGCGTCGCAGAGCTGGTCCATGATCCTGGCAGCCCGGTTAAAACCGATCTTAAAAGCTCTCTGAAGCATTCCGATGGAAGCTTTCTCTTTTTCTATGATAAATTTG
The DNA here is from genome assembly GCA_019119975.1 of Candidatus Blautia merdavium. Classification (GTDB taxonomy): domain Bacteria; phylum Bacillota; class Clostridia; order Lachnospirales; family Lachnospiraceae; genus Blautia; species Blautia merdavium. The sequence continues at coordinate 17,732 of DWVZ01000031.1, read as the reverse complement.
CCTGCCTCCGTGAAATAAGCATCCTTGTCGCTTGCCGACGGGGCAGCTGCCTGAGCAGCGTCCTTTGCCGCATCAATCTTGTCCTGGATTTCCTTGTCATACTGAGCAGCAGGGTGCTGGCTGGAAAGGAAGTCCACCACAGCCGCGACTTCCTGGTCACTGACAAAGGCTCCCTGCAGTCTTGCAGGCTTCTGATAGCCCTGGGGATAAAACAGCATATCTCCTTTTCCCAGCAGCTTTTCCGCTCCGTTCATATCCAGAATGGTCCTGGAATCGACGCCTGAGGAAACAGAAAAGGCAATCCTGGAGGGCATATTCGCCTTGATCAGACCGGTAATGACGTTCACAGAAGGTCTCTGGGTGGCAATGATCAGATGCAGTCCAGCCGCCCGCGCCAGCTGTGCCAGACGGCAGATGGAATCCTCCACCTCTCCGGGCGCCACCATCATCAGGTCTGCAAGCTCGTCTACGATGATCACAATCTGAGGCATTTTCTTAGGCTTGTTTTCATCCTCAATGTCTGCAATAGAATCCACTTTTTCGTTGTATCCCTTTAAGTCTCTGACATTATACTGGGCAAATTTATTATAGCGCTCGGTCATCTCAGCTACTGCCCAGTTCAAGGCGCCTGCCGCCTTCTTAGGGTCTGTGACCACAGGGATGAACAGGTGGGGGATCCCGTTGTAAACACTTAATTCCACCACCTTGGGGTCGATCATGATCAGCTTTACGTCCTCCGGAGAAGCCTTGTACAGGATGCTCATGATCAGGGTATTGATGCACACGGATTTACCGGAGCCTGTGGCACCCGCGATCAGCAGATGGGGCATTTTGGCAATATCCGCGATCACCGGCTGCCCCGCTATGTCCTTTCCTGCGGCAAAGGCAAGCTTGGATCCGCAGTTTTGGAAGGCGTCGCTGGCAAGCAGTTCCCGGAGCATGACCGGGCTGTTTTTCTCATTGGGCACTTCAATGCCCACCGCCGCTTTTCCCGGTATGGGAGCCTCGATGCGGATATCTGTGGCAGCCAGGTTCAGTTTGATGTCATCGGTCAGACTGACGATCTTGCTGACCTTTACCCCCTGCTCCGGCTGAAGCTCATAGCGGGTAACAGTAGGACCGCAGCTGACATTGGTGATGCTTACGTTGACTCCGAAATTATGTAAGGTATCCTGAAGCTTTGCCGCCGTCTCTCTTAAATGGGAATCGGAGTCGCCCCCGGATTTCTTCCCTTTTTTCAGGAGATTCAGAGGAGGATACTGATATTCCTTTTTCACCTGGGCTTCTTTGCTGGCAATCTCTTCTTTCACTTCCTGAATGCCCTGCCGGATTTCTTCCTGGGAGGAGCGGGGCGGCTTTTCCTCTTTTACTGCAGGAGCGGACACTTCCTCAGCCAGGATTTCCTCCATATCCTGTACCGGAGAATCCCCTCTCTGGATAGGAAAGGCATCTTCCGGGCGGAAGGGCAGTTCCTCCATATCCTGGTCATTAAACGGAGAAATACTTGGGGACAGTGTGTTTTCTTCCGGATGCTCCTCTTTGCTGTCTGTGCGTCTTCGCGCTCTTTTTTCCCGGGCGTCCATTTTTGCTTCCGATGCTGCGGTTCTCTTTTCTTCTGTCCGCTTTCTGCGTCTTTTCCCTTCGCTTTCCTCCATCTCTTCCGGCTGTGCCATACGTTCCCGGCGGTTCTGGAGATGTTCCTCCCGCCGGTCGGAAGCAAAGCGGCAGAAAGCACGGCTGACTCTGCGGATCAGATCGAACATAGATCTCTGGGTGATCAGCACCAGTGAGATCATCACTGCCGCGAAAATGATGGCATAGGTTCCCGCAGTGCCGAATGCCCTGGCAAGTACACTGCTGAGAACGCCGCCTACGATTCCTCCTCCGGTCTTATAGTCCGCAGAAATTCTGTAGAATTCTCCCGGTCCTTCCGAAAAAAAGGCGCCCTCAGTCACCATCTGGGCAAACATGCACAGCGCCAGAAACAGCAGGAGAAATCCTGCCATTTTCCGGTATGCCCGGGGATTCTTTCTATTGGATATGACAAAACCGGTTCCCAGAAACAGGAAAAAAGGAAGGGGATAGCAGATCAGCCCCACCAATCCGAAGAAAAAGCTGCTGACTGCATTTCCTATAATTCCGCCGATTCCAAAATTACTTGCCAGCAGTACAACAGAAACAGCCAGCACCAGCCAGAGAAGGATCTCTGCCTTTATGCCGGCTTCTGTATTGTTCTGCGTTCTCTTTCCGGAAGATTTTTTTCTGCTGCTTCCTTTTCTCTGACTTCCGGTGGACTTTTTCCTGGTTCCGCCAGTGCGTCCTGCACTGCTGCTTTTTGCTGCTGCCATGCTTCTCTCCCCTTCTTGATCCTTCCTTTTTTGCGTCCGGTGAAAGCCGCTATGTATCAAATGGCAAAACTATATGCCGCTGCCGCCGCACCGATGATAAAACAATAAACTGCAAAAAAGCGGAACTGTTTTTTCTGAATGATACTTAACATTTTCTTAATGCACAGATATCCCACGATTCCGGCTGCCGCTGCTGCCAGCAGGCTGACGCCTGCCTCCGCTGCGGAAATCCCGGAACCGGGAAGCTGCGTAAGCTCCAGCACAGCGGCTCCCAAAATGGACGGGACCGCCAGCAGGAACGAATATTTGACTGAGAATTTCCTGTTGAATCCGTATATCAGACATACGGCAATGGTAATGCCGCACCGGGAAATTCCAGGAAATACCGTAATGCCCTGACAGATGCCGATGCCGAAAGCCGCTTTTAAGCTGACATCCTTGGGAATTTTCCCTCCAGCAGGGATAAAGTCTGCCACCACCAGCACAACCGCTGTCAGCATAAGTCCCATTGCCGGAGCCAGGAGATTGCTTCCTGCCGCTGCTACCAGATCCTGGAACAAAAGCCCCTCTATGGCAGTGGGAATGGTGGACACGAAAAGAAGCAGAAACAGCTTCCGGTAATTGTTGGAGATCAGCATCCGGTAGCGTTTTGCCTCCTGCTCTTTTCTGTTATAAAGAGCAATTTTTATATTTTCCAGAATATCATAAACACATCTGCAGGCTTCCAGCAGGATCTTCTTGATATCCTTCTGAAACGCAGCCAGTACAGCCATCAGTGTTCCCAGGTGCACCATTGCGTTGAAAAAGACACTGTAATTGGTGTTCAGCTGAAAGATATTCTGCAGAATCGCCAGATGGCCGGAGCTGCTGATGGGAAGAAATTCTGTGATTCCCTGTACGATCCCCAGGATAAGCGCCTGTAACAATAACATTTCTTTAACCTCTTCATTTGTATAGTATACGTTTATCAAAAGTTAATTTTAACATAAAACTTTTCCGAGAACAACCGTAAAATCGCAGCGCTTCTTCCTGGAAAGATCAGGAAGTTTTCTCTGCCTTTGCCTCACCGATCAGCTGGTACAGCTTATCCATGGCTTCCCGGATCCCGCCCACCTGGTCGATGAGCCCTTCCCGGACCGCCTCCGGTCCTTCCAGCATGGTGCCCACATCCTTGACCAGCTGAGAAGTGTCCAGCATCAGTTCCTCGATCCGTTCCTGCTTCATATGGGAGTGTTCTGCCACGAATCCTGTGATCCGGTCCTGGATCTTTTCTATGTTCCGGTAGCTCTGCATTACGCCGATGAACATACCGCTGCTGCGCACAGGGTGGATCACCATGGTGGCGCTGGGCACGATAAAGGAATAATCTGCCGATACTGCCATAGGGACGCCGATGGAATGCCCGCCTCCCAGCACAAGGGATACGGTAGGTTTGCTGAGGGACGCGATCATCTCTGCAATGGCGAGACCTGCTTCCACATCTCCTCCCACGGTATTTAGCAGGATCAGAAGCCCGTCCGTCTCCTTGCTGTCTTCGATCACCGCCAGTTTGGGCAGGATATGCTCGTATTTCGTCGTCTTGCTGTTGTTGGGCAGGCATTCATGCCCCTCCACTTCACCGATGATGGTCAGAAGCTGGATGTGATACTCCTTTTCATTATCCGACAGCATGGCTTCCCCGGTTTCCTTCATCAGTTCGTCCTGCTGCTTGGTCTTTTCCAGTTGTTCATTCTTATTGTCAGACATAATAATACCTCCAGGTTTCTTCTGGAGGTATTATGTGAAAACAGGTCTGATTTTATTCGTCCCAGTTATGCCATACGTCTGTGACATCATCGTCATCGTCAAGCAGATCCAGGGTCTTCTGCAGGTTCTTAATATCCTGCTCATCGGTCAGGGATACATAGTTCTGCGGAATCATGGCAACCTGTGCCTCTGCCATGGGGATGCCCTCTTTTTCCAGTGCTTCTCTGACTGCGCTGAAGTCATCCGGAGAAGTCAGGACTTCAAAGCTGTCCTCCTCCTCGGAGAAATCCTCTGCGCCAGCGTCCAGAGCGATCATCATCAGATCGTCTGCGTCCATCTCGCACTCTTCTTTGTCAATGATGATCTGACCTTTTTTATCAAACATAAAGGAAACAGATCCCGGAGTTCCGATATTTCCGCTGCCTTTGGTGAACGCGCTTCTGACGTTGCCTGCGGTACGGTTTTTGTTGTCTGTCAGAGTCTCCACGATAATGGCAACTCCGCTGGGACCATACCCTTCATAGGTCAGCTTTTCAAAGTTATCTGCATTGGCATCTCCGGCAGCTTTTTTAATACCCCTGTCAATGGTATCGTTGGGCATGTTGTTTGCTTTCGCCTTTGCGATCACATCACGCAGTTTGCTGTTATTTGCCGGATCCGGACCGCCTTCCTTTACTGCCACTACGATCTCTCTTCCGATGACCGTAAAGATCTTGCCCTTCTTTGCGTCATTTTTTTCCTTTTTGTGCTTTATGTTTGCGAATTTTGAATGTCCTGACATGCTTCTTCTCCTTTTTCTTCCTGGGGCAGCTTCTCTACCCGCACTTTTTGTATTGTATTATTTTCCACTGATAAAATGGTAAATAAATAACCCTTTGCTCTGACCTCTTTATCTTCTGCCATATTGGGAACATGTCCCAGGACAGAGGTGAGGTATCCGTTTAAGGTGTCGAAATCCTCATCATCATCGAAATCAGAATCCAGGACTTCGTCCACCTGCTCCAGCGGTGTCAGCCCTTCCATGATGATAGAGTCATCGGTCTGGATCTGAATGAAGTTTTCCTCCTCATCGTATTCATCCAGAATATTTCCCACGATCTCTTCCAGGATATCTTCCATGGTGACGATCCCGGAGGTCTGCCCGTACTCGTCCACCACAATGACCATATGGATCTTCTTTGCCTGCATGCGCTTGAATAGATCATTGATGTTCCTGGTTTCCGGTATGTAGACCGCCTCGCGGATCAGATTGGGAATGGTCCCGATTGCCAGATCCTGGCAGTCAGAATACATCATCTGCATGGTCACATCTTTCAGATGAAGGATTCCGATGATATTGTCAATATCCTCACGGCATACAGGATATCTGGAGTTGGTATTGTTCAGCATATAACCCAGCGCATCTTTTAAAGTGGTTTTTTCGTCAATGGCATTGATATTGGTCCTGTGAGTCATAATATCCTGTGCCTCGGTTTCGGAAAACTCCATGATGTTCTGGATCATCTCTGCCTCATTTTCTTCGATCACGCCTTTTTCGTGGGCGTCGTCCACCATGGAGATGATCTCCTCTTCTGTGACTTCATCCTCTTTCTTATGGGGATCCACCCCAAAGAGCCTCACGATCCCGTTGGAAAGCTTTACGATGATGAAATTCAGCGGTGTAAATAAGGCAACGAAAAATTTTACGATTCCCGCAGTGCGGTACACCCAGTTCAGGGGGCTGCTGGCAAACACTTTCTTTGCCGCAAGGATTCCCATAGCAATGAGAACGATCAGCGAAACGATCATGACCAGCACCGCTGCAAGATGCCACAAAACCCAAAGGGGTACTGCCGCGCCTGCAAGCTCCTGCAGCTTCACAAGCCAGCGGTAAACATAGGGCGTCATGCCCCGTATGCTGATATAACCTGTGAGAACGCTTAACAGTGTAGCAGTGGTCAGTATGGTGTTGATCACCGGCAGCGGATGCTCCGTGATCTTTAAAAGCCACAGGGATCGTTTATCCTTCTTTTCCTCTGCCCGCTTCTCTATGTCGTCCTCACTGACCTTCTGGATGGCTGAACCGAATCCATACATGATACCATTAATGAGAATGAATAAAACAAATACGATTACCACCCCCAAAGGGGTACTCCCGTCGTCCATATACTTTTTCTATTCCTTCTTTCTTTTCGTAATTTCCTATGGAGGAAAAAGGAATCTTTTCCCTCCGCCATGAATAAAATACCATTTTCCCTGCCATTCGTCAAGATGATCGTGTCCTGCATACTATGTAAAGACCTCTGCAGCGCCCTTTTCATGAATTTCCTGACTGCCCGGAAACCGGAAGTTCCAGGCTGATGCACAGAGCATGGTTGACCTTTTTCAGGATCTCCGCGTCCAGATGACAGACCTTGTCCTTTAACCGTCTCTTATCAATGGTACGAAGCTGCTCCAGCAGGATCACAGAATCCTTTACAATGGCGTAAGACGCCGCGTCAATCTCAATATGCGTCGGCAGCTTTGCCTTGTTCATCCTGGATGTGATCGCGGCGCAGATCACGGTAGGACTGTGTTTGTTCCCGATATCGTTCTGAATGATCAGAACCGGCCGGATGCCGCCCTGCTCACTGCCTACCACCGGCCGCAGGTCCGCATAAAAAATATCTCCACGTTTGATAACCACACACTTCACACTCCGATTACTAAAATTCTGAGGGGAACCCCCGCACACTATGAGGTTTCCCAGTTTTTCCGTGTGTATTCATGAATATCCAACGTATTTTTCTGTCTCATTCTTTTACTTGTCCGTCTTTTATGTAAATGCGGGGCACCCGCTTGCTGATGCAGCAGGCAAACTCATAGTTGAATCTGCCGGAGAGGTCTCCTAACTCCTCCATGGTGATGCAGTCCTCCCCGTCCTTTCCCAGAAGGGTTGCCTCATCCAGTTCTTTTGCCTCCGGGATCTCTGTCACGTCCACCATGAACTGGTCCATACAGACTCTTCCCAGAATCGGCGCCCGCCTGCCGTGGATCAGGACGCTTCCCCGGTTGGACAGACCTCTGGCATAGCCGTCTGCATACCCTACCGGGATCGTGGCGATCCTGGTGGGTCTCTGGGTGGTATACGTGCCCCCATAGCTGACTTGAGTGCCGGGTTCTACCGTCTTAATGTAAGCGATATGGCTTTTGATCTCCATCGCCGGCTTTAAGGGTACCGGCTCTTTTTCTACCTCATCGGAAGGATACATGCCGTACAGGATGACCCCTGCCCGCACCGCGTCCAGATTTGCTTCCGGGATGCGGATGATCCCGGCGCTGTTGGAACAGTGTTTCAAAGGGATGGAAAGCCCCGCGGTTTCCAGCTTTTTCAGGAATTCCCCATATTTCTCCAGCTGCCTGTACGCGGGGGCAGGATCAGTCTCATCTGCCCTGGCAAAATGGGTGAACAGCCCTTCGATGCGGATCCCGGGCAGCCTGGAGATTTCCAGGATTTCCGGCACATCTCTTTGGGGATCCCGGTAGCCGATCCGGGTCATTCCCGTATCAATTTTGATATGTATATTCACAGGCTTGCCGGCTTTTACAGCTGCCTGGGACAGCTTCTGCGCCATACTTTTTTTAAAGACTGCCGGGCGGAAATCCTCCCTTACGATGGTGTCATAATCTTCTTCATAGGTATAGCCCAGGATCAGGATAGGCTTTTGGATCCCGGCGTTTCTCAGCTCCATGCCCTCTTCTACTGTGGCAACCGCGATTCCCCAGATATAGGGTAGTGACTGGATCTCACGGGCTATGGGCACAGCCCCGTGCCCGTAGCCGTCTGCCTTTAGTACGGCTATGATCTTTGTATTCTCATTGATATTTTTTTTCATGTTTTCCAGATTATATAAAACTGCATCCAGATTGACTGCAGCATAAATCCTGCTCTGTATTTTCATGATTTTCCCTCTTTTCCTTCCAGACTGCAAAGAATCTTTGGAATTTCCTCCAGAATGTCTCCTGCCAGCATACCGGCTCTGCCCTTTGCCGCTGCTGCCCGGTCTCCGGCACAGCCGTGCAGGTACGCGCCCAAGACTGCCGCATCTTTAGGCGCGAGCTTCTGTGCCAGAAGACCCAGGATGGTTCCCGTCAGCACATCCCCGCTTCCGGCAGTCGCCATACCGTCATTTCCGGACAGGTTGATCCAGCTGTGTGTTCCGTCGCTTACCACGGTTCTGGCGTCTTTGCAGACCAAGATCCCCTGGCACGCGCTGGCTGCTTTCCGGGTAACCTCCACCGGATTTTCTTTCCATGCGGCAATCTCCGTTCCCGTAAGACGGGAAAATTCACCTAAATGAGGCGTCAGTATCACCGGAGCTTTGCAGTTTTTTAATTTTTCCTTTTTTCCTGAAAGCAGATTGATGGCATCTGCATCCAGCACCAGGGGGCAGGTGCACTCTTCCAGGAGCGCATCCAAAAGCCGGGCTGCCTGAGCGCCGGTTCCCACTCCCGGTCCCATGCCTGCTGTGTCTGCCCAGGCAAGCCCTTCTCTTACCAAAGCTTTCAGATCAGACGTATCGTCATAGGTGAGCAGCATGGCTTCCGGAAAACAGGAAAACTGCTGCCGGTTTTCTTCTCTGGTACAGATCTTCAGCATGCCGGCTCCGGTGCGCATGGCTGCAAGACCGCTAAGATACGCCGCGCCGAAGATATCCCGGCTTCCGGCAATGAGAAAGACTTTCCCGAAGGTTCCTTTATTTCCCCCGGGATCCCTTCGGATTTCCTGCAGATCTGCCGGTTCACAGGCAAAAATCTCCGTACCGTCAAGAGGAAAGTCCTGCCGGTGGATACCGATTTCCGCGGTTACCAGTTTCCCTGCATAGAGAGCTCCCGGATAAAGGCACAGCCCTGCCTTTTTATAGGCGAACGTCACGGTCAGATCCGCTTTCACTGCTGCGCCCAGGATCCTTCCTGTGTCGGCGCAGATCCCTGTGGGAATATCCACGGACACCACATGGCATCCGCAATGCCGGATCTCTTCCACCGCTTTTTTATAGACTCCCTCTAAATTCCTGGACGTTCCTACCCCCAGAAGAGAATCTACTATAGTAGTATATTCACTGCATCGGTAAGTCTTGACAAAGGAAATTCCGTATTTTTCAGCAATTTCCACCTGTTTCTTCATTTCCTGTGTAAAACGCAGGGGATTTCCAAGGATGCAGACATCCGCCTCATACCCCCGCAGCGTCAGGATCCTGGCAGCGGCAACCCCGTCTGCCCCGTTGTTTCCCGATCCGCATAAAAATAAAAGTCTGCCCTCTAAATATCCCTCTGCCTCCATGGCATCGCACAGGGCAAGCGCTGCACGCTCCATCAGTACCAGGGAGGGGATTCCTATGTTTTCGATTGTGGCGCCGTCCAGCGCCTTCATCTGGCTTCCTGTTACGATCTGTTCCATTCTTTCACCTGCTTTCCTGCCGGAACATAAAACTTTCTGTATTTTATCACAAATCCTGCTCTCAGAAAAGGCTGCAGTAAAACTCTTTTACCGCAGCCTTTTCCTGGAAAGAAACACGTTAATCTTCGTTCTTCTGGTGTTCTGTCACATAACAATTCAGGTTGTAGGAAAGCCTCATAAGGCTCTCGGACAAATGTACGTTCTCCACAATGACATCCTCCGGAACATCCAGATCCAGATGGGCGAAATTCCAGATCGCCTTGATGCCGTGCTGTACCAGGAAATCCGCTGTCTCTGCCGCATTGCCCTTAGGCAGGGTCAGCGCCGCGATCTGGACCTCCTGTTCTTTTAAAAATTCCGGAAGCTCATCCATCATGCGGATTTGATTTCCTCTTATGGAAATTCCTTTCAGTACAGGATTTACATCAAAGATGCCGACTATCTTAAAACCTCTTTTTTCAAATTTCACGTAATTGGCAAGTGCCTGACCGAGATTTCCCGCGCCGATAATAATCATGTGATGGGTCTTATCAAGCCCTAAAATCTTCCCGATCTCTGTATACAGATATGGAACATTGTAGCCATATCCCTGCTGTCCGAAGCCGCCGAAATTGTTTAAATCCTGACGAATCTGGGAGGCGGTCACTCTCATTTTCTCACTGAGCTCATTGGAAGAAATCCTCTCCACGCCCTCTTCCATCAGCTCGCCTAAATATCTGTAATATCGGGGAAGTCTTCTGATTACTGCTTTCGATATGCTCTTCTGGTCCACGACGATCCCTCCTGTTGTCTAAAATCCGAACTACTGGTTTTATTATATATAATCGTTAAAATAAAGTCAATTATAATTCATTTTATCTGTTGTCAAATAAGAATTTTCGTGTTACTATTCAGCCATATGCATTTACGAAACACAAAGGAGAACGGATCATTATGATACTTGCATGTCAGAATATCGAAAAAGCATTCAACGGCGTTACACTGATCCATGACGCCTCATTTCATATAGAAGAACGGGAAAAAGCCGCATTGGTGGGCATCAACGGCGCAGGAAAGTCTACCCTGCTGCGGATCATCATGGGAGAGCTTGCCGCGGACTCCGGGCAGGTCATTCTCTCCAAAGGAAAATCCATCGGTTATCTTGCCCAGCACCAGGACCTGAGCGGAGGCATGAGCATCTATGACTCCCTTCTGCAGGTCAAGCAGCACATCCTGGATATGGAGCTGCGCATGAGACAGATGGAAGGCGAGATGAAAACGGCTGTCGGCGAAGACCTGACCCGCCTGATGGAGGCATATTCCCGCCTGACCCATGAATTTGAAATGGAAAACGGATATGCCTACAAAAGCGAGCTGACCGGAGTCTTAAAGGGACTGGGCTTTGCAGAGGAAGATTTTTCCAAAGATATCTCTACACTGTCCGGCGGTCAGAAAACCCGGGTAGCCCTGGGAAGGCTGCTGCTGTCCAGTCCGGACATCATCCTTTTGGACGAGCCTACCAACCATCTGGATATGGACTCCATTGCCTGGCTGGAATCTTATCTGCTTAATTACCCCGGCGCGGTTTTCATTGTTTCCCATGACCGCTATTTTCTGGATAAGGTAGTGACCAAGATCATTGATATTGACAATACCAAAGTAGCCTCCTACAGCGGCAATTACACTGCCTACAGCGAAAAGAAAGCGCTGCAGCGCAAAGCTGCCTACCAGGCTTATCTCAACCAGCAGCAGGAAATCCGCCATCAGGAGGAGGTCATTGCAAAGCTGCGCCAGTTCAACCGGGAAAAATCCATCCGCAGGGCAGAAAGCCGGGAAAAAATGTTAGAAAAGATGGAGGTTATCGAAAAGCCCGCAGAAGTGGACGATGCCATGAAGATTTCTTTAAAGCCCCGCATCACCAGCGGAAACGATGTGCTGATGGTGGAGCATTTAAGCAAATCGTTCCCGGGGCTTCCCCTGTTTGAGGATCTGAATTTCTCTATTAAAAGAGGGGAACGTGTGGCGATCATCGGAAACAACGGCACCGGAAAGACCACCATCCTGAAAATCTTAAATCAGGTGATCCCTGCAGATGCCGGAAGCTTCCGCCTGGGAAGCAAGGTGCACATCGGATATTATGACCAGGAACACCACGTGCTGCACATGGAGAAAACGGTTTTTGAAGAGATTTCCGATGATTATCCCCGGCTTACCAACACAGAGATCCGCAATCTGCTGGCAGCCTTCTTATTCACCGGCGATGATGTGTTTAAGAAGATTTCTTCCTTAAGCGGCGGGGAGCGGGGACGTGTCTCTCTGGCAAAGCTGATGCTCTCAGAAGCCAATTTCCTGATCCTGGACGAGCCCACCAACCACCTGGACATTACCTCCAAGGAAATCCTGGAGGAGGCGCTGAACAATTACGAGGGAACGGTCCTCTATGTGTCCCACGACCGGTATTTTATCAACCGGACTGCCACCAGGATCCTGGACCTGACAAACCAGAAGCTGGTAAACTACATTGGAAATTACGATTACTACCTGGAGAAAAAAGAAGAGCTGACCAGCATCTATGCCCCTGAACAGGCTGCGGAAGCCGCTGCGCCTTCTGTATCTGCTGCCAAGCTGGACTGGCAGCAGAAAAAAGAAGAACAGGCACGGATACGAAAACGGGAGAATGATCTAAAGAAAACCGAAAAAGCCATCGAAGAGCTGGAGCAGCGGGATAAAGAAATTGACGAAGAGATGGCGCTTCCGGAAATTGCCAGCAATGTGGCAGAATGCATCCGGCTGTCCAAAGAAAAAGCTGAGATCGCCAACAAGCTGGAAGAGCTGTATGAAAAATGGGAAGAGCTTGCCCAGTAAAAAATTTTTATAGATCTAAATTCGCAGATTTAAATTTGCAGGTAAAAAACAAAAAACGGAAACTGCCCGGAGGTATGGTCAAAGGTATCTCGGCAGTTCCCGTTTTTTCTTTTATCAGGCATGGTACGCCTGCGGATGTTCTTAAGCTTCCAGCTGTTTTCTGATCTCCAGAATGAAATCTTTGCTGTTTAATACGGTTGGGTTTTCCAGGCTGGTGATCAGCGCCAGGTCTTTGGTCATCTTTCCGCCTTCAATGACAGCCACGGTTGCCTGCTCCAGCTTGTCTGCAAACGCCTGCAGCTCCTGATTGCCGTCCAGCTCTCCCCGCTTTCTTAAGGCTCCGGTCCATGCGAAGATGGTCGCCACAGAGTTGGTAGAGGTTTCCTCTCCCTTTAAGTGCTTGTAGTAATGGCGCTGTACGGTTCCGTGGGCAGCTTCGTATTCAAAATAACCGTGAGGAGATACCAGCACAGAGGTCATCATAGCAAGTGATCCAAAGGCGGAGGATACCATATCGCTCATAACGTCTCCGTCATAATTTTTGCATGCCCAGATAAAGCCGCCCTCTGCTTTCATAACCCTTGCCACTGCGTCGTCGATCAGAGTATAGAAATAGGTAATGCCTGCTTCCTGGAATTTCTCCTGGTACTCTTTTTCATAGATTTCCTGGAAAATATCCTTGAATGTATGGTCGTATTTCTTGGAAATGGTATCCTTGGTGGCAAACCATACATCCTGCTTGGTATCCAGCGCGTAGGTAAAGCAGCTTCTGGCAAAGCTTTCAATGGATCCGTTCAGGTTGTGCATGCCCTGTGCCACGCCGGGTCCCTGAAACTCGTGCACCAGCTCTTTGATCTGTGTGCCGTCCTGGGCAGTATAGACCAGCTCTACCTTTCCCGGTCCCGGAATGACCATCTCTGTATTTTTATACACATCTCCGTAAGCATGTCTCGCCAGTGTGATGGGTTTCTTCCAGTTCTTCACACAGGGGTCAATGCCTTTTACCACAATGGGTGCACGGAAGACCGTACCGTCCAGCATGGAACGGATGGTGCCGTTGGGGCTTTTGTACATTTCTTTTAAATGATATTCTTCCATACGTGCCGCATTAGGCGTGATGGTAGCGCACTTGACTGCAACCTTATATTTCTTAGTCGCGTTGGCAGCGTCCACCGTTACCTGGTCATTGGTCTCGTTTCGATATTCCAGTCCCAGGTCATAATACTCGGTCTTTAAATCTACAAAAGGTTCCAGCAGCTCCTCCTTGATCATTTTCCAGAGGATCCTGGTCATTTCATCTCCGTCCATCTCCACCAGAGGAGTGGTCATTGGTATTTTTGCCATGATAATGCTCCTTTCCTGCTATTTCATTTCTTCCTTTAAAACCGTTTCCAGATCACAGTTTTTCAGATTTTCAATGGTGTTGAAAATATGCTGGTATGCCGCCTGCTCAGCCTGCTGGGCTTCGTGGTTTTTGATGGCGTCCAGGATCTGCCTATGCTCGCTGTTTGAGGGGCGCACCCGCATCCGGTATTTCACCGACGCCATGCGGACTCTCTGCAGATATTCATGAAAGTCCGTCAGCGTATGGGCGAGGATCCTGCTTCCTGAGGCTTCGTAAAGAAGCTGGTGGAACCTGCCGTCCTGCTGGCAGACCTGGTCGTAATTTCCCCGGTCTGCATGATAATCCGACAGTACGATGGCTTCCTCCATGCCCTCTGCCTGTTCTCTGGTGATCTTCTCTGCCGCCATAGCCGCGCACAGCCCTTCGAGCCTGGCGCGGATCTGGTACATATCCATCACGTCTTTGACTGAGATCCCGGTGACAAATGCTCCCTTATTGGGGATCAGCTGCACCAGTCCTTCCAGCTCCAGCTGGCGGATGGCTTCCCTTACAGGCGTACGGCTGACGCCCAGCTCTTTTCCGATGGTGCACTCCACCAGCTCGTCGCCTTTTTTGTAGCGGCCCTTTAAAATATCATTTCTGATTTTTTCAAATACTTTGCCTCTTAATGATTTTCCTTCTCCTGTCATATTCCTGTCCTGTCCTAAAGCGAATCTTTTATTCACGCTGCAGTGTAATACCCAGGCGGTCACAGCTTTCCCTGATCACCGCCAGCAGCTCGTCGTCTGTCAGAACTGTGACTCTTCCGTCTTCATACTGCTTGTCCACCCATGCTTTTACCATCACTGCCAGCTCACTGTTCTTATCGATCTGGTGCTCTTTGCTGAGACGGAAATGATTGTTGATCCAATGAGCAATGCCTGCGAGACCGGAAGTGTTGCTGACTGCCACCTGAGGCGGTTTCTTCAGAAACTTGTCGGTGTCGAAGATGTTGTAAATCTCTTCATTCTTCAAAAGTCCGTCTGCATGGATGCCTGCCCGGGTCACATTAAAGGCAGTTCCCACGAAAGGTGTGTTGGACGGGATCTTGTAGCCGATCTCTTTTTCATAATATTCCGCCAGCTCTGTGATCACCGTGGTGTCCATGCCGTCCAGGCTTCCCTTCAGCTGGGCATATTCAAAGACCATGGCCTCCAGAGGCGTATTGCCCGTCCGCTCTCCGATTCCGAACAGGGAACAGTTGACGCCGCAGGCGCCGTAGAGCCAGGCTGTGGTGGAATTGCTCACTGCCTTATAAAAGTCGTTATGTCCGTGGAATTCAATGAGCTCCGAGGGGAATCCGGCATGTGTCATGATACCGTATATAATTCCCGGAATGGATCTGGGGATCACAGCTCCCGGATAATTCACGCCGTATCCCATGGTGTCGCAGCACCTTACTTTAATGGGAATAGAATATTCCTCCATCAGCTTGGTCAGCTCCAGACAGAAGGGGATCACATAGCCGTAAATGTCTGCTCTCGTGATATCCTCCAGATGGCACCTGGGGCTGATGCCGATCTCCAGGCAGTCCCGGATCACGCTTAAATAGTGCTCCATTGCCTCTCTTCTGGTCATCTTCATTTTATAGAAAATATGATAATCGGAACAGCTTACCAGGATTCCGGTCTCTTTTAACCCGATATCCTTTACCAGCTCAAAGTCCTTCTTGCTGGCACGGATCCAGCTGGTGACTTCCGGAAAAGCATAGCCTTTTTCCAGACATTTGTAAACCGCGTCCCGGTCCTTCTTGCTGTAAAGGAAAAATTCACTCTGCCGGATCTTTCCGTTGGGTCCTCCCAGCCGGTGGAGATATTCGTAAATCTTTACGATCTGCTCTGTGCTGTAAGGCGCCCGGGACTGCTGTCCGTCCCGGAAGGTGGTATCTGTGATCCAGATATCGTCCGGCATGTGATGGGGTACGATCCTGTCATTAAATGCGATCCTGGGGACTTCCGTGTAAGGGAAAAGATTGCGGAATACATTTGGCTTCTCCACATCCACCAGAGGATACATGTGCTCTTCCAGTTCCAGTAAATTTGTGTGGTAATTCATTCTGACAGCTCTATCTATCATATCAATCACTCCTGTCTGCTGCAATAGAAATTTTTCTTTTGCTGTCTGCTCTTATATTCTAATACTTTGCTTTGTTGAATCGCTTGTATCATTGTATACAATTATACAAAATATGTCAATACTCTTTTTTCAGTCATAAAAACAAAAAACGTTCCGGCACAAAGAGCCCCCAGCCCTGGACATTGTGGGGATAACCAAGGTTTCTGGCTGTTTTTTTCAGCCTTTTCTTGATCTCCAGATTGGTATAAGAAGGGTCTTTCTCCAGCAGCAGCGCAATGCCTCCGGACACCCGGGGCGTTGACATGGATGTGCCGCTCTTCCTGATATAAGGAAAGGCGCCGGTTTTATTGGAACAGGAAAGGATTTCATTGCCCGGCGCTACAATGTCCGGTTTGCTGACGCACTCCCTGGTGGGACCTCTTCCTGAGATGCCCTGGTTCTGTACCAGCATATCGGAGGAGCCCACGGTGATGATCTTCCTGCTGCTGCCGGGAGCCGTGATGCTGCCCTGTCCCGGTCCCTGGTTGCCGGCGGCAGCCACCACCACAAGCCCGCTGTCCCACGCCTCTTCCACTGCCTGGATCAGCCTTTCATGGCCATATCGTTCGGTGGTTCCCACGGAGATATTGACAATGCGGATCTTATAGGTTTCCCGGTGCTCCTGTATCCAGTCCAGAGCCCTGATCACGGTTTCCTGACTGCCGTTTCCTTTTTCATCCAGTACCTTCAGCGCGATCATGCCGCAGCCTGGGGCTATGCCTCTGCATTTGCCTTTGGAAGCCTTTCCGCTTCCTCCCAGGATGCCCATGACGTGAGTCCCGTGTCCGCAGTCATCATAGGGAACGGTTCTGTGATTTACAAAATCCTGAAACGCCCAGATGCGGCTGTCAAAATCCATATGAGGATAGATCCCGGTATCCAGAACAGCCACTCCGACGCCTTTTCCGGTCAGCTCTTTTTCCATGTCCGCCACTTCCTTTTGCCCTTGAGGGTTTACTACTATCCTATGCAAATTTCTCTTTCCTGTCTCATAGACTAATGGAAACAGACCTCACAGACAGGGGGCTTTTATGCCTGATAAGAAAGAAATGATACTATCTGAGGAATATGCCGACATCATTCTTCCTGCTTTTCCCTGCTTTTTGAATCAGTATCAGGAGCAGGGGGCGCAGCTTTTTAATGACTTTTACGGTATGATCCACTATCCGATCACCAGTGAGATTTTTCTGGACACCTTAAGCGGCGGTTTCTTTTACAATACCATTCCCAAACTCTATACGCTGCTGGATACGGTGAGCCTGGACGCAGCAGGGATCACGGCTGCTCAGAACCAGCCGGTACTGAATCTGATGGGTCGAAACATCCTGCTGGGATTTATTGACACAGGCATCGACTATACCCATCCTGCCTTTCGCCTGACCTCCGGGGAAACACGGATCCTGGGCATCTGGGACCAGACCATACAAACCGGGACGCCGCCCTATGACCTGGAATACGGCAGCGCTTATACCAGGGAGATGATCGACCAGGCGCTTCTCTCCGACGATCCCCTTGCCCTGGTTCCTACTGCCGATGAAAACGGGCACGGCACCTTTTTAGCAGGCGTTGCCGGAGGAAGCCCCCTGCCGGAGAACGACTTTAACGGCGCGGCTCCGGAGGCTTCCATTGCCGTGGTAAAGTTAAAGGAAGCAAAGCAGTACTTAAAAGAACTCTTCTATGTCACAGGCTCTGCTCCGGCTTATCAGATGACGGATATCATGATGGGGATCCGATATCTGTCAAAGCTTTCCCAGGAGCTGGCGAAACCCCTTGTGATCTGCCTGGGGCTGGGGACCAACCAGGGTTCCCATTCAGGAAGCGCGCCTCTTGACAGCATGTTCTCCCAGGTAAAAAGTCCCAGAGGGTTCCATGTGGT
>DWVZ01000212.1 GCA_019119975.1 Candidatus Blautia merdavium | reverse complement strand
TGTTGATTTTTGTCGGATTATAAAAGAAAAGGCGGCCTCATTCTCTCTGGAATAAGACCGCCTGTTGTAACTTGAAATTACCTCTGCTATTTTGATTTCTCCGTCTCATAGACATCCCTCCCGTTCTTTCTATCTATTTATGGTTTCAAAACGCCATATTAAGTGTAAATGGCAAAGATCGCTGGATTTTGACTGAACGACAATTTTTCCCATCAGGCGGTTATTTCCATCAAAATTTTGCAGCTTTAACACAAAGAAAAAGGGCGGGCAAAGATCTGATTTCTCCGCCCGCCCTTTCTAAACAAGATTTATCCCTGGCGCTTGACCTTCAGGTGCTGAAAGCTGTCCTCGCTGATGGCGTGCTCCATCCGGCAGGCATCTGCCTCAGCCGTTTCTTGATCCACGCCGGCCTCTATGAGCATTTCCGTGAAAAAGCAGTGCTTCTCATAGGTGCGCTCGGCCACCTCGCGGCCCACATCGGTCAGGCGAATGAAGCCGTCCTCGTCCCGCTCGACAAATCCGCCGGTCTGCAGTGTTGTAATGGCGTGGGTGATGCTCGGCTTGGTGAATCCCATGTGTCGGGCAATATCAACTGGACGCACCATGCCCATTTTCTTTTGGAGAACAAGGATAGCCTCCAGATAATCTTCTCCCGACGCATGGAGCTTCATTTTACACCTTCCTTATTCAGCGGGTTCCAGAGAAAGAATGTCGAAGAAGTAGGGGGTTCCGGTAAAGGTATAGCCGGAAATCTTGTCTGTGTTATAGACAATCATATCCTTCTGGTAGGTCAGAGGAATATCCAGCGCCGTTCCAATATCGAAGTTAAACAGGTAGGTATAGGTATCCCGGACCTCCTGCTCATCCACCATGTTCGTCAGATTCTTAATAGTAGCAAGGAATTCATCGGAGCCCTCAATGCCGGGCAGGGAGGGGGTCTGCGGCACCATGCTGTCCATGGGGGTAAACCAGCAGTGAGGCGAAGCAAAAGCAAACTGACTGTGCCACAGGGTCAGATCGAACTTACCTTCCAGATAATCAGCGTACCACTGCATCTGCTCGGTGCCGTAGATGGTCACATCAATCCCCACCTCCGCGAGCTGGCTCTTGATGACCTCGGCGGTAGGCATACTGGTTGCACTATAATCAGATTCCAAAGTCAGCAGCAGATTCAGCGGCTCACCGTCCTTCTCACGGATTCCGGTGCTCTCATTCATGACCCAACCGGCCTCATCCAGAAGCTGATTCGCCTTATCGGGGTTATAGTCGTAGGTGGTTTCCAGTTCTACATCAGCATAGGGCGTATCACGAGTAACAATCATATCTGCCGCAGGCTCATAACCATTAGAAGTAGCCTGGGACAATTCCTCTTTATCGATGGCGTAAGCCACAGCCTGCCGTACTCGGAGATCAGACATATAGGGACGGGTGGCATTGGTAGTGATAATCTGCACACGGGTGTCCTTATCCGCCATCTGGCCCGCAATACCGTCCATGGCAAGGGCCTGGTCGTATTCCTCATAACTCAGCAGACTGGCACCGTAGATCATGTCGATCTCGCCGGTCTGGAGCGCCTGCAGGCGGGAGGTGGAGTCAGGAATGTACTTGACGATGATCTCGTCCCAATAGGGCTTTTCGCCCCAGTAGTCCTCGTTGCGGACAAAGCGGGTGTACTCGCCGGCCACATACTCATCATAGATATAGGGACCCGTGCCAGCCACACCGGAAATGGTTTGGAAGTCACCCGGAATAATGAACTCCGGCGCGCTCATGGGGCACACATCCGACCAGCAAAAATCTTGCAGATAGGCATAAAAAGGGTGGTCATAGTGGAATGTGATGGTGTAGTCATCGACGATCTCCATTTCCGTAATATCGGTGATGCCCTTCAGCGTGTAGAAAGATGGATTGGACTGCTTATGTTCCAAGTTAGTCTTGACCGCCTCGGCGTTAAACGGCTCTCCATTGTGGAAGGTAACTCCCTGCCGCAGATGGAAAGTAAGTTCTGTCTGGTCATCATTATATTCCCAGCTCTCTGCCAGACCGGGGACAATTTCTCCGTTGTCGAAGTTCACCAGATTCTCATACACCAACTTGGATGTGCAGCACAGGGAGTTGTTCATGTAGAGGGTGGAGAGGTCTGTGGTTTCTGCTCCAATAGCGTAGGTCAGCACTTTCTTTTCAGAGTCTGCCGTAGTTGATCCATCGCCGCCAGACTCCGCAGGTGTCTGATTACTGCTGCAAGCAGCAAGGAGCATGGCGAAACAACAAATGGCCGCAATGAGACGAGCAAGTTTTGATTTTTTCATGGTTTACTTCCTTTCTTGTGAATTTATGTCAATATTAGATTGACCGATATTAACGATTTGCCCGCTTTCCAGCTCATAAATGCGCTGGGACAGGCGATAGGCGAATTTCATATCGTGGGTGATAAGGAAATAACTGCACCGGTATTCCCGATGGTATGCCTCCAGAACCTCCCGAATCGCCTTTTGAGAGATCAGATCAAGTCCGCTGGTTAACTCATCCAAAATAAGATAGTCAGGCCGCACAGCCAGCGCCCGCAGCAGTGCAACGCGCCGCTGCTCACCACCGGATAGGTTTTTGGTTGGCGTATCCAATAGTTTTCTGCTGGTGGCCGTCAGATCCATCAGTTCTAAAATTCTCTTTTTACGCTCCTCGGAAGATAACTTGGTCAAATTGCGTAATGCTTCCTCCAAGTTATGCCCTACGGAGAGCCTGCGGTTCAGGCTGCCAGTGGCATCCTGGAAAACGGCCTGTATCTTTGTGCGATGGCTACGCCACTGTCCATAACTCCATTTGGCAATGTTCTCGCCATCCAGCAAAATCTCGCCACTGGTGGGGCGTTCCAAACCGATTAAGAGGCGGGCCATTGTGCTTTTTCCACTACCGCTTTCCCCGGTAAAACTGATATTTTCCCCTTTTACCCATGTAAATGAAATGTCTCTTATCGCATGAAAGGGCTTGCCAGAGGCGTCCAGAAAGTCTTTGCTCACATTTCGGACTTCGATTTCTTCCATGTCCAGCCACCTCCTTCCTCAACCATAGCCAGACGCACGAACTCTTTTGTCCACTCCTTATGAGGGGTGGCAAACAAATCTGCCGTTGTGCCACGCTCCACAATGATTCCGCTCTGCATCACAAGCAGCTCATCACAGAGAGTGCGAATAGCTGCATCATCATGGGACACAAACAGAATTGCTGCCTTTTGTTTCATTTGCGTCAACTCTTGGTTCAGATACGCCTTGTTTTCTTCATCCAAAGCGGAGGTCGGCTCATCTGCAAAGATGTACCGAGGGGAAAGGCCAATTAAAATCGCCATAGTTGCCCGCTGAAGCATACCTCCGGATAGCTGGCCGGGATAGGAACGATAAACCCGATTCGTATCCAGAAGATTGACCTTTTGCAAAACATCCATACTAAGTTTGCGGGCAGCATTTTTGTCTAATCGAAGCCGTTTCCGAAATGTCTCTGACATCTGTGTCCCAACTGGCACATGGAGATTGAAAGCAGTCATCGGGTTTTGCGGAATAAATCCCAAAGTTGTCCCGCAGAGATCCCGCCGCACTTTTTCTGGCTTTTTTAGCAGGTCTTCTCCATCCAGCAATATTTGTCCAGAGTTGATGGATACATCCCCATCTGATACCCCCATCAGCGCCTTTAAGAGGGTGGTTTTGCCGGAGCCGCTGGCACCGGTCAATCCAGTACAGACACCGGGGGTCAAAGTAAACTCCACATGATCCAGCAGAACGACTCCTTTTGATGTTTGAACAGACAGGTTTTTGACTTCTATCATGCCGCGTCACCTCCCTCCAACTGTTTTGCCAACAAATTAAAGGCCAAGGTACACAGGAAAATAAATAGTATCGGCAGGAAAAGCAACGATGGATGGGTCATCAGCATACTGCGCCCCTCGGAGAGCATCGAACCCCAGTCAATCACATCATCGCCCAAGGTTAGCCCGATAAAGGAAAATGCCGAGATATTCATAATCATTTCCGCGCAGGACAGGCAGAGGAAATGTACCAAGGGCCGGATAATGTTCGGCAAGATATGGACAAATAGCACCCTGCTACGAGAGGCCCCGGAGGATACCGCACACAATACATAAGCCTTATCCAGTTCAATCTCTGTCTGTGTTTTGACCAGTTTAATCATCCTCAAAATTAGAGAAACTGTCAGCGCCACCAGCATAGTAGGGATGCTGTTTCCCCATATCCCGACAAAAATGATAAGGTAAGCTAAAGGTGGGATTGCCGTTACAGCGTCCAGCAAGCTACTGAACACCAAACTTCTGGCGGCATTTGCTCTGCCCAGCCATAATCCGATTAGCGTACCAAGAACAAGCACAATGCCTCCACCCAGCAGTACAATACCGAGGGTCACATATCCGCCATACAAAAGCCGGGATAATTCACAGCGCCCAAACTGATCGGTCCCCAAAGGGAACTCGGCACTGAATGGCGCATACTTGTTGGCAATATCCATCGCCTCCGGGTCATGTGGTGCGATAAGAAATCCGAGGAAACAAAAAATAATGATGAGGACCGGGATGATCCATTTCAAATGTTTCATTACAGGTCCCCCTTTCGTGTCTGGAGCAGGCGTTGGATAATGTCTGCCAGAATGTTGAAAATCACCAGTGCAAAAGCAAGGAACAGCACCGTTGCGTAAATCACGGGCAGATCACGATTCGTCAGGCTGTTTACAATCCGATACCCCAACCCCGGCAGGGAGAAAATGTTTTCCACTATGGCGGACCCTGCCATACACATTCCCATCATCTGCATAAATGTCGGAACCGTAGAGATGATAGCCTGGGGCATAGCGTACCGCACTACAATATAAGGATCGCCTAATCCCCTGCAACGGGCGTAGAGAACACTGTCCTCGCTCATGGCCTGCTGAATTGCTTTTGAAAGCATTTGCCCGAAAAAGGCGATCCCGCCCACCGCCAAACAGAGTGCCGCTGGAAGGTATCTCATTAAACCTGTATTGCCGGATACACTAATCAGGTTCCATCTCACGGCCACCACATCAATAAATGAAGTTGCCAAATAAAACGCTGGGATGGATATTGCCGCGATGGACGCAAATGCCAGGATTTTGCCGATCACATTCTTTCGTGTCAGATAGAGCAGAATCCCCAATATCAGTGCCCCAACTGCTTGAAGAACCGCAGATAGTAGCACAATACAGGCAGTTTCCTTTAGGGCTGATCCGACAATAAGGAAAACATCCCGATTATCCACATACGAATTTCCTAAGTCAAAATGAAGCAAGTCATTCAGCCAGTCCAGATACTGTACGACAATCGGGCGATTCAATCCCATCTGCTCACGCACTGCTTCAATACGCGTCTCATCGACCGTGAATATACGGCGCGAGTAGGCTTCGGCGGCATCAATAGGCGAAAGCTGCATCAGGATAAAAGTGATCGCCGTTACCAGGAACAAAGTCATTAACAGTTGTAAAAGTTTTTGGAGTAGAAATCTTTTTGTACTCAAGCCTCCGCCTCCCCGCATGATGCGCTGATCTTCCAGTCAATGACAGCTTTACGGGTCAAAATGAAATCAGCGTAAATGCCCTTTTGCCGGATCAGTTGGTCGTGAGTGCCATGCTGGACAATCTTTCCGTGATCTACCACTAAAATCTGGTTTGCATGGCGCACCGTTTTCAGTCGATGGGCGATCATAATAATGGTCTTGCCTCCGGTTAATGCTTCAATGGCCGCTTGAAGTTCCGCCTCATTCTCCGGATCAACATTTGCGGTTGCCTCGTCCAAAATTACGATGGGAGCATCCTTCAGCATGGCTCTGGCTATGGAAAGCCGCTGACGCTCACCGCCGGATATTGTGGCTCCTCCTTCACCAATCACCGTGTCATAGCCGTCAGGCAGTGCCATAATGAAATCATGGCACCGGGCGGCTTTTGCCGCAGCCACCACTTCTTCATGACTGGCCGCCGGCTTACCAAACTTGATGTTATTTTCAATACTGTCGTTGAACAAATACACATTCTGAAAAACCATACTGAAATTGCTCATCAAGCTGTCCAGCGAATAGTCTTTTACATCAATGCCGCCCAATTTCACGGAGCCTTTGTTCACATCCCAGAAACGGGCCATAAGGCTGGTAAGCGTTGTTTTGCCGGAACCGGAGGGTCCCACAATAGCGGTAGTCGTGCCTTCTGGAATTGTGAAGCTCACATCATCAATGATTTTCCGATCTCCATAGGAGAAGTCCACATGGTCAAATGAAATGTCATGGCTTTTCGGCACCTGAACAGAGCCGCCCTCATCCATCTTGGGCGCCCGGTCAATTTCCTCTACCCGGTCAATGGAAGCATCAATCATCGGCAGCATAAAGAACATCTCACCAGCCGATTCCAATTCGCTATATACCAAGAACGCAGATACCACCATCATCAAACAGGTGAACAGCGACATATTCCCTTGCAGGAAAAACCAAATAGAAAGCAGGATTGCCAATACAGAAGTAACGCGCAAAACAACCTGCTCCAGCACATTGTAGGGGATGCGTTTGCGCTCCAATTTGAAGTTTTGATTTTCTGTTTCTTTAATGGTATTGTTTAGAGTTTGTTTTGCCGCTTTATCCCCATGGAAAGCGCGCACCACACTCATGCCCTGTATGTATTCCAGCACAGCATCTACCAATTTAGTCTGTGCAGTCAATCGCCCTGGGGAAAGCTCACGGGATTTCTTAAGTAGTCGGGAATTGACCCAAAGGAACAGCAGTATCCCAACAAAGAACACCAGACCGATTCTCCAGTCGAAGCACATGGTCGCCAGAGAAAAGATCGTAGTCCGGATCATACCCACAACTGTCCGGGCGATCACTGCAAAAGACATACTCTCCAAATCGGACATTGTAGAGGTGGCTGCCGCAGTAAGACTGCCAAGGCTCTGTGCGTTGAAATAACCCATCGGCATATATTTCATGCGTTCACCGATGTGAATACGCTTTTCTCCGCACATTCGGTAGTTGGCATGTCCTTCGCTATTGTGAGCCAGATACCAGCAGAACGCGGCACCAGCCACACTAACCGCCATAATTCCCAAAGCCATCCATGCGGTGGCCCCGGTCATGTTTTGTCCTACCAACGCCCGCAACACTATCAATAGAGCGACAAATTGTAAAGCCTCAAAGATGCTCCGCAGCAGTTCAAAGGCCATACCTTTATACCAAGTACCTTTCTCCGCCCCGGAGAACCGAAAGAACCG
>DWVZ01000211.1 GCA_019119975.1 Candidatus Blautia merdavium | reverse complement strand
AAAAATTTGAAATCAGCAGAAAATAGGTGGAAAAATGTTTGATATAGAAGAAGAGTTAAAGAAGCTCCCTTCCAGACCCGGCGTGTATATTATGCATGATAAAAACGACACCATTATCTATGTGGGCAAGGCGATCAGCCTGAAGAACCGGGTACGGCAGTATTTTCAGAGCAGCCGGAATCTGGGGATTAAAAAGGAGCAGATGGTGGAGCAGATCGCCCGCTTCGAGTATATTCTCACAGACTCGGAGCTGGAGGCGCTGGTGCTGGAGTGCAACCTGATCAAGGAGCACCGTCCCAAGTACAATACCATGCTCAAGGACGACAAGACATATCCTTTTATCAAAGTGACAGTAGGAGAGGAATTTCCCCGGGTGCTTTTTGCCAGGAGAATGAAAAAGGATAAATCCAAGTATTATGGTCCGTACACCAGCTCCGGCGCAGTTAAGGACGTGATCGAACTGACCCGGAAGCTGTACCGTCTGCGCACCTGTTCCCGGGTGCTGCCCCGGGACATCGGGAAGGAACGGCCCTGCCTGTATTATCACATTAAACAGTGCGACGCGCCCTGCCAGGGCTATATTTCCAAAGAAGCCTACCGGGAGCAGGTCAGCCAGGTTCTGGACTTTTTAAACGGCAATCACAAAGCCATCTTAAAGGAACTGGAAGAGAAGATGTATAAGGCTTCCGAAGAAATGAATTTTGAAGAAGCTGCCCAGTACCGGGATCTGATGCAGAGTGTGGACAAGATCAGCGAACGGCAGAAGATCACGGACCAGCACGGAGATGACCGGGATGTGGCAGCAATCGCCGCAGACCAGGAGGACGCGGTTGCCCAGGTATTCTTTATCCGGGATGGAAAGCTGATCGGGAGAGATCATTTCTATATGAAGATCGCTCAGGGGGACAGCCGCAGCAGCATTCTCTCCAGCTTCCTGAAACAGTTTTACGCGGGAACGCCCTTTATCCCCAGACAGATCATGGTCCAGGAGGAGATCGAGGATCAGGAGCTCATTGAGGAATGGCTGGAGAAGCGCAGAGGCAGGAAGGTGAAGATCCTGGTGCCGAAGAAGGGAACCAAGGAAAAGCTGGTAGAGCTTGCCTACCAGAACGCCCAGATGGTGCTCAGACAGGATAAGGAAAAGATCAAAAGAGAAGAGGGCAGGACCATAGGAGCCGTCAAGGAGATCGCCGGGCTGCTGGGAATGAAGGATATTTACCGCATGGAAGCCTACGATATTTCCAATATCAGCGGTTTTCAGTCTGTGGGCTCCATGGTGGTCTATGAGAAAGGAAAACCCAAGCGCAGCGACTACAGAAAATTCCGGATCAAATCCGTAGAAGGACCAAACGACTATGCCAGCATGGAGGAAGTGCTGACCCGCCGCTTTGTCCATGGGCTGGACGAACAGGAGACCAGGGAAAAGGAAAACCTGGACCCGGATTACGGCAGCTTTACCCGGTTTCCGGATCTGATCCTGATGGATGGAGGAAGAGGGCAGGTGAATATTGCGCTGGATGTGCTGGGAAAACTGAATCTGGATATTCCTGTATGCGGTATGGTCAAGGACGACCGCCACAGGACCAGGGGACTGTATTTTAACAATCTGGAGATCCCCATTGACAAGGACAGTGAAGGCTTTAAGCTGATCACCAGGATCCAGGACGAAGCCCACCGCTTTGCCATTGAGTACCACCGTTCTCTGCGGAGCAAGGGGCAGGTACATTCACTTCTGGAGGATATTCCCGGAGTAGGTCCCGCGCGGAGGAAAGCATTGATGAAGCATTACAAAGGTCTGGAGGGGATCCGGGAGGCGACCGTGGAGGAGCTTTCTCAGATCGAATCCATGAATGAGCGGTCTGCCCGCCAGGTCTATGACTTTTTTCACAAAGAGAAGGAAGAAAAGGAAGCCCCGGCGGTTGAACTGCCGGATACCATGTGATAAAATGGATTTAATCAAGACTGAGAGAAGGAGATTACAGCATGAAAGGTGTAGAACTGAAAAAAATGATACAGGAATTAAACCTGTTTAACAAGACACCGGATATTGATATTTCCGCAAAGCGGATCAATACGCCTGAGATCAACCGTCCGGCGCTTCAGCTGACCGGTTATCTGGAGCATTTTGCCAACGAACGGGTCCAGATCATCGGATATGTAGAGTACAGCTACCTTATGAGCCTGGAGAGGGAAGAAAAGGTCACAGCCTTTGAGCGCTTCGTGTCCAGCAAGATCCCCTGTATGGTATTTACCACTATGACAGAGCCGGATGACGATATGCTGGAGCTGGCACAGAAGTACGATGTTCCGGTACTGGTGACCCGCAATACGACGTCCGCATTTATGGCAGAGATCATCCGCTGGCTGAACGTACAGCTGGCGCCCTGCATTTCCATCCACGGCGTGCTGGTGGATGTATATGGCGAAGGCGTGCTGATCATGGGCGAGAGCGGAATCGGAAAGAGTGAGGCTGCCCTGGAGCTGATTAAGAGAGGGCATCGTCTGGTCAGCGACGACGTGGTGGAGATCCGCCGTGTCAGTGATGTGACTCTGGTAGGTTCTGCGCCGGATATCACCCGTCACTTTATTGAACTGAGAGGTATTGGGATCATAGATGTGAAGACTCTGTTCGGTGTAGAAAGCGTAAAGGATACCCAGTCTATCGATCTGGTCATCAAACTGGAAGAGTGGAACCGGGATAAAGAATATGACCGTCTGGGAATGGAAGAGGAATACACAGAATTTTTGGGCAATAAAGTTGTCTGCCATTCTCTCCCCATCCGTCCGGGACGAAACCTGGCAGTGATCGTAGAGTCGGCGGCAGTTAACCACAGACAGAAGAAGATGGGTTACAATGCCGCGCAGGAACTGTACCGCCGCGTACAGGAGAATATGGCGAGAAAAAGAGGCGAAGGAGAGGATTGATTCATATGGAAAAGTACTGCTTTGGAATTGACGTGGGAGGCACTACTGTAAAATGCGCCCTGTTTTTAAATGACGGAACGGTTGTAGAGAAATGGGAGATTCCCACCCGCACAGAGGACTGCGGCAAGGAAATCCTGCCGGATATCGCAGCAGCGATCCAGGCGAAATTAGAAGAAAAGGAAATCGAAAAGTCAGAAGTCGCCGGCATCGGCATCGGACTTCCGGGACCGATCGAAGAAAACGGAGAGATTGCCTGCGCTGTCAACCTGCACTGGGGCAGAAAGAATATTGAGAAAGAGCTGGGAGATCTGACAGGGCTTGCAGTAAAGGCAGGCAATGACGCCAATGTAGCCGCACTGGGAGAAATGTGGAAAGGCGGCGGACAAGGAGCTAAGAACCTGATCCTTGCCACCCTGGGAACCGGTGTAGGCGGAGGGATCATCATCAACGAAAAGATTGTTACAGGCGCTCACGGCGCAGGCGGAGAAATCGGACATGCCGCAGTGAATCCTCACGAGACGGTTGCCTGCAACTGCGGAAATAAAGGATGTCTGGAGCAGTACGCGTCTGCCACCGGCATTGCGAATCTGGCAAAGAAAGCGCTGGAAGCTTCGGATGAGGCATCTTCCCTGCGAGAAATAGACGCAGTCACTGCAAAGGACGTTTTTGACGCATATAAGGAAGGCGACGCCCTGGCAGGAAAAATCGTGGAAAAATTCGCTGGTTATCTGGGAAGAGCTCTGGCTGTCTTCTCCTGTGTGGCAGATCCGGATGTGATCGTGCTTGGAGGCGGTGTATCCAAAGCAGGACAGGTCCTTATAGACTGTGTAGAAAAGAAATTTAAAGAATATGCATTCCAGGGATGCAAAGAAACGCCCATCAAGCTTGCTACTCTGGGAAATGACGCGGGCATCTACGGCGCCGCGAAACTGATTTTAAGCAGATAAAAGGAAAGTGAAAATTTAAGAAAGTCAAGAGCATAGGAAACAAAAAAACTGTCTGAGCCGAAATGCAAGCTCAGACAGTTTTTTATTTAAAAGAATTATTGGTTCAGATTCATTCAGCAGGAGCTTCACTGCCGCCGCCGTCCGCTGCCGGCTGGTCTTCGGTGCCGCCTTCACCTTCTGCAGGCTGCTGGGCATCCTGATTATCTTCCGACCATTCCGTTCCATCTCCAGTGGATTCCTCCGTTCCCGTTTCCTCCGGCACGGTCTCTTCCGGTACGGTTTCTTCGGGTACATATTCATCAGGGCTCCAGTCCGGCTCATAATAGGTATAGGTTTCGTGACCGCCGCAGTATCTGGTAGGTACATTCTCCGTATCATAAACCTTGGTCTCAGACGGACAGCTGGAAGTTGCCAGAAGCCCTGTCTCTGTACAGATGGAAACTTCCTGCACGGTGGAGGGGATCTTAAATTCTGTGGAAGGCAGATCATTGTGCAGTCTCTGCATGATCTTCTGCCACAAGGTCTGGTGGTAAGTCCTCATAGTTCCGGCTGGAAGGACGGTATTGTCATCATAGCCTGACCAGATCGAACAGGTATAATAAGGAGTGAAGCCTGCAAACCACAGATTGCGGTAGTCATCTGTAGTACCGGTCTTTCCTGCCACCGGCATGTTGCTTAACTGAAGACGGTAGCCGGTTCCTTCATTGACAACGCCCTGAAGAGCTGTTGTCAGCAGGTAGGCGGTGCTGGCTTTGACCGCAGTGGATTTTTCCGGTGTATTGTCGATCACTACATTGCCGTCGGAATCCAGGATCTTTGTATAAAAGACCGGTTTGATATAAGTTCCGTTGTTGGCAATGGCTGCGTATGCTGCAGTCAGCTCCAGATTGCTGACGCCCTTGGTAATACCGCCCAGTACCGTGGGCAGGTTCACATCGGAATAAATCTTGTCTCCGATGGTGGTGGGCTCGTCCAGAATGGAGGTAAAACCGAATTTCTCCAGCTGCTGCACGCCTACCTCCGGGGTGATTTCTTCCATGCATTTTACTGCAGGAATGTTGTAAGATTCAATGATTGCCTTGTACATACTTACCGTTCCATGATACTGATGATCGTAATTGTACAGAGGCTCGCCGTTGGCGTAATTGTAAGGTTCGTCCTTAAAAGTCGTATCCAGAGTCATTTCTCCGGAGTCAAGAGCTGCCGCATAAGCAGACAGGGGCTTGAAAGTAGAACCAGGCTGGCGCAGGGTGTTGGTTGCACGGTTTAAGCTGAGGCTGCTGGTCTTTTCTCCCCTGCCGCCTACGATCGCTTTCACATAGCCGGTATGCTGGTCCATGATCACGATAGAGGACTGAGGCTGAGGCGTGAAGGAAGCCTGTTCTGCCACGACCTCGCTTCCGTCTGCCAGGATGGTCTGTTTATAAGCGTCCACATAAGCCTGGGCTGTTTCCTGGCTGTCAAACAGAAGAGAAAAATCAGAACGCTCATTCTGCTGAAAATAAGTTTTAAGCATTTCATCACTGTAGCTTTCTTCTTCTCCATTGGGATGCTTGACAGTCAGCGCATAATCCAGAAGGACCTGAGTCCCGGATGGGAAATTGGAAGGATTCTGGTATTCTTCGTCACAGATCTGCTGAATGACAGGATCCTGTGTGGTGTAGATCCTTAAACCGCCGCTGTATAATTCATTATATGCCTGGGATTCCGTATAGCCTCGTTTTTCCTGGAGATCAGCGACCACCTGCTCGGTCAGTTCATCGATAAAGTAGCTGTAGGTACTGTTGGTCTGCTCCTCCTGCTGTTCTACAGACTGGATGCGTTCATAGACATTATCTGCGAGACATTCGTCATACTGTTCCTTTGTGATATACTCCTGTTCCAGCATTTTATTCAGGACATCTTTGCGCCGTTCGGCATTTTTATCCGGATTAAGAACCGGGTTGAACATGGTAGGATTCTGGCTGATGCCGGCAATCACCGTGCATTCAGAAAGAGTCAGATCCTGAACGTCTTTGCCGAAATAGTCCTGGGCTGCTGCCTGTACGCCGTAATTTCCATTTCCCAGATTGATGGTATTCAGATAGTTTTCCAGGATCAGCTCTTTGCTTACCTGCTTTTCCAGCTGAAGCGCCAGGTACTGCTCCTGAAATTTACGTTTGAACCGTTCGATCACGGATTCATTGGTCCAGCCTGTGAAAACATTGTTTTTCAGAAGCTGCTGGGTAATGGTGCTGGCGCCTTCCGAAAAGTGCCCTGTGGTAAGACCTTTGACACCGGCACGGAGAATACCTTTTATATCAATACCGTTATGTTCGTAAAATCGTTCGTCTTCAATGGCTATGACGGCATGCTGCAGATCCAGGGGGATCTTATCCAGCTCCACCGGCATACGGTTGGAATTAGGAGAGGTCAGCTTCTGCATCTGCTCTCCGTTGGCATCATAGACAAAGGTGGCTTCACCTACAGGAACGATGTTGATTTCCGAAATTTCAGGGGCGTCGTCAAGGAGTCCTTTAAAGGCTCCGATGCCCATACAGCCGCCGATCACAAACAGAGCAATCAGGGAGATGAAAATAATACGCAGAAAAGACACATTCGCCTTTTTTCCCATCATGGTGGAATGGGAGGTCAGGGCGTTGCGCTTTTTTTCTGTTGCCCGTTTTCCAAAGTTCATTTAGCGTTTCCTCCTTTTCCCGTCCATTATAACAAATGAGACTGTCTAATTCAAGAAACTTATGTTTAGGCGGGAGATTTTCCGTTTTTCTTTCTTTTTCTTTTAGAAATGTTCCCTTCCTGAGGAAAAATATGCTAAAATAGCTGCGAAAAGAGCAGAAAAAGAAACGGAGACAGGTATGTTAGAACAATATAAAACTATCTATGAAGGCGGAGAAGGGGAGATCGTTGAGAAAAAATCCAGGTTCATCGCTACCACCCGCCTGGTAAAGTCTGAGGAAGAGGCGGCAGCTTTTCTGGAAGAAATGCGGAAAAAATACTGGGACGCTACCCACAACTGCTTCGCCTATGTGATCGGAGAGCGAAGAGAAATCGTCCGCTGCAGCGACGATGGAGAACCCTCCGGCACTGCGGGCAGACCTATGCTGGATGTGCTTTTGGGAGAAGAGATGTATGACACTGCAGTGGTAGTGACCCGCTATTTCGGCGGCAACCTGTTAGGCACAGGCGGTCTGGTGCGTGCTTATGCTAAAGCCGTCCAGGAGGGGCTTGCCTGCAGCAGAGTCATCACCAAATACCACGGCGTTCTGGCTGAGGTGGATACGGACTACAACGGCGTGGGAAAGCTGCAGTATCTGTTTGCCCAGCGGGAGATCCCGGTCATGGACGCCCAGTATACAGAGGC
>DWVZ01000210.1 GCA_019119975.1 Candidatus Blautia merdavium | reverse complement strand
TTTTTCCCATTTTATTCAATAACATGGACATGAATACGTTTTTCATGTCCATGAGTTTTTCATTTATGTAATTAAGAAAAGTAATATCCCCCCATATCCGCCCATAATCCCCGGATTTAATCTCTCCTGCGGAAGTAATTGGAATTCGTCTATATCCATCCTGTTCTTTTGTTCCTTCCCAAGTACCCGATCTGCGATATCCAGAATCCACAGATTACCTCCTGTTCCATGACACAGACTCCAGCTGTCGCGTTTCCAGTATGTTTCTGTTTTTCGATACGCTCTTTCAATATCGTTTTTCAACCTTTCCTTCCATGCTCTGTCCGTCACACGTTGATAGCACCACAGCCTCGCAAGTAAGATTCCGGCCGCCCCATGGCACCATGCTACGGTATCTTCTCCTTCTTCCTTATCTTTCCTTCGATCGATCCAGTTTCCTCTTTTTTCATCATAAAGGCTCTCTTCATATTCCCGGACCTTTTCTGCCAGGATTTCATACTCCTGCTTCTTCGTAAGTTCCCAAAGTGCAAGAACCGGCATCAGAATTCCAGCGTTTCCATGTGCCATTCCACTGACTGGATTTTCTCCTGTTTCCAATTTCCATCCGATTCCGCAATCCATCTTCACCGCCTGCGGGAGCATAGAGTAGACCGCCTTTTCTGCCTCCTTCACATATCTCTCTTCTCCCGTCTGCTCAAACATCTGAAGGAAGATCCATGCTGCTCCCGCTTTCCCTCCAAGCAGGTCGGCACAAGTATCTTTCGGAACGATTTTTGAAACGATTTCCGCATGTTTTCTGGCATACTGTAAATAAATCGCTTCCTTTGTCAGTTGATACAGTTTTAAATAGGTATAGACGACAGAACTTTCCCCTGTATACGCCCCGGTATTTTGGGACTGTAGATTCTTTAGATCTTCCATCCCCTCATCTGTATATCGAAACAACTGTCTCTGTAACGCTTTCTGAATTCTCTCAATTCTTTCGGATTTTTGTTTTTCCTGCATCACAGTAGTAAGGAGCAGCATCCCGCTTAATCCATCATAAAAGTAAATACCCATCGGACGGATCTGCCACGCACAGCTCCCGGAAGAAGCAAAGCGAAGGACAGGCCAGCTCACCTCGCTCCTCTTCTGATTCCAGAGCGCATAACTGCACAATCTGTCTGACAGCATAGTAATGACCCGATCCAGACTTTCCTTATTCACCGTCCGTTCAAATTCCTCGTCCGCTCTGACTTCGTATATCTGATTCACAAAATGCTCTTTATTCTCCGGAATAAGTTCCATGGATGTACGAATCAGATCACACTGCTTATTCCGGTCCGATTGACCGATCCCTCCCAGACGTTCCAGAATCCGGCTGTATGCTGTCCTTTGAAAAAAGGCTTCCTCACACTTCTCCTCTCCGGCATATAAGCTCTTCTCATCCATTCCACTGGAAAAGCATGGGATGTCTCCCCGCAGCAATGCCCGGATTTCTTCCCGGACAATCCGCTCTTCCCTGTCCCGGCGTCCCTGTCCAATGGAACACAGGAAGATTTCCCGATCCGCTCCATCCATCAGAAGGGACGGGTGATAGGAACTGTTTAACAGCATCGCGTACCGCTGCGTATGCATCAAAACAACCCTGCTTTTGAGTCCTTTCCCTTCTTCCAGAACACTTTGAAAGCTTCTTTTTTCTTTCTCCACTGCCTGATACGCCTCGGAAAATCCTCTAAGAAGATCGTCCACATATGCCGTGATCGTTTCCTCTTTTCCTTTCATCCATGCAAGATTCCTGCCTGCGGAAGTAACTCCCTCCCGGTAGGTGATATACATGTTGGAAGTCTCTTCTTCCGCCACCGCCGGAATCTGAAATGGAAGCTTTTGACCTTTCTTGCTGTGAATGGCGCTCCCGTCAATTCCCTCTCCCTCTTTGTTCCACACATAAAAAGGCAGGATTCCTGTTCCAATCACCGATTCCCGGATCCAGGAATAAATTGCATCCTCCGCTGACTCTGCCTGTATCTCTTTCCCCGGTCGTGCCAATGCTTCCAGATCCACAATCACCGGATATGCTCCACAGGCAATCAGATTTTCCGCATGGATATCACTCGTTCCAAGGAGATAGGAGAGAAAGAGCTGTTCTCCCAGTCGTCTGTAATACTGACGGATCTCCTGCTCCGATTCACAGCTTTGATATTCCACGATTTCACACCAGCTATGGTCGCGGCAGGACAGGATTCTATAATGATACTGGCTTGAACCCGTCCTTTCACTGATCCACCCCAGAAGCCTTGTGAAAAACTGTTCATTCTCCATAGAACGAGGTTTTAAAAGTAGCTTTTTCCCGTTTTCCAGACATATTTTCAGTACTTCTTTCCCACCGTTATGAAGATCCGATAGTCCCGATTCTATCCCTGTGATCCTGCCCTGAGTTCCCCCGTCAAAAAAGAGTTCCCCGATTTTATCAGAATCTTCCCGGAACCATTGCACTACCTGTACATAGTACTGGATCTGACACTCTATACGCTCCCGGATACATCGAATCAGAACCGGATAGGTGGCTGCGATATAATAGAAAAACTCTTTTCTTCCACATATTCTGCAAAAGTCCTGATACTCCTCTTTCGAGTCCGCTCCCTTTAGCATTCCCCTTTGCTTGTAACCATGCATTTCCGCAATCAAAGTGCGAAGTGCCATATTTTGCAGACGGACCGCCAGTTCATTCCCAAAATCTTCATATACGCCCGAAGTGATCTGCTCTTTCCCGGTATGTAACTGACGTTTGAATTCCTCTATTCCTGTTATCAAAAAAGGCTGGTAAAATTCTGCAAAAAACAGCTTCGTATCTCCAATCTTTCTTCGTATCTCCTTTGATGGATCATTCCATTCCCTATATTCCACACGCAAACTTCCCGTGTAAGTCCCTTCTTTTCGCTTAAATCTTTGATCTTCCAGATATGCCTGAAAGTCAGGATGTCGCTTTTGAAGTTCCGACACCAAAGCTTCTCCTAAAAGCTGCTCCCAGTATTGCTTTTTCTTTTCATTGGCTGGTTTCTTCTGGTCTTTTCTATACTCTCTCTCCCACAAATACGTATCTTTCATAAGCTCCTCCGAAAAAAGCAGGATGCTCGCATGAACATCCTGCTCTTAAAATAATTAGCAACATAAGATTGTTAAAAAGGTATCTCCAGCCGGATTAGTAAAACGCTCTACTGCTTCTTCCAATTCCAGATCTTGCATCCCGTTTATTTCTTTTAATTCGCTTTTTAAGTCTCCGGCAGTATACAAATACACTTCTTGATTCATATTTCGTTTCTCTCCTCTAATCTCCAAAATGTAAACTATTCTTGACAAGGGCATAATGCCAAGTGAAAAGGTTTTAGATTTTCCAGTGGATTGTAACACTCTCACTGGTAGCGTCAATTTGTGATATGAGTATATCAACCACCTTGCGCTTATCGTCAAAGCTCACGGACTCCCAATCATCAAGATAGCCCGTAATGCTATCAATCTGTGAAGCGGAAACAGAATTAGCGGTGAGGTCTGCGACCAGCCGGAGCTGTTTCTGCCGTTCCGCATCCAGTTCTTCAATGCGAGTGTTTGCGTATTGCAGAAGAAGCGGATTAGCGCCGGACAAAGTGTCCAGAAGTTTCTCGATCTCGCTTTCCGTCTTTGCCAGGGCGACACGGGCGGCGGTCAGCTTCGGATTGTAGCTTTGTTCCTTACCGCCTTTCAGCGTGTGGAATTTCCGCATCTTCTTAACCATCTCGCCGTAAACAAACGCCTCCATGCTTTGCGCGGTCAGCGTACCGGCTCCCTCGCAGCTCTTATTGTCTGCCCGTTGTTTGCACCGCAGGTAGGTGACACCATTTCTGGCGTTCAGACTTGCCAGGGCATAGCCGCAACGTCCACACTTGATTTTCCCGGCCAGCCATGTGTTATGGCATTTCCGGCCATTCTGGAATGTGGTGTTTTGTGAGAGCTTGCGCTGAACGGTCAGCCAGAGCTGGGAGGGGATGCGCCCCTGGTGGGGAGCAATCACGAGGATCGGCTCCTCGCCCTCGCGTCCTTGATAGAGGTAACAGCTATTGTCCCCTGTGAACATTTCCGGGGGACTTTCAATTTTTACGCCCTGGGCCTTGAAGTATTCGTAGATGTCCATATCGGCCTGGACGTAGACGGGGTTTCTCAGCAGTTGAGCAATAAACCCGCGCTTTAGGGACTTGTCATAAACCTTGATGTCGTTCTCGGCAAAGTACCGGGATATATCGCCGTAGGAATTGCCCGGCTCCGCATACATTTGATACATCAGCTCGGCAAAATCCATTTCCGCATTTTCCACCAGCTTCTTTGTCTTGATCCCGTCCATGACGATGGGCTCAGTATCAAAACCGTATGGCGTCCGGCCCCGCATATAGTAGCCTTTGGTACACCGGGAATAGAAAGCGTCCTGCACACGCATCTGGATGCTTTCACGTTCAAGCTGGGCAAAGACAATGCAGATATTGAGCATCGCCCGGCCCATCGGTGTGGAAGTGTCAAACTTTTCTGTGCAGGACACAAACTCCACATCGTACTGCTTGAACAGTTCCATGAGCTTTGCAAAGTCCACGATGGAACGGCTAATCCGATCCAGCTTGTAGACGATCACCCGCTTAATCAGGCCCAGCCGGATGTCCTGCAGAAGCCGCTGGAAGTCGGGGCGCTCAATGTTTTTGCCGGAGTAGCCCTTGTCTTTGTATTCCTTACCCTCACCGCCTTTAAGCTCATAGCGGCAAAATTCAAACTGACTTTCAATGCTGATACTGTCTTTTTTGTCAATCGACTGCCGCCCATAAATTGCATCTATTCTACTATCCATAATTAGCTCCCTTCCGTTAAACGGGAGCCAACCTACAATTATATTGTACCTCTGCCG
>DWVZ01000209.1 GCA_019119975.1 Candidatus Blautia merdavium | reverse complement strand
AACTCGTCTGCCAGACCGATTTCGCGGAAGACCTTTGAGATCGGTGGGTTTTTAGAATAAGGCTCAAATGCGGACAGATGCAGCAGCCCATGGCCATGGGAACGGTTGGCATTTTCCGTGTAGAGACGGTTCTTCTCAATCACGAATTTTGCAATGTATCCGCTGGAATAATCACGGTGAGCAAGACTATTAGAGCAGATTTCACGAAGAATCCGGTCTCTGGCACTGACACTTTGGATACCTTCCTGCACAAAGGGATCGCTGAGATGCTTTTGCCCGAAAGCGACTAAGCGGTCATAGCTTTCTAAAAGGTTTGTAATAATCACATCCCGGTCATCATAGCGGTCCAGATTTTCCACCCGGAAAATAGCATCCGTTTTATGCTGGGGCAGCACAGACATAATGGCGGAGTCCTTTCCAAAAAGAAGAATTGCAGCGAGAGTGATCCCTTCTATCTGTTTTTCGCTGTCTTTCAGAATCAGACCGGTACTGCGGAGCATTTCTTCATCAGACATGGATTCCCAAGGATGGTTGGCGGTACGGCTGGCAGTCATAATTCTGGCGCGCTCGATTAGATCCGGGCGGAGATCCCCCATCTGGAAACGGGTGACTTTATTGACGAAGTAGCTTCCGCTTTTTCTTGCGTACAGTTGGTATACCATATCGGAGTTGTCTGTAATATCAATATCGGATTCATGGCTGCGGTCAAAGATCCGTCCGCGGTGACGGCATACTTGACTGCAGACAGGCACTTGAATAATCAGCAGTATGCGTTCTTCAACTAAGATTGTTTCCGGCTGAATATATAGCGGTGGATTTATCTTCTGTCCGTTATTGATGGAAGTTACAAAATCTTTTTTCATGTGATCAATGGCCTCCGGCGCAACACCCAAAATGTCCCCATTGTCTTTGACACCCAGAAGGATGATCCCGCCGTCACGGTTAGAGAAAGAGCAGACGGTATCATATACATCTTTTGTGATTTCATTCGTGGATTTTTTAAACTCTACGTGGATATTTTCGCCATTGTGTATCAAGTTCAGAAGTTCTGTTTCTGTCATAGGAGTAAAATTCCCCTTTCTGGTTTGAACTATTTTTATTATAAGAAGTTTTGGGCAGAATATCAATTTTTTTAGTGGTTAAACGGATGAAAATATTGCCCCGCATTTTATTCCTGCATGGCGGATATGGCGGTCGGTTCTATGCAATATCCTTGTATAGCAGGATAACTTATACCGCAGCATTAATTATTATAAAAATAAATTTTGTATGTATTCATCTTAAAAACAGTCAGTAATAGCAATATTAGAAACACTATGATAGAATAAGAAGAAAAAAGGAGACGTGATACTCATATGTCTAAATCCATCTGCGGAATCGACTGTACAAAATGTGAATTAAGCAATACGTGCCAGGGCTGCACCCAGACAGACGGTCACCCCTTTGGCAGTGCCTGTGTGATCGCCCCATACTGCCGGAAAGGTGAGGCAGCCTTAAAGGAATTCAAAGATCGGCTTCTGGAAGCGTTTCACAGTTTGCCTATTGCGGAGCTGCAGGAGGTTCAGGATCTGAATCCTCTGAAGGGTTCTTTTATCAACCTGGAATACACTTTACCCAGTGCCAGGACCGTAAAATTCTGGGATGACAACAAGATTTATCTGGGTAACCAGATTTGCAGGAAAGGGAGCGGCAGATGCTATGGGCTGGCAGCCGATGACCGTTACCTCATGGTGTGTGAGTACGGCGACCTAGGCTCAGATCCAGAACTCGCAGCATTTATGCGGTGGAATGAAACGCAGGAGTTTTGTAAGGGGGATACAAAATGAAGAGAGAACTGGGAATTGCCAGGTGCGGTCTGGCGTGCTGCTTATGTTCGGAAAATGAAGTCTGTCACGGATGCGGTTCCTCTGAATGCCCGGACAATGACACCTGTGTGAACAGACAATGTTCTATAGAAAGAAATTATACACACTGCTATCAGTGTCCGGAAGCGTGCAGGAAAGGATTATTAAACAGCGTCAAGCCCTATGCCTTTACGCTATTTATCAAACGGTACGGAGAAGAAAAACTTCTGGACTGTCTGGAAGAGATGGAGAAAAGAGGCGTGGTCTATCACAGGGAAGGAATTCGCGGAGATTATGACCAGTTCCAGGATCCGGAGGCGCTGATCAGATTTTTACTAACAGGGAAATGAAAGCAGAAAGTGATACATAGAAGAAGCCAAAAATGAAAAATATCAGAAAGGGAAATTGCAATGCTGGAAATCAGAAAAGCTGCTGCGGGAGAATACGGACAGGTTGTGGATTTTTATTATAACCTGATCGACGCCCTGGCACAGACCAGATACAAACCGGGATGGAAGAAGGAGATCTATCCCACCCGGGAATCTTTAAGGGAAGCTATCGCAAGACAGGAGCTGTACGTGGGTACAAAAGAGGGACAGATCCTTTCCTCCATGATCCTGAACCACGCCTGTCACGAGGATTATAGTAAAGTTTCCTGGCATATCCAGGCAGAGGACAGAGAAATCCTGGTGATTCATGCCCTGGGTGTCCATCCTGCTTTTTCCAGACAGGGGCTCGCTAAGGAAATGGTTCAAAAAGCCATAGAAACCGCAGAAAAAGAACAGGCAAAGACCATCCGTCTGGATGTGCTTGAGGGCAATCTTCCGGCGGAAAAAGCTTACCTGAAGATGGGATTTCAGTACTGCGGAACCGTCAAAATGTTTTATCCGGATACAGGGCTGGCAGACTACCGGCTGTTTGACCTGAAGATCAGGAAGTGAAGGGAGACAAAACTATGAGAGAGAACCTGATCCTATACCCGGCGGGAACTATAAAAAAGCAGCCTCCCTGCCTCGAAACTTCAAGTGCGGGAAGCTGCTGTCTGGATTATTGTTCTTTCATTGCTTCGAGGGCTCTTGCAAGCTGGTCCGGACATGAAGTCCCTCTGCCGCCGCAGTCAGTCCCTTTTAAGCGGCTGATCACATCATCCACCTTCATGCCTTTAACCAGGCTGGAGATTCCTTTGGTGTTTCCGTTGCAGCCTCCGTTGAACTTCACGGACTGGATGGTATCACCGTCTACTTCAATCTCAATGGAACGTGAGCACACGCCTTTTGTTTTATATACTGTCATAAAGCATTGCCTCCTTTTCTGCGCTTATTACCATTTCACATTATATCAGACCAAAATAGTAAAGTCCACAGTTGGTTATTTAAAAACAGTGAAAAACGGGAATGAAAAAAGAGTTCTGGTCAGAAGCCAAAAAACCGTGTAAAATAGAAAGGACATGACCGGACAGGAAAATGCCGGCATGGGGAAATGCTTATAGCCCAACACTATGGAACAACAGGAGAATAAGAATATGAAGATCATCGGAATCATCGGCGCCATGGAAGAAGAAGTGGCGATCTTAAAGGAAAAAATGACAGAAGTAACCGTATACTGCAAAGCAGACATGGAATTCTTCAGAGGAAACCTGAACGGGAAAGAAGCGGTTGTGGTACGCTCCGGCATCGGCAAGGTAAATGCGGGAATCTGCACACAGATCCTAGTGGATGAGTTTCAGGTAGATGCAGTGATCAATACAGGAATCGCAGGTTCTCTGAAAAATGAGATCAACATCGGGGATATCGTGCTTTCTACTGATACCATGCAGCACGATGTGGATGCCAGAGAGTTCGGGTATCCTCTGGGGCAGATCCCCCGTATGGACACCCTGGCTTTCCCGGCAGACGAAGGGTTAAGGGCTCTGGCAGCAAAGGTGTGCAGGGAAGTAAACCCGGAGATCCAGGTCTTTGAAGGAAGAGTTGTCAGCGGCGACCAGTTTGTGGCAGACGCAGGGAAAAAAGATGCCATCGTGAAGAACACCCAGGGCTGGTGCACAGAGATGGAAGGCGGCGCCATTGCCCAGGCAGCATATTTAAATCACATTCCCTACCTTGTGATCCGCGCCATCTCAGATAAGGCGGACAACAGTGCGCATATGGATTATCCTGCCTTTGAGAAACAGGCGATCCGGCACAGTGTCAACCTGGTGGAGAATATGATGAAGGAACTGTAATGCCGCAGCAGGCGGGAATTTGTCGAACGATTTTTGTTTTCAAACCCAGACGGGTGCTATATAATATTCTCATAAACACGGCTGGACATGCTGTCCGTGAAAAAAGAGCAGACAGGGCAGGAGGCGCTTCCTGTCCTTCGCCGAAAACGAGGAGGAATTATGGAGCATCTGTTATTTTATTATGGTTCCTGGTTTATGGGAGTGATTTGTTTCATAAGTACGCTGGCAGTCTACAGAAGCAACAAAAGAATCCTGAGAGATTTGAAGAATCCCTGGGAGACAAAGAACAAATGGCTGATCAATTTCGTGCAGGAGCACCAGAAGCTTTTAAAAGAGAACGCAGAGATACATAACCCTTCCGTGTATGTGATCCGGAGAATGAGAGGACGAAAGATAGGACCCTGGAATATCCGACAGGTAAAAGGAATTTCCTGGGGCGCTTTGTTCCTCTCTTTTTTCTTTATGGCAGTTCAGGCGGCGCTGTGCATCAGGAATCAGGTTGCCACGGTCCGCCTGCCTGTCTTTGGAGAACAGGCTGCCCTAGACAGCGCTGTGATCACAGGGGCGGGGATTCTGATCGTCCTTTTGGGTGTGCGGATGCTGACTGGATCCGGGTATCAGGAAGAAATGATAGAGACTAATCTTCTGGATTATGTGGAGAACCGGTGCCTGCGGGAACCGGCAAAGATTCTTTCCATGGAAAACAAAAGAACAGCAGCTGCCGCAAAGGAGAAAAAAGCAGCCAGGGCAAAGGAGCATGCAGTCCAGACGAAAACCAGAGAACGGTCTAAGGAGAAGGAAAAAGAACAGGAAAAGGAACAGATCGCGCGCCAGCTGGAGCAGGGCGTTCTGGAGGCGGCAGCCTCGGACAGCCGTTACAGCCATCTGCTGAGTAAAGAAGAAAAAG
Source organism: Candidatus Blautia merdavium (assembly GCA_019119975.1). GTDB lineage: Bacteria > Bacillota > Clostridia > Lachnospirales > Lachnospiraceae > Blautia > Blautia merdavium. The sequence goes on along the minus strand of DWVZ01000209.1, from coordinate 3,626 downwards.
CGATTGTAAAGGATGTGCTCCGGGATTTTCTGCCTTGATCCGCAGCAGGATTTTCCCGCAGACAGGAATGCGGCAGCCGTTGTCAGTAGACGGCTGCCGCATTTTACCTGTACTGTATATCATGTGTCAAAGGTACCAAAGTGATATGTATACCAGCTTCCTGACTGGAATTAATGAGTGAGGAAAGATTCCAGCGCGTTTACAGCTTCAGTTTCATCGTTTCCTTCTGCGGTAACGGTCAGGAAAGTGCCCTCGGACAATTCAAATGCCATGACTCCCATAATGCTTTTGGCGTTCACCTGTCTGTCCTTGTGATGCAGCAGGATTCTGCTCTGAAATTGACAGGCGATGCGAACCAATTCAGAAAATGGACGGTCATAGGCTTTTTCCAGGTTTGAGGTACATATTTGCTTTTCTACCATATGGATATCCCTCCTTCTGTTGGTTTGCATAATCATGCAAATTTTTTATATATTATATAGCAGTGCGCCGGACATTTCAATAAAAAAATTTGTGATATATCCGTATTATACGGTTATGGATTATTATATTTTGAGGAAACGGCGGATAAAATAGCTTATGTAGATTTGTGCAAAGGAGGACAACATGAGTATAGATTATAAATCTATCGGCAGGCGTATAAAAGTTGCACGTGTTCGTCTCGATATTACCCAGGAGCGCCTTGCGGAGCAGGTCAATCTGTCGCCCAGCCATCTGAGCAATATAGAGACAGGTACTACAAAAGTCAGTCTGCCCACCCTGGTGAATCTGGCAAATGCCCTGCATGTGTCAGTGGACGGACTCTTAGCCGACAGTGTGATTTCTTCCAAACCCGTGTTTGAGAAAGATATTCAGTCCGTGTTGAGTGATTGTGATGATTATGAGATCCGGATTATTGCAGATATAGCTGCCGCAACAAAAAAGACGCTCCGCAGGGAGGCAAAACTAAAAAAAGCATGCAACATACCGGGTTGATCCTGCAGGCTGCGGGATCAGCCCGGTATGCATTTAGTCTTCTTCTATGACCTGAAGTTCAAGATAATCAAAATCAATGATTTCAATAAAATTATCCTGAGAAAACCGCACTTTGGCAAATCGCTGGAAATCGGATACATTAGCATCCAGCCAGATGGGGGAAGGCAGGTCAAATTTGTGACAGATCTGTTCCAGGCATCCAAAGACTTTTTTGGTCCTTGTGGAGCCGGAGTCGTCGCAGACAACGATGCTTTTCAGGATATGTGTATTTTTATAGGTGGTTCCCATTAAGCGAAACATGGCATTTCCTTTCTGCTGAAGCTGGATTTTGTTTTTTTTGCTGTCAGTTTTTCATTATAAGAAAGAAGACGGGGTCTGTAAAGCCCGTAAAAGTGAAAAATGACTGAAACTTTCAAAGAGGTTGTGCAGTTTGCATACGGAGAAGAATAAAAATCGGCGAAATGCCAGGAAAGCTTTAGGCTTCAGCAAGGGGCACGAATACTCACTTTAATCTTTGTGGAATTAAACTATGGAAAAAAAATGTATATCAGGGTATACTTAGAACAGTTCAAAAGCAAGATGTTATTAACATTTAGGAGGAAGCAAGAATGGCAAGTTTATCATTACAGCATATTAACAAAACATACCCAAACGGATTTGAAGCAGTAAAAGACTTCAACCTTGAAATCGCTGACAAGGAATTCATCATTTTCGTAGGTCCTTCAGGATGCGGTAAATCTACAACACTTCGTATGGTCGCTGGTCTGGAAGAAATCTCCGGCGGTACATTAAAAATCGGCGACAAAGTTGTAAACGATGTTGAACCAAAAGACAGAGATATTGCGATGGTATTCCAGAACTACGCTCTGTATCCACATATGACAGTATATGATAACATGGCATTTGGTCTGAAACTGAGAAAAGTTCCGAAAGACCAGATCGATAAAATGGTTAAAGAAGCTGCCAGAATCCTTGACCTGGAGAAATTATTAGACCGTAAACCGAAAGCTCTTTCCGGTGGTCAGAGACAGCGTGTTGCTATGGGACGTGCGATCGTTCGTTCTCCAAAGGTATTCTTAATGGACGAGCCTCTGTCCAACCTGGATGCAAAACTTCGTGTTCAGATGCGTACTGAGATCTCCAAACTTCATGAGAGACTGGGCGCTACTATCATCTACGTAACTCATGACCAGACAGAAGCTATGACCCTTGGTACAAGAATCGTAGTTATGAAAGACGGTGTTGTTCAGCAGGTTGATACACCTCAGAAATTATACAATGCTCCTTGCAATCTGTTCGTTGCAGGATTCATCGGATCTCCTCAGATGAACTTCTTAGACGCAACTGTTCATGTAAAGGGCGATGATGTTCAGCTTCAGATCGGCAAAACAACTCTTCACGTACCTGCTTCCAAGAAGAAAGCTCTTGTTGAAGGCGGATATGACGGAAAGACAGTTGTTATGGGTATCCGTCCAGAGCATGTATATGATGATGAAGCTCGTATCCAGGCATTCCCGAACAGCGTAATCGAAGGAAAGATCACTGTTTACGAATTACTTGGTGCTGAAGTTTATCTGTACTTTGATACAGAAGGATTCTCTATGACAGCAAGAGTTAATCCTCGTACAACAGCAAGATCCGGCGATACCGTTAAATTCGCTCTGGATATGGAAAAGATCCACATCTTTGACAAAGAGACAGAGCAGGTTATCACAAACTAAAATCGAATATGGAAACCAACGGGAACGATTCCGTTGTTGCCAATATAAAGGAAAGCAGGGTGCATTTATGCATACCTGCTTTCTTTTATATATAATCCAGATGTATCAGTGCAGATTGTCGATATTACCGGCCGGGGATTTACTTTTCCAGAAGCCTGGAATTAGGCAGAGTGGGGTTGAAGTTTTTTCCCATACTCTTTACAGAATGGGAAGTCAGAACATAATTCTCAGGCAGTTCCCTTGGAGAAAACCCTGTGAATTCCCGGAATACCCGGTTGAAATGCCGGATGGTATCAAAGCCGCAGCAGGACGCAATATCTGTAATAGAGAGTCTTCCGGTATTATGGTTCAGAAGATGGATCGCCTTTTCCAGCCGGATAATATTCAGATACTGAGAAAAAGTCATTCCGGAAACGGTTTTAAAAAAACGGGAAAAATACGGTTTTGACAGCCCCATAAATCTGGCGGCGTCATCGAAAGTGATATAGCTGCATTTCTCTTCAATCTCACCCAGAAGGTTCTTATAATTTTCCATGGAAGTATTATCCCTGCTTTTTTCTTTGCCGGCCAGAGGCTCTTTTCGAAAAATTTCCAGCATCAGAAGAAGGAGAAGACTTCGCACTTTCAGATCAAAGTAGGGATTCTGACAGTCCAGTTCTTCTCTGATCTTTCCGTAATAGTCCGGAATAAAGGCGCCGCAGGAGAGCCGGGGAGACTGGGGTCTGTGTCCCTGATCGATCTCGTCCAGCAGTCTGGAATCAAACATGATGATCTCCGTAATACTGGAGGGGCTTCCTTTAATATAATGGATCTCCCGGCTGTCGATGAAGAAAGCGTCGCCTTCCTCCAGGCTGTGGGCTGCGTTGTTTAGGGAAACGGTTACCCGGCCTTTTTCTACATATAAAAGTTCACATTCCATATGCCAGTGAG
>DWVZ01000001.1 GCA_019119975.1 Candidatus Blautia merdavium | reverse complement strand
CCGCTGGAGGCGAAAGACGGAACCTGTGAGGAAGAGGAAGAACGGCGTCTGTTCTTTGTAGGCATCACGCGAGCCAAAGAAGAGCTGGTCATCACCTGGAGAAAAGAACCCTCCCGCTTCCTGGAAGAGATCACCTCCCAGGATACGTTGGCAGAAAAGGCAGGTAAGCGACGGGAAGCGGCGCCTGCCGCGCAGCTGAGTCTTTTTGACTTTCTGTAATTGCTGCGACAAAGCAATGGTGAAGTAATGATAAGTAATGATAAAGCAATAACAAAGCAATGACTTCAATATTAGACTTCAATATCGGATCCCCCCGATCGGGACATGCACATTTGATCGGCGAAGAGTGAAAGCAATCTCTGACGCTATGAAAAATTCAGAAACTGCTTTATATAAAATAAGGCAGCGCCTGCGGCAGGCGTATACTGTCCGTGGGCGCCCACCAGAAGGTTTTCCCTCGCAAAAGAAAAAGGGGTGGAACCGTTCAGGGAAGTTACAAGGGTGTCAAGATCGTCTTGTGTAAAATAAGGCGCCAGATCACCGCTGATAATGATGGGAGCGTCCAGGATCAAATTCACATTTTTCATGGCAAATGCCAGATGCGCCAGGTATTCCTGCCAGATCTTGGTGAATGCGGAATTCTTCCCTGCACGGAGCAGGGGGAAAAACTCTTTTACAGAAACGTTTGCCGCCTGTTCCAGTGCGTGGACAGAGCAGTAGGTTTCCAGACAGCCACGGCTGCCGCAGTAGCATACCGGACCGTCAGGACGGACGCACATATGCTCCAGGACGCCGCTGTGCATGGCAGTACCCTGATGGACGGTGTGATTGGTGATCACGGCTCCGCCCAGATTACGGTTTAATAGGAAGACCACAGCGCTGTCAAGACCTGGATGGTTCCAGAGCTCGAAATGCGCCGCTGCCTTGGAGTCGTGTTCCAGATGACAGGGATAAGGCAGGCGGGAAGAAAAATCCGCAAGCTTCATGTTCAGATTGTCCATTGCCACACCGTAAATGACCCGGGAACCGTCAGGGGAAAGGATTCCCTGGGTGGCGATGGAGATTCCCAGGATCTTCTCCGAAGCATACTGGCGGGTTTCTATAAAACGCAGGATCTCCTCTATGATCCGGGCGTAACAGTCACTGGTGTCACGGTAGGAAAAGGGTATGGTATGGGAAGCCACGATCTCCCCATACAGATTCACTGCCGCAATATGAAACTGATCCTTTAAAAGCCCGATTCCTATCGATAGCTTCACCTCCGGCACGATGCGGATAATCTGTGCTTTGCGCCCTCCGGTGGATTCAAAATAACCATTTCTTTCAATCAGTCCCTCCTGCTCCAGGGCAGTCAGATTCTGGCTGACCGTAGAAAGCCCCATCCCCAGCTCCTGGACGATCTGCAGTTTGGAGGTTTCCCTTTTTTCATAAATAAATTGATATACCTTTTCTTTATTAATTTTTTTCAGGGTCATGGTGGTGATGCCTTTTGTTTCCATAGAGAACTCCTTACGGTAGAATCTGTGCATAAAGTATAATGTGAACACTTAGTGAGTATAAGCCAAAGGCGCCGTACGAATTAGTGAGAACCTATACCTGGACACTTAGCGAATGCAAGCCAGGAGCGCCGCATGAGGTTAGTGACCATGGTATAATGTGAACACTTAATGAGTACAAGCCAAAGGCGCCGTACGAATTTAGTGAGAACCTATACCTGGACACTTAGCGAATGCAAGCCAAAGGCGCCGCATGAGGTTAGTGACCATGGTATAACGTTAAGTATCACATTTCTTTTAGTTTAGTATAGGAGGGGGGAAAAATCAATGAAGAAATCTCTGCTGGTATTTGAGCAGACATTTGAGTAGGTATTTGAGCGGTTATTTGGGCAGGTATTTAGGACAGGATATGAAGACCTGTATGGACAAAAAAGCAGATTGGCTGTACTATGGGATTAGAAAAGCAGGAAAGAGCAGGATCTGACAGTCTTTTCAGTGAGAGAAAGAAGATCCTGAAGCAGATCAGGAGGTGCAGGATGCTGGACAGACAAATACCATACTTTAACATGATCCTAAAGTGCAGCACATATCAGCCGGAGAAAATCCATTTGCCCGAAAATTTTTCTTTCCGGTATTTTCAACCGGGCGATGAGAAAAACTGGGCAAGGCTGGAGTATGAAATCGGTGATTTTGCTTCCCCGGACGAGGCGGAAGAATATTTTAAAGAAACATATGGGAAGGAACAGGAAGAACTGAGTGAGCGGTGTGTGTTTCTGATCAATGAACAGGGAGATGTCATAGGCTCCGGCATTGCCTGGAGAGATAAGAGAAAGGGAAAGTCAGCGGCGTCTCTGCACTGGCTGGTAGTGGATCCCGCTTACCAGGGCAGGAAGCTGGGGAAGGCACTGTGCAGGAAAGTCATGGAAATTTTTTGGAAGAAAGGGGAATTTCCGGTTTATCTCCACACCCAGCCGTGGAGCTGGAAGGCAGTTCTTTTGTATCTGCGGCTGGGTTTTCGGCTGCAGAAGGAGGATACGTTTGCAGACTATGAGAACCAATACCAGGCTGCCATGGAAACGCTGAAAAACGTTTTGAATGAGGAGCAGTACAGAGAACTGCTGGCACATTCTGAGGATGGAAGATGAACGATAAATAGATTGCAGCAGAAGGGAGAAACGAGCAAAATGCGGATTACAGTTATGATAGAAAACACAGGACAGGAAGGTATGTGCGCAGAGCACGGGCTTTCTCTGTATATTGAATACAACGGCGGCAGGTATCTGCTGGACACAGGAGCTACCTCCGCCTTTCTGGCGAATGCGGATAAGCTGGGGATTCCCCTGGATCAGGTAGATATGGCGTTTTTATCCCACAGCCACTATGACCACTCCGGAGGATTTGAGGGCTTCTTTCAGAGGAACAGCAAGGCGAAAGTATACCTTCAGGAAAAAGCAAAGGAAGCCTGCTATAAGATAACGGACAATGAGAGATCGTATATCGGTATTCCGAAGCACCTTCTTGCCGCCTATCCGGAGAGGTTCTGTTTCCTGGAGAAAGACTTCCTGGCAGCCCGCGGCGTGTGGGTGCTGCCCCACACCACAAAGGGACTGGAAAAGCGGGGAAAACGGGCGCATATGTACCGGGAGAAAGAAGGAGATTTCAACACCGATGATTTTGCCCATGAGCAGAGCCTGGTGTTTGAGACAGAGAAAGGGCTGATCGTATTAAACAGCTGTTCCCATGGAGGGATTGTGAACATTGTCCGGGAGGCAGAGGAAGCGCTGGGCAGGAAAGTGTATGCCGTGGTGGGCGGCTTTCACCTGATGGGAACCGACGGGATACAGACCATGGCGTTTACCGAAGAAGAAGTGATCGGGCTGGGCAGAGATTTGCTGGCGCTGGGTGTGGAGGAAATCTATACAGGGCATTGCACCGGCGCTCCTGCGTATGAGATATTAGCAGAGAATTTCAAAGGACATGTACATGACCTTGCAGCAGGTACAAGAATCACATTTCCATCCTGAGATAAGGGGCGATGACTGTGAAGAAGATATTAAAAATAATCCTGTGTATCTTCGGGGCACTGGTGATCCTGCTTCTGGCTGCAGTGGGATTCTTTGTGTATCTGCTGGATTATCAAGTAAGGACGGTTGATCAGGCAGAGTCTCCGGACGGTACTTATGAGCTGCTCCTGCAGTCCGTGGGAAGCCCGTTGTTTTTCAGCAGTGCAGACGGAAGGCTGGTATTGAAGCAGGGAAAGGAGAAAATTGCAGAAAGGGATTTTACCCTTTATGATGACGGAGGCTCTGTCCGGGCAGATATCTGGCAGGTTACATGGCTTCAGGAGTTTGTGCGGATCCGTATTTCAGGAAGCGAGCAGAACGATGAATGGATAGAAATCACATATGACGGAAAGTTTTTTTCCCAGTATCCGGCAAGGAAGGGGACAGAGACAGAAGCAGAGGCTGGGACGGAGCAGGAGGCAGAGACCGGAGCAGAGGCTGCCGCTAAGCAGGAGAAAGAGCAGGCGTACGGTGAAGAAGAATCAGAAGGAACGGCAGAGCAGACGTACGGCGAAGAAGAGTCAGAAGGAACGGCAGAGCAGACATATGGTGAAGGAGAAGCAGCCCAACTGTCTGAGCAGCAGGAAGAAGGAGAGACCTATAGCGCGGAAGAACTGGAGGAAGCAGCAGAAGAGCAGCACATGAACCAGCAGCTGAAGCAGCTGAAGATAAAGAAAGGCTATTGGACAATTTATGACACTTGTTTTCAGGAAGAAGGGTACAGCTTCACAGAGGATTATGATGCCAAAGGAAACTCCAGGGCGATCCTGAAAGAGGATGAAACCTCAGTTGAATATCTGGTTTATGACCGGGAGTCCCCAAATGGTCTGTGCGGACTGTATGTCTATTACCGCGCACCCAGGGCAGCAGACGGTTCCTGGTCCCCCATGGATGCGGAAATCCTGGATATCTATGCCTATGTCTATGCCGGAGACTCCGTGATCAGCAGCGGTAAGACCGGATGGAGCGATGCAGGGTCCGAAGAATACCGTGATGCCACGGGGGAATAGCGGTCGGCAGAAGGAAAAAGCAGAGCGCAAAAGAGGATGTTGGTGCAGATCCATCAGAGAAGCAGGAAAAGTCCAGAGAATAAAGAAAGACAAAACAATAGCAGGGGATACCGTATATCAATACACAGATATACGATATCCCCTGCAGCTTTGTCAGGTACGATTGGATTTTAATTTTTTCCGCCGCTGGGAAAACTCAGCAATGGCAGTATACAGCACGTCTGTGGATGAGTTGATCGCAGTCTCACAGGAATCCTGAATCACCCCTACAATAAATCCGGTGCCAACGACCTGCATGGCAATGTCATCTGGAATGCCGAACAGGCTGCACGCCAGAGGCACCAGAAGAAGAGAGCCGCCAGCCACTCCGGACGCGCCGCATGCGCTGGCGGCGGAAAGCACACAGAGAATCACAGCAGTAGGAATATCTACTGAGATGCCAAGGGTATGGACAGCTGCCAATGCCAAAATAGAGATCGTGATAGATGCCCCTCCCATATTAATGGTGGAACCAAGGGGAATCGATACGGCATAAGTGTTGCGGTCCAGCCCAAGCTCTTCGCAGAGCTTCATATTCACCGGGATATTGGCTGCGGAACTTCTTGTGAAGAAAGCAGTAATACCGCTGTCCTTCAGGCACTTGAGCACAAGGGGATAAGGATTCTGGCGCAGTGCGGCAAAGGTGATCAGAGGATTGACGATAAACGCCACGAACGCCATAGTTCCTACCAGCAGAAGGATCAGTCTGCCGTACCCCAGAAGAGAGCTGAGCCCCTGCTCAGAGATGGTGGTAAATACAAGACCCAGTACACCCAGAGGAGCGCAGTTGATGATCCAGCGTACGATCAGGGAGAAGGCGTCTGCGATCTGCATAATGGAGCTTTTCGTGCCTTCCCCGGCTTTCCGAAGCGCAATCCCCAGAAGCACTGCCCATGCCAGGATTCCCAGATAATTTGCATTTGCCAGAGCGTCTACCGGGTTGGAAACAACGCTGACCAGCAGGCTGTTTAATACTTCACCGATTCCGCTGGGAGCAGCCGCGGCAGTATCGGCGCTCTGCGTCAGAGTGATGGTAACCGGAAACAGAAAGCTTGCGGCTACTGCCACACATCCGGAGACAAAGGTGCCGAACAGGTACAGGAAGATGACCTGTTTCATATTGCTGCGTGTTCCATTGCCTTGATGGGCAAGAGCGCCCATGACCAGGAAGAGCACCAGAAGCGGCGCTACAGCCCTCAGAGCGCTGACAAACAGATCGCCCAGTATGGAGATGACAGTCACCTGAGGCACGGTAAGCCCCAGCAGGATACCAATGATCAGCCCGCAGATGATCCGCTTTACTAGGCTGATCTCATTCCATTTTTTCATTAGTTGTTTCATTCTTCTCAGTCCTATCTTTTTTATAATCTGTACAGCGCGGCAGGCAGAGCCGGCACGCCGATAAGGTTAGTATAGCACAATGACGGGGCTTGAGGTATAAAAAATTTCTGCTGGGGAGATTTCAGGCGAAAGAACCATGAGAATTCAAAGGAGAAGATGCTGTCAGGAAAGAGTGGATCAAAAGAAAAACATTTTAATAATATAAAACAAACAGAAAAGGCGTCCATATGAACTTTTGATATGTCGCCTTTTCTTCCTATTTCCAGATATTACACGTCATTTAACGTTTTCATATTCTGCAATCATTTTACGGTTTTCTTCATGCAGCTCCTCCGCAATCATCTCTGCCGCTTCTCCTGTTATTTTTCCCTCTTTCACCTGCTCAATCCGGGTACTTAAAGAGGTTTCCGGAGTTTCATCCTTTACGGCAGCTATCGAAACGTCTGCCGCGAACTCACCTGCTGCAGGCTCAGCTTTTACTTGAGGGGAAACAAAACTTAAGATTCCGATTCCCAAAGCTGCTGCGCAAAGTGGGACGAATAATTTATTTTTTTTATTATATTTCATAATTGACAAAATCCTTTCTTTGACTATATTTTCTGCAAACTTGTTTCCTGCTATTTGGCTTCTGCGGCTGATCTGGTATTGAAGCAAGGTTTCCGCATACCCTTTTCGTACCCCTTTTCCTAAAATCGCTATGACATTTTCATCTGCTGCAAATTCCATATCTTTCACCATGAATCTGTGCATGATCCATATAAAAGGATTATACCAATAGATACAGCACATAAAAACGGAAAAAGGCTTCCAAAAATTGTCCTGGTTTTTTATATGACTTATTTCATGAATGAAAATATAGGATGCCTCTTGTAAACCTAATGGCTGTTCACTTTTGGGCAGGACGATTTTAGGACGAAGGATACAATAAGTAAGCGGAGACCCTATTTTATCAGATTGGAGAATGCACAGGTTTTGCTTTGTATATTGCTGCAGGATTTCGTGATACATGCTGTTTTCCACAGGGACAGCCTCCTGCAGTGTTTTGTAATCTTTTCTATAATTTGTCAAATAATAAAACAGACAAAAGAAAAAACCTGTTCCCCATAGGACTGCCAGAATCATCGGAGTATCTGTCCTGGTAATTCCTGCTCTCATATATCTTATCACAGGAACTGCCTGGTGAAGCTTAATATGGAACGCCACCGGAAAAAACAGGGGGACAGCAAGCCTTAAAAACAGTATCTTCCAAAACCACAGCCAAATTTTCTTGGTGGTCTTGTAAAAAAATATTCTTCTTATAAACAGGACAAAAAGAATCGATAGGATACTATTCAGATTCATCATAAAAATGGTCTTCATTGCCGCATCCTCATTCCAATTTGTTAATTAAATCTTTCAGATCAGCAATCTCTTGCTCCGTTAAACTTTTTTGGTCAATCAAAGCATTAAAAAGCTGCATTTTGGAGCCATGGAACAGTTTTTCTGACAATTCAGTGATTTCATATGCCTGTGCCTGCTTTTCACTGATCAGTGCTCTGCACATAAAATTTTTTCCATAGCGTTCAATGGCTCCTTTGGCGATACACTTTTTAATCACAGTATAGGTTGTGTTAATATTCCATCCTATTTGTTGATTCAAAAGGTTAGAAATTTCCTTAGCGCTGCAGTCACCCCTTTCCCATAAAACTTTCATTACATGCAGTTCAGAATCGTAAAATTTTACACTCATATTTTTTCTCCATACTATTGCAATAGTTTTAGTACATTTTCATACTACTCCTATAGTATTGTTTTGTCAATACGTTTTTGATACAAAGGGAGCTATCAGGAATTATTACGCGACAAGAAGAGGACGCTTTAGGAAATGATAGCCGAATCTGAAAATTTAAGGGGAATTATTGTAATGCTTATTGCGCAGTACGATTCTGCAGATACATGAAAATACAGAGATTTTTCGTCTGTCTATAAAAAGCAGAGAGAGAACCTGATATTCTCTCCCTGCTTTAACTGATTTTCTAAAATCAAGAACGTTCTTGCTTCCTCAAGATTTTTCAGGGGAAACCAGGATGCCGGATTTTCCTATTGCTCATCCGGCTTAATGATATAGGCAGCCACAATCTCTCCATAATACGCAATATGGAAATCCCGGTTGCACATAGGAAAGGAACCGTCCACATCCTGAGGATAGAATTTTTCCTGGATTTCCTGCGGAATGGCGTCTTTATCCTGCAGTTGTTTGTAGACAACCCGGCATTCCAGAGTCAGAGGAAATTCCGCAATCCCCGGAACAGACAGGACCTCCGGCTGCTCTAAATGAAGCCCCAGCGCCTCTATTTTATCCAGATCTCTGCCTGATTTGGACCCTGCGATCCCCAGGATCTTTCTGTCAAAATCTCCTATGGGAATATTCACAGTAAACTCAGGATTTTTATCCAGACAGTCCCGTGTAAAGCGGCTTTCCCTCACAAATACGGTAAAAATAGGAGCAGCCCATTCAATTCCCAGCACACCCCAGCCAATGGTCATCGTATTTACCTGATCGCCTGCTTTTGTCGTCAGCAGGATGCCTGTTTTCATGGCTTTCATGATCTCTCCGGCATAATCAAATACATCGATTTTTTCTTTCATAGTCAGGTTACCTCCTTGTTTTCTCATGTGTTTTTATTATAATGAGTATAGGTTTTTTATACAAGAACTTACAAAAAAGTCAGATACTAACCAATCAGAAAGTATGAGGTGCATCTATGAGTGAGAAACAAAAAGATCCCTGTGATACCGTGAATATCAAACCCTTTGACTATGCCATTACCATCATCAGCGGGAAATGGAAAATGCACATCTTATTCTGGCTGTGCAAACGGGAAATCATGCGCTATTCAGAGATTAAGAGAGCTTTGGGAAATGTGACCCATAAAATGCTTTCCAATACCCTGAAGCAGTTAGAAGCAGACGGGCTGATCGTCCGCCGGGAGTATCCCCAGGTACCGCCCAAGGTGGAATACAGCCTTTCAGAGAAAGGCAGGACCCTTCTCCCGGTCATCCAGTCCATCTGCCGCTGGGGACATGAACAGATGGAAGAAACGTGAGCAGGAAACTCCGCAGGACTTACAGGAGCGCAGTCTCCTGTATGATCTTTACAAATGCACTGGCAGAAGGGGTCAGATCCTGCAGGTCATTGGCGAACAAGCCGATATCAAACCGGATTTCCGGAAGTACCCGGTACTGCGCCCAGCCTGGGGCTAAGGTATCCAGGGTGTATTCGGAGAGAATGCCTATTCCGATCCCCTCTTTTACCATATGGACAGCAGTTTCCGCATTCTGGACCAGGAGGACTTTTTCAATCTTTATCGCTTCTTTTTCCTTCCTGTGATCCAGAATGGTCTCATAGGCAGGCTGATTCAGGATCAGCATATCCCGGGGACTGCGCAGATCCACATCATATCCTGCAGGATATTCCGGAGGAAACATTGCCATCATACGGTCATGCCGCAGGGCAATAGAATCAAACTTCCCAAAAGGAGAGCAAGACACTGCAAAATCCACAGAATGCTCTTCCACCATAGTGAAGATATCATTGGGTGTTCCTTCTTTCAGCTCTACATCAATGTCAGGATAAAGGTTTCGGTATTTTTTCAATGCTTTGGACAGGATCGTTGAGACCAGGGAAGTCAGTACCGCAATCCTTAAACGACCGCGAAGGAGGTGCTTCTCCTGATAGGCAGTCTGGTATATCCGGTTGTCGATGTCTTCCATCTGTCTGGAAAGAAGCAGGATCTGTTTTCCTACTTCTGTCAGGAGAAGCCCGTTCCTCTTATCACGGAAAAACAGCTTTACCCCAAGTTCCCCTTCCAGCTTTGCAAGTGCGTTGCTGATGGCTGGCTGGGTGATGTAAAGGGCTTTCGCTGCCTTTGTGATACTTCCGTACTCAGCGACTTTGATAAATAATTCAAGGTTTCGGTTTAACATCACGATTTACTTATCTCCTAATCATAAAAATGGAATTTTACTTATGAGTTATCCTATCATACAATAGTTCCAGAAACAAGAGAGAGGAGAGAATCGTTTATGAAAACCATTTTTATTACAGGTGCGTCTTCCGGTATCGGACGTGAAACTGCCAAATATTTTTCCGGACAGGGCTGGAGAGTAATCGCAACTATGAGGAATCTGCAGAAGGCAGGAGACTTAGCCGCTTTGCCTAACGCAGTTATCCTGCCGCTGGATCTGACAGATCCCGGACAGATCAGGGAAACCTGCCAAAAGGCACTGGCGCAGTATGATGTGGATGTGTTGTTTAACAATGCCGGCTATGGGATCATGGCGCCTTTTGAACTGCTGACGGAAGAAGAGATCCGTAAGCTGTTTGATACCGATGTGATCGGAACCATGCTGGTCACGCAGCAGTTTATCCCTCATTTTAAAAAGCGCAGAGGCGGAGTCATCCTGACGACAACCTCCCTTGCCGGTATCATAGCTCTTCCCCGGGACGGAGCCTATGGGGCAGCGAAACGAGCCCAGCAGGGAATGGTAGAATCTTTGTATTATGAGCTGAAACCTTTCGGCATTAAGACGGCTGCCATGATCCCCGGCGGCACTAAAACCAATTTCCAGACACCGGTCAATATCCTGGACGGCTATGAAAAGGCTGCTGCCAGACAGCGGGAGTACCTTCTCGACGGAAATCCAGAGTTCCCGGAACCGGCAGAAGCGGCGAGAGCTGTATGGGAAGCAGCAACGGACGGC
>DWVZ01000208.1 GCA_019119975.1 Candidatus Blautia merdavium | reverse complement strand
CGGGGTGGAGCAGTCTGGAAGCTCGCCGGGCTCATAACCCGAAGGTCGCAGGTTCAAATCCTGCCCCCGCTACTCTGAAGAAGCCGGAAGCAGTAGCCGAGGGCTTCTTTTTTTGTTCTATAAGCCTGCCCTTTTGCAGAAAAATATGATACAATGTCAGTGTATGGTGTGATACGACGAATTCTTCATGAAAAGAAGGAGTAAGCCTATGAAAAAGAATTGTGTATTGTGCGGCGGCAAACTGAGGGACGGGATCTGCACAGAGTGCGGCATGGACAACAGAAAATCTGATGACATGTATTATGATCTCATGAACCGGCAGGAGTGCAGCGCAGAGAATTTAAGCCACGTACATACGGAGGAAGGACAGGCGCAGGAATATGCCGCTCCGGTCCTGAATAAGCCCAGGAAGGCAGAGAAAACAACCGGAAGCCAGCAGCAGAAACAAAGAAAACAGACTGAAAAACCAACAGAAAAGACCGTGTCAGCTGCCCGAAACCGGCAGGCAGGTTCCTGGAGCCAACCGGCAGGAGGAATGCTGCGGCATCACAGGACTTCTCTGGGAGTACAGGGCGGAAAAACACTCTTGATCCTATTGGTGGCAGGGGGAGTTCTTCTGGTCAATATCGGAAGGAACGCAAGCCAGACCAATGAAAATGTGAGCGTTACTGAGGTCGAGTATGATCTTAGCGATTACGAACCTTATGACTGGACCAGTGTTTCGGCAGAGGGTATACCGGAGACAGGAGAAGTCCTGGAAACGGATCTGGAAGCCGGCTCTTACTATGTAGGGGCGGATCTCCCGGTGGGCATCTATACTATTTCCGGCAGTACGGACTGTTCCTACAGAGTAGAAGACTGGACACACTGGATTTCCATACAGGAAACCTTTGGAGATCCTTCCTATGGAATTGATACCGCAGAGGAGGTAAAGCTTTTCGAGGGCGCTGTGGTCTATGTGGAAGGTCTGTATCCGCTGCACTTCCATACGGAAAACGCCCAGACCGGGCAGATGAGGGAGAAGACCGCCAATCCTCTGACCCAGTCTTTTCAGCTTTTTCCCAATAGTGAGACCCTGGTGGCAGGAGTGGATTTCCCGGCAGGTGTTTATGATGTTTATGCAGAGGGAGATGAGACCCTGGGAATGCTCTGCTGCCAGCTGCGATATGAGGAGGAAGGCAGTTTTTCCAATTATATCATGATGGGGGTGGGGGATGAGCAATATCCCGAGTACAGCACCTCCTATAAAAATCTGGTACTGAGTGAAGGGTCAGAGATATCTGCCGACTATGGTCAGTTTACTCTGGTCCCCAGCGAAAAGATCGTGACAGAAGATTATTACAGTTATTATGAAAATTTTTATTAACAGGCAGGAAAGCATATGAGCAGAAAAAAAAGGAAAAAAACAGCAGGCGACAGGATACGTATGATCATCCTCCTTGCAGCGCTGGCAGTCTTTCTCTTTTCCGGCTTTCAGCTGGTGAAGATCATGCTGGAATATAAGCAGGGAACAGATGAGTATGACAGCATCCGCCAGTATGTGACGGAAGTACCCCCAGAGGATACTGCCGAAGAAGAACAGCCTCAGGAGGAAGAAGAGAAACCGGTGCCGCCTTCGGTGGACTGGGAGAGCTTAAAGGGTATCAATCCGGACATCATAGCGTGGATTTCCATAGAAGGAACCGAGATCAGCTATCCGGTGGTCCAGGGCACGGATAACGATTATTATCTGAAGCACACTTTTGAAGGAACCCAGAACGCGGCAGGCTCCATCTTTATTGATTATATGAACAGCAAAAGTCTGGAGGACTGCAACACAGTCATTTACGGGCATAATATGAAGAACGGCTCCATGTTCGGACTTCTGCGGAGATATTTCCAGGAAAAGGAGTCTGTGCCGGGGAAATATATCTGGCTGTGCACGCCGGAGAAGAACTGGAGATATGAAATCTTTTCCAGCCATACCGTGGCTGCGGACGGCAATGTCTACACCCTTTTTTCTGCCCATGACGACCAGTTCCAGGCGTATGTGGAGCAGATGAAGGCAGAGTCTCTGGTGGATTACGGAGTTTCCGTAAGCAGGGAGGACCGGGTGATCACCCTCTCTACCTGCACCGGGGATTACAGCACCCGATTCGTGGTCCAGGCGCGGCAGGAAGGCGCTTATTGACAGGCTGTCCTCTTAAAAAGGGCAGACAGCATTGGGAGGGAACCATATGGATACAATGGAAAAATTAAAAGAAATCGTGGAAAAAAGCAGCAGCATCGTATTTTTCGGCGGGGCAGGCGTTTCCACCGAGAGCGGGATCCCGGATTTCCGCAGTGTGGACGGGCTTTACCATCAACAGTGGGAGTATCCCCCGGAGACCATTTTAAGCCACAGCTTTTTCATGCGCAGACCGGAGGAATTCTACCGCTTTTACCGGGCAAAGATGCTCTGCGATACAGCAAAGCCCAACATGGCGCATAAGAAGCTGGCGCAGCTGGAAGCGGAAGGAAAGCTGACCGCGGTGATCACTCAGAATATTGATAACCTTCATCAGATGGCAGGAAGCAAAAAGGTGCTGGAGCTTCACGGCAGCGTTTACAGGAACCACTGCATGGACTGCGGTGAATTTTATGATTTTGCGTATATGAAGAATTCCCAGGGAGTGCCCAGGTGCCAAAAATGCGGCGGTATCATTAAGCCGGATGTGGTCTTATATGAGGAAGCGCTGGACAGCCGTGTCCTGACGGAGTCGGTAAGCGCCATCCAGGAAGCGCAGACCATGATCATCGGGGGAACTTCCCTGTCCGTGTATCCGGCAGCGTCCCTGATCGATTATTTCAAAGGAGATCATCTGATCGTCATCAACCGAGACAAGACACCCAGAGACCGGATCGCGGATCTGGTGATCAATGAATCCATAGGAGAGGTATTTGCTAAGATATGAACCATTTAAATTATGAAGTCGGCGATTTTGTAACACTGAAAAAGCAGCACCCCTGCGGCAGCAAGGAGTGGGAGATCCTCCGGGTGGGAGCTGATTTCCGTCTCAAATGCATGGGCTGCGGACACCAGGTCATGCTTGCCCGCAGGCTGGTGGAAAAAAATACAAAAGAATTGCGAAAAAAAGCTTGAATCTTCCAAAAGTCTGTGGTAGAATGAGCAACTGTGATATATTATTCAGGAGCAATCCTTGCCCCCTGGAAAGCCAGGGAGCCAAAAGACCAAAAGGAGGTACAACAAGCATGAACAAATACGAATTAGCATTAGTTGTAAATGCAAAAATTGAAGATGAAGCTCGTGCAGCTGTAGTGGAAAAAGCAAAAGGCTATATCACCCGTTACAACGGAAACGTTACAGAAGTTGAAGAATGGGGCAAAAAGAGATTAGCTTACGAAATCCAGAAAATGCGCGAAGGCTACTACTACTTCATCCAGTTTGAAGCAGATGCAGCTTGCCCGGCAGAAGTAGAGCGCCACGTACGCATCATGGACAACGTATTAAGATATTTAGTTGTTAAGAAAGAAGCTTAATTCCTTAACCGGTATAAATAGGTCCATTAAAAATGAAAGATTCTGATGGAACTGAACGATTGGTTTTGATATGAGGTGATTCGATGAATAAAGTAATTTTAATGGGTCGTTTGACAAGAGATCCTGAGGTGAGATATTCCGCAGGAGAAAATTCAATGGCAATTGCCAGATATACACTGGCTGTTGACCGCCGTTTCAAGAGAGACGGAGAAGCAACCGCAGACTTTATCGGCTGTGTTGCTTTCGGAAGACAGGCAGAATTTGCAGAGAGATATTTCCGTCAGGGAATCCGCATTGTGGTAACAGGAAGGATCCAGACCGGAAGCTATACCAACCGGGACGGCGTAAAGGTCTACACCACCGACGTAGTGGTAGAAGAGCAGGAATTCGCAGAGAGCAAGGCAGTCAGCGACAGCCATGTTTCCCATGCAGCATCCGCACCGTCTATGGGAGCTCCCGCACCGGCACCTGCCGCAGCATCCGCGGACGGATTCATGAACATTCCGGACGGAATTGACGAGGAACTGCCTTTCAGCTAAGAAAGAGCCTGAGGCAGCAATATGGTATAGGAGGTAAATTATCATGGCTTACGAAAAAGGTAACAGACCAGATTCTCCAATGAAGAGAAGAGGCGGACGCAGAAGAAAAAAAGTTTGCGTATTCTGCGGACAGGAAAATAACGAAATCAGCTACAAAGATGCAAATAAATTAAAAAGATATGTCTCTGAAAGAGGAAAAATCCTTCCCAGAAGGATCACAGGAAACTGTGCAAAGCATCAGAGAGCTCTGACTGTAGAGATCAAGAGAGCAAGACATCTGGCAATCATGCCTTACGTACAGGACTAATCAGAGAACCTTTATGGGCGCACCGCTTCGGCGGTGTGCTTTTTTTCTTGTACATAAACAGAAAAGATGGTATAATAACACAGTATATAGCTTCCTTTATGGAACCCCGCAGGGAGGAAAACTGCGGGAAAATCTATCTGGAGAATCGCCTTAAGTTAAGAAATCGGCAGGTGGATATATGAATGGAGGAATAAAGATAAAGGGTCAGCTGAAATTTTACATGCAGTGGCCTTTTATTCTCACAGTGCTGTTGGCTGTGATGGATATTCTGGTGTTTACCATCAATGTAAAGGCAGGAGCCGTTGCCAGTGCTTTTCTGGCAGCGTATCTTCTGATCGTGGTATTCCTGTATTTTCACAGCAAGACAGCGATTATGAATGAATTAATTTCCTTTGCCACCCAGTACGGTCAGGTGCAGAAAACGCTTTTAAGAGAATTTATCGTACCTTACGCGCTGCTGGACAGCAATGGGAAAGTGCTGTGGCTCAACGATGCCTTCGCGCAGATAGCAGGGAAAAACAGGAAATTCAGAAAAAAGATCAGCAGCCTGTTTCCTGAGGTTACAGCAGACAAGCTTCCGGATGAGGAAGATTCGGAAGTGACCTTCCAGTTTCATGATCGGGATTACCGGGCAGTCATGCGCAGGATCCCTATGCAGAAGCTCCTGGAGGAATCCGGGCTGATCGAAGTGGAAGAACATAATGATTTGACCGCTCTCTATTTATTTGATGAGACGGAAATGAACCGCTACATTCGTCAGAAGGAAGACGAAAAGCTGGTGACAGGTTTATTGTATCTGGATAATTATGAAGAAGCACTCAATAGTGTAGAAGAAGTAAGGCGTTCTCTGTTAGTTGCTTTAATTGAAAGAAAGCTGAACCAGTACTTTGGTGAGGTGGACTGTCTGGTGAAAAAGCTGGAAAAGGACAAGTTTATCCTGATGATGCGCAACCGTTCCCTGGAAGAGCTGAAGAAGAAAAGATTCAGCATCCTGGAAGATGTAAAATCGGTCAATGTGGGGAATGATATGGCAGTGACCATCAGCATCGGCATCGGGATCAACGCGCCTACCTATACCCAGAATTACGAGTATTCCCGGATTGCCATTGATCTTGCCCTTGGAAGGGGCGGCGACCAGGTGGTGATCAAAGACAAGGACCAGATGACCTATTACGGCGGAAAATCCCAGCAGATGGGCAAAAATACCAGGGTCAAGGCGCGGGTAAAAGCCCATGCCCTGCGTGAATTCATGATGAGCAAGGAAAAGGTCGTTGTCATGGGACATAAGATTTCCGATGCGGATGCCATCGGCGCGGCTATCGGTATCTACCGGGCAGCCAAGTCCCTGAATAAGAAAGCGCATATTGTGGTAAATAATCCTACCATGTCCGTGCGCCCTGTGATCGAACGGTTCAAGGACAACCAGGACTATGAGCATGATATGTTCGTAGACAGCAATCAGGCAATGGACATTGTGGACTTCAATACCGTGGTCGTGGTGGTGGATGTCAATAAGCCCAGCTATACGGAGTGCGAGGAACTGCTGCATATGACCAAGACCATTGTGGTGCTGGATCACCACAGGCAGGGCAGTGAAGTGATACAGAATGCGGTTCTCTCTTACATCGAGCCTTATGCATCCTCTGCCTGTGAGATGGTGGCAGAGATCCTGCAGTATTTCGGGGATGATATTAAGATTTACAACATAGAAGCGGATGCCCTGTATTCCGGTATCATGATCGATACCAATAATTTCACTTCCAAGACCGGCGTGCGTACCTTTGAGGCGGCGGCGTTCTTAAGGAGATGCGGAGCGGATGTGACCCGGGTGAGAAAGATGTTCCGGGACGATGTGGAATCCTACCGCGCCAAGGCAGAGGCAATACGAAGCGTGGAGACCTACCGGGAAGTATTTGCCCTGGCGGTATGCCCCAGCGAAGGTCTGGACAGCCCTACCGTCATTGCTTCTCAGGCAGCCAATGAACTTTTGAATGTCAGCAGCGTAAAGGCATCCTTTGTGCTTACGGACTACCGGAATGAAATCTATATCAGCGCCCGCGCCATTGACGAGGTCAATGTCCAGATCATCATGGAGCGGCTGGGCGGCGGCGGTCATATCAATATGGCAGGCGCCCAGATTCCCGGCGTTTCCGTGTATACGGCAATGAAGCAGCTGAAAGAGACTCTCGACCAAATGATCAAAGAAGGAGACATACAAGTATGAAAGTAATCTTGACAGAAGACGTAAAATCTCTTGGAAAAAAAGGGGAAATTGTAAATGTAAGCGACGGCTATGCGAGAAACATGCTGTTCCCCAAGAAACTGGGCGTGGAAGCCAACGCGAAAAACATCAATGACTTAAAACTGAAAAAAGCCCATGATGAAAAGGTTGCAAAGGAGAATCTGGAAGCGGCGAAGGCATTTAAAGAAGAGCTGGAGACCAAGCAGGTGACCCTTGCCATTAAGGTAGGAGAAAACGGAAGGACCTTCGGCTCCGTATCCACCAAAGAAATCGCGGAAGCCGCAAAGGAGCAGCTGGGCTATGATATTGACAAGAAGAAGATGCAGCTGTCCTCACCTATCCGTGAGCTGGGTACCACCCTGGTGCCTGTAAAGCTGCATCCGCAGGTAACCGCGCAGCTGAAGGTCATCGTAAGAGAAGCATAAGAAGGGAGTCTTTGCCTGTATGGAAGAGGCTTTGATAAAAAGAATACTGCCCCACAGCACAGAGGCGGAGCAGTCGGTCATCGGTTCCATGATCATGAGCAGGGATGCCATTGTGGAGGCTTCAGAGATCCTTACAGGCGCTGACTTTTACCAGCAGCAGTATGGGGTGGTCTTTGAAGCCATGGTGGAGCTCAACGACGAGGGAAAGGCAGTGGATCTGATCACCCTGCAGGAGCGCTTAAAGGAAAAGGATCTGCCGCCGGAGATCTCCGGCATGGAATTTGTCCGGGATCTGCTCTCCGCAGTTCCCACATCTGCCAATGTGAAGTATTATGCAGAGATCGTCTCAGAAAAGGCAATGCTGAGAAAGCTGATCAAGACTACCGAGGAGATCAGCAATGCCTGCTATCTGGGAAAAGAGAAGATCCAGGATATCCTGGAAGTCACAGAAAAGAAGATCTTTGACCTGGTGCAGAACCGGGGCGCCAATGAATTCGTCCCCATCCGCCAGGTGGTATTAAATGCCATTGAGAAGATTGAGATGGCATCCAGGACCCAGGGAAATGTCACAGGAATCCCTACCGGGTTTATTGATCTGGACTATAAGATGTCGGGATTCCAGCCGTCTGACCTGATCCTGGTAGCTGCCAGACCATCTATGGGAAAGACGGCTTTTGTATTGAATATTGCCCAGTATATGGCGTTTCACAATCATGTGACAGCCGCCATCTTCAGCCTGGAAATGTCCAAGGAGCAGCTGGTGAACCGTATGCTCTCCCTGGAATCCAAGGTGGACTCCCAGAGTATCCGTACCGGAAACCTGGAGGACGAGGACTGGGCGAAGCTGATCGAAGGCGCCAACATCATCGGCAATTCCAATCTGATCATCGATGATAAGCCGGGAATTTCCATTTCCGAGCTGCGTTCCAAGTGCAGGAAGTATAAGATGGAACACAATCTTGGAGTCATTTTCATCGACTACCTGCAGCTGATGACCGGAAGCGGCAGAAGCGAATCCAGGCAGCAGGAAATCTCTGAGATCTCCAGATCCCTAAAGGCGCTGGCAAGGGAGCTGAATGTGCCTGTGGTGGCGCTGTCCCAGCTGAGCCGGGCAGTGGAGCAGAGACCGGATCACCGTCCTATGATGTCGGACTTAAGAGAGTCCGGCGCCATTGAGCAGGACGCGGACGTGATCATGTTCATCTACAGAGACGACTATTACAACAAGGATTCGGAGAACAAAGGCATTGCGGAGATCATCATTGCCAAACAGAGAAACGGTCCCATCGGTACGGTGAATCTGGTGTGGCTGCCGAACTATACGAAGTTTGTAAATATGAAAAAATAGAGGTTTTGTCGAACGTATTTTCTTGCAATTTGACCCTGGTCTGCTATAATGAATGAAGGATAGATTCAGAAAGGGGTCAGTATATGCAGGATACCACTTATTCGGTTTCCTGGGCAGTAAAATTTCTGGACGTGCAGTCACACGTGCTGCGCTACTGGGAGGAAGAGCTGAAGCTGCCTGTGGGGAGAAACGAAATGGGACACAGATACTACACCCGATATGATATTCAGGTATTCCTGAGTATTAAAGAACTGAAGAAAAAGGGATATTCACTGAAAGAGATCGGAGGGCTGACCTCTCTTTTTTATAAAGCGCTGACAGGAGAAGACCAGAGGGCTGCACAGCGGCAGGAAAGTTCCAAAGAGGAAGACATGCCCGGCAGGATCACGCCCCAGTTTCTGGAGGTGGTCAGCAGGCTGGTCAGCGAGCGCATGAAAGGACACAATCCGGAGGAAGAGCGGTATAAAAGGCTGGATGAAAGGATCCGTATCTGCCAGCAGACCAGAAGAGAAGTGGCAGCAGCCTTTGAGAAGAAAGCTTCCGGCAGGAAGAAACGGTTTTCCGGATTCAGAAAAACAGATTAAATACGGACCGGCGCCCAGGCGGGGGATTCCCTGCCGGTCCCGGATACCGGACAAATAGAAAAAGCGGGAAGGAGTTTGATCTCCTTCCCGTCTTGCTTGTCCGCCGGAAAACCGGTATGTAATTATTCGCCTTCTACGATAGCTTCTGTAGGACATACACCAGCGCATGTTCCGCAGTCAACGCATGTATCAGCATCGATCACGTATTTGGAATCTCCTTCAGAAATAGCCTCAACTGGACATTCAGCAGCGCATGTTCCGCAGCTTACACATTCATCTGTAATTACATATGCCATGACTTTATACCTCCTTTATATTCTGAGTCTTCCGACTCAGTTCTTACGCCTATTCTAATATATTTGAATTAAGAATACAAGTCCTATTTTTAATACAATGCGATTCCCCGCGTTTGAAAAAAGAGCCGGAGTTTCCATATCTTTTAAGCATACGCAGGTAAATGGAGAAAAAAGGTTGAATATAAACGGGAAAGAGATTATAATGGAACCGTAAAACAACAGTTGAAGGAGGAAATCATCCATGAAAGTGACACCGGATATGACCATCGGCGAACTGATCCGCTTAGATGAAAATATTGTACCGATCCTTATGAGAGCAGGTATGCACTGCATCGGCTGTCCGTCAGCACAGGGAGAATCCCTTGCAGAGGCTGCTATGGTTCACGGGATCAACGGCGATATGTTAGTTGCCCAGATCAACGATTATCTGGAAAATAAATAAGCAGAAATCATCATAAGCAAGGGCTGTCTCATTGACTGTCCGCCGGAACCAATCCGGGGACCTGGCAGTAAGACAGCCCTTCTGCTTTGGAAAAATGTATCTTTAGAGTCCGGATAATTTCTGCAGTGCCTGGTCTGCTACTATACAGGTATCATGTTCAGCCAGATAAGCCTCTCCCGCCGGAGTAAAGGTGCTGCCTTTTCCGTATTCGGAAAGCATGTTGCAGACCTTGTTGAAATCCTCCGGAGAGGTCTGGTTCTGGTGCAGGATCAGGGAATAAGTCCCTGTGGAAGAATCTTTGTAAAGGGAATTGGAATCCTGGAAGAAGTTGTTGAGCATCTGCGCCGCGGCAATCACAGTGTCCAGATCCTGGAACTGGAAATTGCGCATCAGGCTGACCGAAACTTCCGGGGTATCCTTAGCGGGAGCGGCGCCGCTTTTGGGCTTTGCTTCCTGTTTGGAGCCTTCCTTTTTCCTGCGCTCCATGGCTTTTGCCTTTGCGTCATAGATCTTCTGGAAAATATCCAGGATATCGTCGGCGCCTTCGTATTCCACAACGGGGGTGTCCTCTCCCTGCTGGGAAGAGCCAAAGGGCGTGAACTTGGAAAAGCGTGTATCCAGCTCCTCCGGATCCTCTACCTTGGAGATGATCAGGATAATGCTGTCCGCGGAGACCGGGATGGCTTCGATCATCAGGGGCATATTGTCCGCTTCAAAGCCAAACTGGGAATTCGCCTGCTGCATCATGTCCCGGAACAGATCCTTTGCCTTTTCGGTGCCGTAAGCCAGTTCGCTTAACCGGATGTGGCGCTCTTCCAGGTCGGCTTTTGTCAGTGTGCAGCGAATTTGGTTTTCATTGATTTTTTCTATTTTCATATTTATCACAATCCTATTTATTAAAGTGGTCTGCAGCCCGGCTGCAGGCAGTCTGAACATAAAGATACAATTTCTCTTGTATATTATATACTACAACCTGCGAAAATGTAAAGAAGGAAATGCTTGCTAATGAGCAGGGCTGGTGTTATAATGAGACCCAGATAGAGAAGGGAGCGCTGTAAATTTTACAGAAAGGAGCGATTTCCGGCAACCTTCAGGCATACAGTTCTTTCCAAACACTTTCGCAGCGTTCTGCTGCAGCGGTAGGTATTTTCTGTATTACCGCAGATTCCCAACCAGTTGTCTTAAGAGCATGCGGCACTTTCTTTCCCTATCTGTATGTAAACCAGGACGTATTTATGCAGGAAAGGAGAAGCAGAATAATATATCACAAAAAACTGCTGCAATCGGCATGAATAGGAGAAAAGAAAAACTGCGCACAGAGCTGAGACAATACCAGAAACGAGGCATCCGTCTTCTTTTAAACGGAAAGGACAGCACTCCCAGGGCGATTGAAAAAGCGTGCGGCATTGCAGAAGAGAACAGCTATATGCGGGATTACATTCCGGATGACAGGGGCAGGATTTCCCAAATTTCCTTTGATATTCTGGAGAAAAAAAGAAAAAAATCTGAAAAAATCATGAAATAACCCAAGAAACTAATGACGAAAAGGAAATATATGATATAATAAGGGGCACAGAGTGCTCAAAAGATCATGCACAGGGGTACTCTTTTGGAAAAGTAAAGGAGGAATCATGGCAAAAAAGAGAAAGAAAAAAAGAGGACACAGCAAGGCAGTTCCAGTGCTTGCAGCGCTCCTTTTGATTTTGATTATCGGAGCGGTGGGTATTATTACAAGCTATATCAAGAAATATACACCTTCTGACGCCAGAATGAACCTAGATGAGTATTATGCACAGACAAAAGAGGACGATGTTGCATTGATCCTTCAGGATACAGTCAGTGAGACCAAGGGAAAGCTGGTGGACGGAGAGGTCTATCTTCCCTACAGTGTGGCAGTACAGCAGCTGGGCAGCCGTTTCTACTGGGATGAGGAGACTCAGGCAATGCTGTACACCACAGCGGAGGAAGTGGTTTCCATCCAGCCGGAATCCACTTCCTATACCATAGGAGGTCAGACGGTTACAGAGGAAGTCCCTCCGGTGCGGAAACTGGAGGATACCTATTATCTGGCGCTGCACTTTCTTCAGGAGCATATGCAGATGACCGCAGAGGTTTACGAGAACCCCAACCGGGCGGTGATCCGCTATCAATGGGAAACGGTGCAGACGGTGCCTGCGGCTGAGGATACGGTGATCCGTTACCAGGGTGGCATTAAGAGTCCGATCCTGGGTGATGTAAAGCAGGGCGATTCCCTGCTGCTTTTAGAGGAAATGGAAGACTGGAGCCGGGTTATGACACAGGATGGTCTGGACGGCTATGTGGAGAAGAAGGCGCTGGGAAGCATACAGGAGACAGAGCTTGCCTACACAGGCTCTTATGAAGAAAAGTTCCCAAACCAGGTCAGAGACCATAAGATCAATCTGGCGTGGCATCAGGTGACTTCCGAGGCAGCCAACAGCGCCATGGAAAGCGACATCAAAGACATGACAGGCGTAAATGTCATATCACCCACCTGGTTTTCGGTTGTCAGCACAGAAGGGAATATCTCTTCTCTGGCAAGCAAAGAATATGTAGACAAAGCCCATGCAAAAAATCTGGAAGTGTGGGGACTGATCGATAACTTTAATGAAAGCGTCAGCACCTATGATACTCTGGTACAGAAAAGCTCCAGGAGCCATATCATCGAGATGCTGATCAGTGAAGCGAAGCGGGTAGGTCTGGACGGCATTAATGTGGATTTCGAGACCCTGACAGAAGAAGAGGCGCCCCATTTCATACAGTTTATCCGGGAGCTTTCCGTTGCCTGCCGCAAAGAGCAGCTGGTCCTGTCCATAGACAATCCCGTGCCCAGCTATACCTACTTCTATAACCGGAAAGAACAGGGCATCGTAGCAGATTACGTGATCATCATGGGATATGACGAGCATACGGCAGGGTTCCAGGAGGCAGGATCGGTAGCGTCTCTTCCCTTCGTGGAGGAGGGGATTACAGAGACACTGAAGGAGGTCCCGGCGCAGAAGGTGATCAATGGCGTTCCTTTCTATACGCGGCTTTGGACCGTAGGCAATGACGGCTCCGTTGCCAGTGAGGTCTGCAGCATGGATCAGGCAGACCAGTATGTGAAAGAGAAAGGCATGGAGGTATACTGGAACACAGAGGTATCCCAGAATTATGCAGAAGCAGAGACAGAAAGCGGAACACAGCAGATATGGCTGGAGGACGAAGAGTCCCTGGAAGCCAAGATGAAGCTGATAAAAGAATATGATCTGGCTGGCTGTGCTGCGTGGAAGCTGGGATTTGAGCGGGCAGACGTATGGGACATCATCAGCAGTTACCTGCAGTAGCATCATACAAAAAGAGAAACAGGAAATCCTGTAATATAAGAAAGAAAAAAGGTGGAGTATATGGCAGAGAATGAAATGTTCAAAACAACCCTTATGGGAGGCTATGACAAAGATGAGGTACATGAGCATATCCAGAAAATGAAGGATGAGATGGCAGAGCAGCAGCTGATGTACAGAAAACAGCTGGCGGAGAAAGACAGCCGCATTGCAGAGCTTGAGAAAAGGATCGAGTTAAAGGAAGCCTCTCAGGAAAAGCTGGAAGCAGATGTGAGAGACAAATACCAGAAATACATTGATAATTATGAAAGTATAGGAAGGCTGGTATTCGAGGCACAGCTGAGAGCGGACGCTATGGTCAAAGAGACAGAGGAGAAATGCAGCGCCAAGCTCGAGGATGCAGAGGAGAAATGCGGCGCCATGCTCAGGGATGCAGAGGCTCAGGCGCGACAGAAGGTAGAGTCCGTGGAGAAAGAGATTGAGGAAAAGCTCCAGGAAGGAAGAAAGAAATACCAGGCTGTCCAGGAAGAGACCAACAGCATCGTGGAGCTGATCAATCAGGCGCAGAAGCGCTTTATGTCCTCCTACAGGGAAGTGCACCAGATCATCAGCAATATGCCTACAGCCATCAGCGATATGGGAGACGAAGGGATCCTGGAGATGCCGGCAGACACTGCCCTGGAGGAGCAGGAGGAAGATAGGAACAGCGTTCATCTGGGAGATACGGAAGAGCTGGACATTATGGACTCCATGCGGGACATTGAGGAGCTGGAGGAGTTCGATGACGAGGACGAAGAGGAAGATGAAGACAGCAGGATCGCGCTTCAGATTTCCAGGCTGCTCAGTGAAGAGGATGAAGCCATGCTGGAAGAGGAACAGATGTAAGGCACGGCACAGATCAGAAAGCATAAGAGAAAAGAAAGAACTGGAAGGGAGGCTGCTTTGGCAGCCTTCTTTTGTTTTCGTAAAAAGATTTGCTTTTTTTGTGAATTATGCTATATTATCATAGGAGAAAATCTGACAGAATAAACAAAACCAGGACAAAACCAAAAGAAAACCAAATTTTACAGAGAGGGCAGCTGAGATGGTAACAATCAAGGAGATGGCAAAACAACTGGGGGTAAGCCCGACGACGGTATCCAATGTCATCAATGGAAGGACCGGGAAAATGTCGGAAAAGACCAGGCAGAAGATTGAGGAGATGCTGGCGGCGAATCATTATGTACAGGAGAAAAAGACCCGGGGAGACCAGGAAGAGTTAAGGCTGGTGGTAGCGTGGTTCTTTTTCGGAGGCAGAGAGCGGGTTTTTACAGATCCATTTTGTTCAGAACTCTTTGAAGCTCTGGAGAGAGAGCTGCGCAAAAGGGGCAGGTTTCTTATCTGCAGCACCCAGACGGCAGAGGAGGATCTGCTGAAGAAATTGAATATGCATGAAGTAGAAGGCGCCATTGTGCTCGGATGTGCCCCGGATAAATGCGAAGCCTTAAGCAGGAGGGCGCCCAAGCCTTTGGTATTTGTGGATTCTGGGGAGGGCAATTACGATAATATCGGTCTGCGGGACCGGGAGGGAACCTATGAGGTGGTTTCGTACCTTGCGAAACAGGGACACAGAAAAATCGCTTTTTTCTGCGATGAACAAAATCCGATTGCCAGCAATGCGGCAAGATACAAGGGATTTCTTCAGGCAGCGGAGAAGTATGGACTGGCATTTTCCAGGGAGCAGGATTATTATTATATGCCCCAGGAGAAAAATACCAGGTACGAGGTGTTTAGACAGTTCGCCCGCAGCGTCAGGGAGAAGGGATATACGGCAGCCTTTTTCTGCTGCGATCTGTATGCCAACGAAGCCATCAGCGTGTTTTTCTCCAAAGGGCTGAGCGTACCGGAGGATATTTCAGTGGCCGGGTTTGATGATAATATTTATGCCAGACTCTCCAGACCGGCGCTTACTACCGTGCGCCAGTCTGCGTACGATAAGGGAAAGGAAGCAGTGAAGCTTCTGATGAAGCGGATCTATGGAGAAGAGGTGTATATACGGAGCCTGGAACTGCCTACAGAGCTGATCGTACGGGAAAGTGTGAAGAATATTTGGAAGAATAAGACTGAGGAAATCGAATAAGGACAAATTATATAAAATGCGCGGATAAATCTTGTAAAAAATGTTAGTGTTGTGCAAAACTTCTTGTAAAACCTCACAAAACAAATTAGTATAAATGCCACATGAAACGGCAAGGAGGAGTAGAGAAATGAGAGCAGACACTGACAAGTGGTGGAAGACATCGGTCATTTACCAGATTTATCCGCGCAGTTTTTATGACAGCAACGGAGACGGGATCGGAGACCTGCAGGGCATTACAGAAAAGCTGGATTACTTACAGGAACTGGGCGTGGACGCCGTCTGGCTTTCGCCGGTATACCGTTCGCCGCAGGATGATAATGGCTATGATATATCCGACTATCAGGATATTGACCCCATTTTCGGAAGCCTGGAAGATATGGACAGACTGATCGGAGAAGCAAAGAAAAGAGGGATCCGGATTATCATGGATCTGGTCTTGAACCATACTTCAGACGAGCATCCCTGGTTTCGTGAGGCAAAGAAGAGCAAAGACAACCCCTACCATGATTTCTATGTCTGGAGAGACGGGGAAGAGGGCGTATATCCCAATGAATTGAAATCCGCCTTCTGCGGACCGGCATGGGAATGGGTTCCGGAGCTGGGACAGTATTACCTGCACCAGTTTTCCGTAAAACAGCCGGATCTCAACTGGGAGAACCCTAAGCTGAGGAAGGCGATTTATGAAATGATCAACTGGTGGATCGACAGGGGCGTAGGCGGTTTCCGTCTGGACGTGATCGACCTGATCGGCAAAGAAACGGATAAGATGATCATGGCAGAAGGAAAAATGCTGCATCCGTATCTGCAGGAAATGAGCAAAGAAACCTTTCAGAAGGCGGATCTGGTAACGGTAGGAGAAGCGTGGAGCGCAACGCCGGAGCGGGCTATGAAATACAGCAATCCGGACGGTTCTGAGCTGTCCATGGTATTTCAGTTTGAGCACATTCTGCTGGATCAGCAGCCCGGCAAAGAAAAATGGGATCTGATGGACCTGCCCTTTGTGGAGTTTAAAAAAGTATTTTCCAAATGGCAGACCAGCCTTTACAACAAAGGATGGAACAGCCTGTTCTTAAGCAACCATGATCTGCCCCGCAGCGTGTCCAGATTCGGTGACGACGGAAAATACAGGAAAGAATCTGCCAAGATGCTGGCTACCATGATCCACGGGATGCAGGGAACGCCTTACATCTACCAGGGCGAAGAGCTGGGCATGACGAATGTGCAGTTCGATATTGAAGATTACCGGGATATCGAGCTCTTAAATGTATATAAGGAGCGGATCGAAGCCGGCTATACGGAAGAAGAGGTCATGCGTTCCATCTACGCAAAAGGCAGGGACAACGCCAGAACACCTATGCAGTGGAACGAAAGCGCCAATGCCGGATTCACCTCAGGGACTCCCTGGATCCGCTGCAATCCTAATTATACGATGATCAATGCAGAGGAAGAACTGGTGGACCAGGATTCCATTTTCCATTATTACCGGAAACTGGTGAAGTTAAGAAAGACCGAGCCGATTCTTACCGAAGGCAGGTACATACCGATCCTGGAAGAGGATGAAAATATCTTTGCATACATCAGGGAGTCAGAGGAAGAGAAGCTTCTGGTTCTGTGCAACTTCAGAGGAAAAGAAGCAGTCTATGATCTGCCCCGGCTGTGGGAAGGTCAGGAAGTGCTGATCTCCAATTATCATGAAGAGGGAGCCTTCGGCGTGCTGCGTCCCTATGAGGCGAAAATGGTGATCATCAGGAAAGGAGAGTAACAGGAATGAAAAGAAAAAAAGCAGTGCTTGCAGGACTTGCACTGACCGGCGCCGCGTCAGCCGCTGCGCTGGCTGGCTGCGGCAGTGAGGGAGACAACGGAAAAGTGGTTGTCGAAATGGTCCAGTACAAGCAGGAAGCAGTCAAAGTATTTGAAGAGCTGGAGAAAAAATTCAACGAAACCCACGATGATATTGAACTGAGAATTGATTCTCCCAACGATGCAGTAACGATTTTGAAAACCCGTTTTATCCGGGAGGATTATCCGGATATTATCGGAATCGGCGGGGATATTAACTATTCCAATTTCCTGGATTCCGATCTTCTTATGGATATTTCCGATTACGAAGGGCTGCAGGATATCAAGCAGTCTTATCTGGATATTGACAAAGAGCTGGAGTTTATCCCGGAGGACGGCACCTATGCGGTTCCTTACGTGGCAAACGCAGCAGGCGTACTTTATAACAGAGATCTGTTTGAAGAGCATGGATGGGAGATTCCCACGACCTGGAGCGAGTTCCTTTCTCTGTGTGATGAGATCCAGGCAGAAGGTCTGCAGCCTTTCTTCTTCGGATTTAAAGATGTGTGGACCTGTCTTGCGCCGTGGAATGCCATTTCTGTAGACCTGGCGCCTTCTGATCTGTGCGCCCAGGTAAACAGAGGGGAAACAACCTTTACAGACAATTACAGAGAAGTGGCAGAGAAGACAAGGAAGCTTCTGGATTATGGTCAGGATGACCCCTTTGCCTACAGCTATAATGACGCCTGCACGGCATTTGCCAGAGGAGAGGCTGTCATGTATCCCATCGGAAGCTACGCAGTGCCGCAGATCAAATCCGTAAATCCGGATATCAATATTGATTCCTTTGTGTTCCCGGCAAGCGATACGGCAGAGGAAAACGTGCTCAATTCCGGCAACGACCTGCAGTTCTCTGTCATGAAAGAATCCGAGAACAAAGAAGCCGCTTATGAAGTTTTAGATTTCCTTCTGGAAGATGAGAATGTGCAGATGTATCTGGACGATCAGAACGCTGTGCCCTGTAAAGAAGGCGATTTTGTACTTCCTTCTATGCTGGACGGTATGAAAACTTATATTGATGAAGGCAAGGTTGCGGACTATCAGGATCATCACTATCCAAGTGAAATGTCTGTGGACGCCATGATCCAGACCTATCTGCTGGATAATTCTGAGAATGCCACAGATACGTTCCTGGAGAAATTCGATACCAACTGGGCGCGCTACAACCGTGACCTGATCAGAAAAGTACAGGATTACCAGAAGGAAAATCCTGACGCAGAATAGGAGGAGTCGAAATGAAGAAAAAGATGGGAAACAGAGAGATCACGTTCCTGTGCATCACCATACCGGTGCTGGTACTGTTCT
>DWVZ01000030.1 GCA_019119975.1 Candidatus Blautia merdavium | reverse complement strand
TAGATGACCAGCAGATTCCCTTCCGAAAGGATCACATCTCCTGCTTTTGTGGTGATGTACTCATCATTTCTTGGCAGCTGCATTCCCAGGCTGCCGAATTTCTCCATATGGGCGTAATCCTTCATAGCTATGGTCAGAGGACCTTTTTTCAGCAGCTGACGGATCGCCTCCGCAGAACTGTTTTCACATAATTTTACCTGAATCGCTGTATTGTTTACTTCTATCTTCATCATGACTGCTCTCTCCTTTTACACAACTGCATTACAGACTGGTCAGCACAGGATTTCTCAGATAATCATACACTCTGCGGACTTCACTGACCTTTCTGGTATCCAGCATAGAAGGACAGCCCTGATCCAGGCAGGCGATCTGCTCCAGATCTTCCCCGTCCAGTTCAAAATCCCAGATGGAAAGGTTTTCTTCCATCCGTTCTCTGTGGACCGACTTGGGTATGACGATCACACCCTGCTGCACATTCCAGCGCAGGATCACCTGCGCAGGGGTCCGCTGATGCTTTTGCGCAATCTTTTTCAGCACAGGTTCTTCAAACATGCCTTTCAGCCCTTCTGCAAAAGGCGCCCATGCCTGGGGCTGTACCCCCAGCTCTTTCATAAGCTCCAGGTCTTCTTTTCGCTGGTAATGGGGATGGCGCTCGATCTGATTGATCTGCGGAAGGATGTCTGCATTGCAGCACAGGTCCAGCAGCCGGTCCGGCAGGAAATTGCACACTCCAATGGCACGGATCCTTCCTTCCCGGTAAAGCTCCTCCATTGCCCGCCAGGCTCCATAGTAATCTCCGAAAGGCATATGGATCAGGTAGAGATCCAGATATTCAAGTCCCAGCTTCTGCAGAGATTCTTCAAATGCTTCCTTTGTCTGCCGATACCCCATCTGCTGGATATAAGCCTTTGTGGTGACGAACAGTTCTTCCCTGGGAACTCCGCAGCTTTGAATGGCGCTTCCTACAGCCTCTTCGTTTTGATAGGAGCTTGCCGTGTCGATGAGACGGTATCCTGTATCGATTGCTGTACGGACAGCTTCTTCACAGGTTTCCTGGGGAATCTGAAAAACACCGAAGCCCTCCATGGGCATCTCTACGCCGTTCTTTAATCGGATTTTCTTCATGGTATCTGCCTCCTCTTCCTTTCCTATTCTTCTGTCGGGTCTTCTGATCCGCCAATCAGGATCCTGCCCTCTGCATCTGCCTCGTCCCGGATGATTTCTCCTACAGAAGGTACATAGATGGTACCTGATTTTGGATTTTTAATACTTATAACCGGAGTTGTGATTCTGGCATCCACCTCTGACTTTTCAAAGCACAGGTCTGTATCCACCATCTCACAGTTCTTAAGTTTCAGATCTTTGCAGTAGCAAAGGGGCTGGGTGCCGATGATCCTGCAGTTTTCCAGGGTCAGACCCTGAGAATACCAGCCCAGATATTCTCCCTTGATGACGCTGTTTCGCACAGTCACATTTTCCCCATGCCAGAAGGCGTCCTTGGTATCAAATGTGCAATGATCGAACACAGCGTTTTTGATGTATTGGAAAGAATATTTTCCCTTAAAATCAACCTGTTCAAATTCCAGGTTTTCAGAACGCATCATAAAATATTCGCTGGATGCGGCAGAATGTTCCATGCGGATATTCTTTACAGACCAGCCAAATTCCGGAGACTGGATATCACAGCCGCGGATCACTACATCGCTGCACTCCCGCAGCGCCTTGATTCCATGCAGTTTGGTTCCGGTAATCTCGATGTGGTCTGAATACCAGAGTGCCGCCCGGCATTTTTCTGTCATTTCCGAATCCTGGATCCGCAGTCCCCGGTCATGCCAAAACGGATACCGCAGATTGAAAAAGCAGTTCTGTGCCGTAACATCCGAAGACTCTTTACAGGCGCTCTCTCCGTCAGCGGGTCCGTCAAAGGCACAATTTCGCAGAGTGATCTGGTGACTGCCATACAGCGCCCTTTCCTGGTCAAATGTTTTCTGTTCTATAATAATCATTTTCGCACTTCCTTTCCTACGATTTACAGACACCCTCTGTAAACCACAGCTACCTCTCTTAATCTAAATGAATTATAAATGGAAAAGAGAATGATTACAAACAGTTGATAATTATGAATTATAATCGTTTACAGGAATGATAAAAGAAGTTATACTAAGGACTAGGTTAAGATTAATTGAAATCCTAAGTGCAGCATTGAAATCCTAAGAATGAAATGGAGGGAATCTCTTATGATCGAAACACGGCTGCTCCACTATTTCCTCGCCGTGGCAAGGGAGGAAAATATTACCAAAGCCGCCCAGTCTCTATTCGTAACCCAGTCCACCCTGTCCAAACAGATGATGGATCTGGAAAATCAGCTTGGAAAACAGCTTTTTATCCGTGGAAAACGAAAAATAACCCTGACCGAAGAAGGACTTTTCCTGCGCAGCCGGGCACGGGAAATCCTGGAATTAATGGAAAACACAGAAAATGCCCTGCACCAGGACCAGCAGACGTTAAGCGGCAATGTGTCCATCGGATGCGGAGAAACTGTGGCAATGGATATCATTGCCGGTCTGCTGGAGGCTTTTCATAAGCAATATCCGGATGTGGTCCTTCATACCTACAGCGGCGACGCTGACGCGATCCTGGAGAGAATCGACAAAGGTCTTGCAGATATGGGACTGCTCCTGGGACCTATCCGCCAGGAAAAATATGAGTATCTCCAGCTTCGTCAGAAAGACGTCTACGGACTGCTCATGCCCAAAGACTGCCCTCTTGCCAGCCAGGCGTCCATCAACATCGACCAGCTTAAGACCCTGCCGATCATCCTGCCGGACCAGACTTTCTGCGGTCATCAGGACCTGGACTGGTTTGGCACAGACCAGTCTGTCTTTCATGTGGTTGCCACCTATAACCTGATCTACAACGCCACTTATCTGGTAGAACACGGCATCGGCTATGCCCTTTCTCTTGACCGGCTGGTGAACACCAACGGACGCAATCTGACTTTTCGTCCCATCAGTCCGGAATTATCTCTAGACCTGTATATTGTAACCAAAAAATACCAGTCCTTTTCTCCCGCAGCGAAAATCTTTTACGAACAGCTGCAGGCATACAGCAGGCATGTGTCCACGCAGGATATGGAAAATGCCTGAGAAATCCGGCTTGCATAAAAGTCCGGCTCTCAGGCACAGATTGATTCGATTCGGCGACCCTTCTTTGGTGTTTGGTTTTATAAGGAGAAGCGCATTTCCGTATAATCGGAAACATATTCTTGAAAGCCAAGTTTTTTATACACCGGGTATCCGCTTTTCGTGGCAATCAGCTTGATGTAATCCAATTCCCGCTCTTTTGAAAAATCCATGAGATTTTTCATTAATTCCGCGGCGATTCCTTTCCTGCGGTATTGGGGCATGGTATACACACTTAAAACCTCCCCGATCCTTCCCCTGGGAAAACTGGGGCTGCAGGGTTTTTCCACCAGGACTAACAGGGCAGTGGCAACGATCCTGCCGCTGTCTTTTGCCACAAACGCGAACAGATTTTTTTCTAAATGTTCTGAGAAATATCTGGGCAAATTGGCAGTCAGCGTCTGTTCTTCCTCAGGGGCAATGCTCCCAAGGTCATCCCGAAGGTAATCCAGTCTCCGCTGTGCCAATTCCTCGCTGTCTTGTTGGGTTGCTCTGCTATATTCCAGCATATTTTCCGCCTTTTCCTTCTTCCGTTTTTCTTTCTTCAAAGATTTGTGAATCTGATTTTATTCTAAACATTTCCTCCTGAAATGGCAAGCAGAGATTGGATACGAACCATCATTCCAAAAAGGAGTGCGGACTGCGGCAGGCTATCTCCCAGCAGCTGACGGCGCCATAGCAGAAGCCATAGAAGAAACAAATGCCTCTGCAATTTTTACGCTGTTGGCATCCTTCTGAAAGAAAAATTCCGGATGCCACTGAATACCTACAATAAATTTCTTACCTTCCATTGCCACGGCTTCTATCAGACCGTCCTCTGACACAGCTTCACACACCAGCCCCTTTCCCAGGGTTTTTATCGCCTGATGATGATAGCTGTTCACTCCAATCTTACCTGCGCCGATGATCTGGCTTAGTTTTGTATTTTCCAATATGGTGACGGCATGTGCCTCCCGGTCATACGGCGGTTCCATATGGTGCTGAATGTCAGAACTGTATTCCGATGGCAGATCCTGGTACAGCGTCCCGCCCAGACAGACATTCAGAAACTGTATGCCCCGGCATATTCCCAGTACCGGCTTGTCCTGCAGAATTGCCTGCTGCAGGATGTATTTTTCCATTTCATCCCGCTCTTTGCACAAAGCGCCGCACGTGTCTAAGCGCTGCTCACCGTATAGCTCCGGAGATACGTCCTGCCCGCCGGTCAAAAGGAAACCGGCGCACATAGAAACAAGCGGCGCCAGGATACTTTCCTCCGAAGTCAGGGGCAGCATAACAGGGATTGCCCCCTGCTCCTGGAGCATTTTCATATATCCCGGGAGCATCCAGTAACTTTCTTTTTTCTCATCATATAAAGGGATCAGACCAACCAATGGTTTCATATTAAAACTTCCTTTCCTTTCGATTCGGGGGTTCTCCATCAGGTTCCTGCTCGGATCTTCTGCGGATCTCACAGGTTTCCATGTGAAGAAAAACAGGAATATAGATATACAAAAAAGCGCCTACTTACCTAAGTAAATAAGCGCCTTTGCTCTCTATAAAATCCCGGAAAAACTTTCCCGATCATTATGGCAGGATTATAGCACTGCCCCCGGCAAAAGTCAATGTTCGCATCGACAAATTTTATCTGTACTTGCGCTTCCGGATAGCGTATAATACTTTCAAAAAAGCAGCACTACCCTCTCAGAGTCTGAACGCAGGCAGCGCAAAAATAACAAGCCAGGAGGATTAAGATACTATGACAGAATGGGAAAAAGCACAGGCAGGATACCTGTATGACGCCAATTACGATCAGGAAATTGTAGAATCCCGAATCAGATGCGCAGATCTGTGCTATGAATTTAATAACTGTAAACCATCGGATACTCAGAAGCAGACCGAACTGCTGCATCACATCTTAGGCAGGATCCGGGGCGATCTGGTGGTGACGGCTCCTTTTTACTGCGACTATGGATTCAACATTTCTGTTGGAAAAAATTTTTATACCAATCATAACTGCACCATCTTAGACGGAGCGCCTGTCACCTTCGGCGACAATGTATTTATCGCTCCCAACTGCGTGATCTCCACTGCCGGACACGCCATAGACAGCCAGCAGAGAGGTCAGGGATTAGAAATCGCAAGACCCATCCGGGTAGGAAACAATGTATGGATCGGCGCCAATGTAAGCATCCTTCCCGGCGTTACTATTGGAGACAACACCATCATCGGAGCCGGCAGCGTGGTAAATAAAGATATTCCGTCCAACGTCATTGCTGTGGGAAATCCCTGCCGCGTTATGCGCAGTATTACAGAAGCAGACAAGCAGAAGTATCCTGCTTTTCCTGAGGAGATGCAGTAAAACATCTGTACTTTTCTATCCCGGCAAGCCCTGCAAGGAGCTTGCCGGTTTTTATCTGTCCAGGTTTCTTTTCAGCTATGCCAAAGCAGAACCGGACCGTTCCTATCTCACTGCCTCAAACGCCGCCTCCAGCGCCCCGATCAAATCCTCTGCTTTCTCAATTCCGATGGAAAGCCGGATGGTATTGGGCAGGATCCCCTGGTCTCGCAGCTCTTCTTCTGTGCACTGGCTGTGCGTGGTCGTCGCCGGGTGGATTACCAGTGACTTTACGTCTGCCACATTTGCCAGCAGAGAAAAGATCGGCAGATGATCGATAAACTTCTGCGCCGTCTTCTCATCTCCCCGGATCTCAAAGGTAAAGATGGATCCTCCGCCGTCAGGCAGGTATTTCTCATACAGGGCATGGGTCGGTTCGCTGGCAAGGGACGGGTGGTGCACCGCTTCCACCTGGGGATGTCCTGCCAGGTATTCTACGATCTTCAGCGCATTGCTTACATGCCGCTCCACACGCAGAGACAGGGTTTCCAGCCCCTGCAGGAAAAGAAAGGCGTGGAAGGGAGACAGCGCCGCTCCCGTATCCCGAAGCAGAACTGCCCGCAGATAAGTCACAAAAGCTGCTGGACCTGCTGCCTCAGAAAAGGAAACACCATGATAGCTGGGATTGGCTTCGGAGATCCAGGGATATTTCCCGCTGCCTTTCCAGTCAAACTTTCCGCTGTCAATGATGACGCCTCCCAGAGAAGTCCCATGTCCTCCGATAAACTTTGTGGCAGAGTGGACCACCAGATCTGCTCCGTATTCGATGGGACGGATCAGATAAGGAGTGGCAAAGGTAGAGTCCACCACCAGCGGGATCCCGTGTCTGTGTGCAATCTTCGCCAGCTCCTCCAGATCTGCCAGATTGGAATTGGGATTTCCCAGAGTCTCCGTAAAAATTGCCTTGGTGTTCTCCTGGATGGCGTTTTCAAAAGCTCCCTCTTCCCCGGGATCCACAAAAGTCGTCTGAATACCGCTGGTAAGAGGCAGCGTATGCGCCAGAAGATTGTAGGTCCCGCCGTAAATAGTCTTTGCCGCCACAATATGCTCCCCTGCCTTTGCCAGTCCCTGAAAAGTGTAGGTAATGGCTGCGGCTCCGGATGCCGCGGCAAGCGCCGCGCATCCGCCTTCCAGGGATGCCATGCGCTGCTCGAACACTTCCTGTGTGGGATTGGTCAGCCTTCCGTATATATTCCCGGCATCCCGCAGGCTGAACCGGTCTGCCGCGTGCTGGGAATTATGGAATACATAGGAAGTGGTTGCGTAGATCGGGACTGCTCTGGCGTCTGTGGCAGGATCTGCCTGTTCCTGCCCGATATGAAGCTGCCTTGTCTCAAATCCCCAGTTTTTAGAATCTCTGATATCTGCCATGTCTCTTTCCTCCTGCTGCAATGCATTTTCTTATTGGTTATATGTTCTGTCTGCATACTAACATGGCAGTCCTCTCCTGTCTAATGCAGGAAAAAAATATCCGGATATAAATAAAATCTATACCCGGATCCTCATCAAAAATACAACTTCATCCAATATTCCATTTCCCCGGCGGTCAGTCTGGCTGCTGCTCCTGCCGCGATTTCCGGACCGGCAGTCTTTTTACAGACCATCAGGCTTTCCCATCCAGATAATGCCTCAGTTTCTCAATATAAAGCTCTCCCATTTTACTGGGCAGAGTATGCCGCTTCACCACATAGCCGATCTCCATCACACTGTTGG
>DWVZ01000207.1 GCA_019119975.1 Candidatus Blautia merdavium | reverse complement strand
ATTTAGTATGTCAATCATGTCATCAAGAGAATTTTTAAGGACTTCCAGCTCCTGGTTCAGTTCGATACGGATCGCCTGAAAGGTCCTTTTCGCCGGATGTCCTCCTGTAGCTCTTATTTTCATGGGAATCGCGCGTTTAATAATCTCTGCCAGTTCTCCAGTTGTCTCGATGCACTTTTCCTGTCTCGCAATGCAGATATGCTTTGCAATGTTCTTTGCAAATTTATCTTCACCATAGTCTCGGATGACACGGTACAGTTCATTTTCACTGTATTGATTTACAATGTCTTTCGCTGTGCGTGGATTTCTCTGGTCCATACGCATGTCAAGAGGGACATCTTCCCTGTAGGTAAAGCCTCTTTCGCTGTTGTCCAGCTGGTAGGAAGATACCCCCAAATCTAAAACAATCCCGTCTACTGACGTGATCCCAATCTTCTGTAATTCCCTTTTCATGTTGCAATAGTTGCTGCGGATGATGGTCACATTTCTCTGAAAGTCCTGCAGCCGTTCCCCCGCAGCTTTTATCGCAGCCTGGTCCTGGTCTATACCGATTAATCTCCCCTTGGCAGATAAGCGCTGACATACCGCCAGGGCATGTCCGCCTCCTCCTAGTGTTCCATCCACATAAATCCCGTCGGGCTTTACCCTTAAGTTCCCGACAGTCTCCTCTAATAATACGGATTGGTGCTTAAATTCCATGTCTTTCTCCTTGTAATTTAGATGACAATGCCCATTTTCTGCATACCCTCTGCAATGGCATCCATGTCCTCATAATTACTGTTCTCAATCCATTTTTCCTTACTCCAGACTTCAATTCTTGTAAGGTTGCCAGTAAATACCACATCTTTTGCCAGACCGGCAAATTCTCTCAGCGTCGCCGGGACAAGAATTCTCCCCTGCTTGTCCAGCTCGCACTGTGTTGCACTGGCTACAAAGAAACGTAAGAAGGCTCTTGCGTTTTTATCATTAAGCGGTAATGCTTTCAGCTTTTCTTCAAAAGCTTTCCATTCATTGTTCGGGTAGATCGAAAGACAGCCATCCAGACCTTTGGTGATCACGAAATCATCCCCCAGCTCCTCACGGAACTTAGCAGGAATGATCAGTCTTCCCTTTGCATCGATTGTATGACTGTATTCACCCATGAACATATGAACGTCACCCTCTTTCGGAAGGATACGAATCTCCCCTTCGTCTCCTTAAGTGACTCCTGGCAGGTGCTTCTGCCACTAGCTCCCCATTTGTCACCACTTTCCTCCACTCTCTACCACTTATATGGACATTCTATACCATGAATGCCAAAAATTCAAGGGGAACATATGTTTTTTTCTATAAAGAAAGAAGGAATTCCCTGGAAAATATCCTTCCAAAAAAATCCCTTCTCCCCTAAGCTGTCCATTCAGCTGTTAAATTTTCTCCTGCCGGTTCCCAGTTCCAGATACTTTTCGATGAGATCGTCCAGCTGTCTGCTGATATCCAGGATCTCCAGCATTTCTCTTTCGTTTTTTATGGCTGCGTTTAAGTGCTCTCTTGTATTTTCGATTTCTCTTTTCAGTTCTCTCTGTGTCATTTACACACTCCTATGTTCTTTGTTTCGAGAAAAACCACTGCTTTACTAGCCTTTAACTGTCCCTTTCTTTTTATACATTGAAACGGAACAAAATCACATCGCCGTCCTGCACTACATATTCCTTGCCTTCCATGCGCACCAGCCCCTTCTCTCTGGCGCCTGCATAGGAACCGCAGTCTAAGAGATCCTGATAATTCACCACTTCAGCCTTGATAAACCCTCTCTCAAAATCCGTGTGGATCTTTCCTGCTGCCTGGGGTGCCTTGGTACCCACCTTGATGGTCCATGCCCTGGTCTCATCC
Organism: Candidatus Blautia merdavium; assembly: GCA_019119975.1. Lineage (GTDB taxonomy): Bacteria > Bacillota > Clostridia > Lachnospirales > Lachnospiraceae > Blautia > Blautia merdavium. The sequence continues at coordinate 3,744 of DWVZ01000207.1, read as the reverse complement.
TCTCCGGCTGTCAGGAAACTTAAAAGACCCAAAAGACGATAGCTGGCAACAATCAGTTTTTCCAGACCGGACTGTTTGATCCCCAGATCCTCCAGGAATTCCTTTTTCTCCTCTTCCTCCAGTTCTGAAATCTCCTGCTCGATCTCCGCGCACAGAGCGAATACTTCACTCTTTGTCTGGGCAGCGTACTCCCGGACCCTCTGCACATGGGCATTGGACTGGGCGTCATCTGCAAGATCATCCTCTGAAACATTAGCTGCGTAGATCACTGGTTTATAAGTCAGCAGGTTATATTCCTTCATGTAAAGCTCCTGGTCTTCATCCTCCAGTTCCATGGTAGCTGCTGGTTTTCCGTCTTCCAGATGTTCCTTGATTTTCTTCAGGAATTCCAGTTCTTTTGCAGCTTCCTTATCCATTCTTGCCGTCTTGGTGGTCTTTGCGATCCTTCTTTCCAGGATCTCCAGGTCTGAGAAAATCAGTTCAAGATTAATGGTCTCAATGTCTCTTAATGGGTCAATACTTCCGTCTACATGCACGACATTTTCGTCTTCAAAACACCTTACCACATGTACAATGGCATCTACCTCCCTGATATTGGCAAGGAACTGGTTCCCAAGTCCTTCCCCTTTGGAAGCGCCCTTCACCAGACCTGCGATATCCACAAATTCGATCACTGCGGGCGTTACCTTCTTGGAATGGTAAAAGTCTCCCAGCAGCTTCAGTCTCTCATCCGGAACTGCCACGATCCCCACATTGGGGTCAATGGTGCAGAAAGGGTAATTCGCCGATTCCGCCCCTGCCTTTGTCAGGGAGTTAAACAGTGTGCTTTTGCCTACATTGGGCAGTCCCACGATTCCTAATTTCATATTTATAAATCCTCACTTTCCTGTATCTTACGCCTTGTCTTTGGAGAAGATCATCAGAAGCCTTCCTTTGGTAAAGGAAACCTCTGCCTCCTCCCGGGCAAGTTCATTGCTGACAGCGATGCCGTCGTCATTATTCAGGGTGTAGTCTGTCAGGGGATATTTAAATCCGGTAAGCGTGATCCCCTCCACCCGATCTCCCATGGAGAAAAAGGAAACATATTTCCCAGGCAGCTCCTGCCGCCGGATCTTCCTGCCCCTGTCCAGTACGGTCACTGCATTCTGCGGATCCAGGATCCACGCCTGAGCTCCGTATTTCAAGGGAACCAGCAGGGATTGAAGATTCGCCATATAGTGATCCAGTCTTCCCCCGGTAGCCCCTAAAAGGAAGATCCGGGTGCTCTTTAATTTCAGCGCCAGCTCCAGACCGATCCTGGTATCGGAGGCATCCTTTTCCGGCTGGTATCTCTTTACCGGGATTTCCTCCTGGTTTTCATAATACGCCAGCACCTGCCTGTCAATACTGTCAAAGTCTCCCAGGATGTACTGGGGCACGATCTGATTCCGGTAGCAGAATTCCAGACCTTTATCAATTCCAATCACGCAGTCCGGCTGGATTTTCTCAAGAGCCTGCTTTACAAAGTCTTCCTCCATACAGCCGCCGCACAGTAAAACCGTATCCATCTATCTCTCCATCATCTCTTTTAATTCTCTGGCATTCTCCCGGATATTGCCGCCGAAGACCGCGGAGCCTGCCACGATAATGTTCGCTCCCGCGTTCAGCACCGTGCCGATGGTGTCCCGGTTGATGCCTCCGTCTACTTCAATATCCAGCTGCAGTCCCCGCTCCTCTGCCATTTTTCTCACACTGCGGATCTTCTCTGTGCAGTAGGGAATGTATTTCTGCCCGCCGAATCCGGGATTCACGGTCATCACCAGTACCATATCCGCCAGCTCCAGGATATTTTCCAGCATACACACCGGTGTGGCAGGATTTAACGCAACCCCGGCTCTGCATCCGTTCTGATGGATCAGATTCAGCATCCGGTCCAGATGGGCGCATGCTTCTGTGTGGACTGTGATCATATCTGCTCCGGCTCTGGCAAATTCCTCGATCAGATGGGCAGGTTCATTTGCCATAATGTGTACATCAAAAAACATGTCTGTCAGCTTCCGGATAGATGATACAATGGGAATCCCCATGGAAATAGTGGGGACAAACTGCCCGTCCATGATATCAATATGCAGCCATTTCACCCCGGCTGCCTCAACCTCTTTTATAGCATCGCCCAGCCTGCCGAAATCAGCGGCAAGGATCGATGGCGATAATTGATATTCCATACCGTCAGTACCTCCTTTTCTCTTCCAGTCCCCTGTACATCTCACAGTAACTGTCGTACCTCCGCGGACTGATCTCCCCCTTGTTAAGAGCCTCCTTCACCGCGCACCCGGGCTCATGGGTATGGGTGCAGCCCTGGAAACGGCACTGTCCTTCATAAGAAAAAAACTCAGGAAAACAGTGGCGCAGCTCTTCTTTTTCCATGTCTTCTACATAGAAGGAAGTAAAGCCCGGCGTATCCATCAGATACGTTCCCTCTTCCAGTTCGATCAGCTGGGAATGTCTGGTGGTGTGGCGTCCTCTGCCCAGCTTCCTGCTGATCTCTCCTGTCTCCATCTGGATCTCAGGCTGCAGGAGATTGGTAAGCGAGGACTTTCCCACACCGGAGGGACCTGCCACTGTGGTGGTCTTTCCGGTCAGGATCTGCCTTAATTCTTCCAATCCCTGTTCTCTGCTGGCACTGGTAAATAGAATCCGGTAACCGCAGGGTTCGTAGGTGCGGCGTATCTCTTCCGCCTGCTCCTCTCCTGCCAGATCCTGCTTGTTGATACAGATGATCACCGGGATCTCCTGCCGCTCCATTGCCACCAGAAACCGGTCCAGCAGCTGAAAATTCGGATCCGGCTCCCTGGCGGCAAAGATCACCAGCGCCTGGTCCACATTTGCTACGGCTGGACGGATCAGCGCGTTCTTTCTGGGGAGGATCTGGACGATATTGCCTGTCTTCTCCCCCTCATCCAGGATCTCGATCTCCACATAATCCCCGACCAGAGGTTTTCGTTTTTCCTTTCTGAAAATCCCCTTTGCCTTACATTCATAGACGTTCCGGTTCTCTGTGGAAACATAGTAGAATCCGGCGATTCCTTTTACAATTCTTCCCTGCATGCTCTGCCTCTGTTTTCCTGTAATACTTTGTTTATTTTTGCTTTTTCTGTCTGTAAACCCAGACAAATCCAGTCTTATTATATACTGTTTAAAAAAGAATAGCAATATGCAGATTCTATTCCAGGCAAAAAAAGAACAATCTCAGTTCCCTTTTTCGGGGAACCGGACTGTTCTTCTGTCTGTTTCTATTCTTTTTGGCTGCTGATCCGTCTACTCTTCACTGCTGCCTTCCGGTGCGTGGAAAGTCATAGGGTATTGATAGATATCATGGTATTCCCCATCCTCTCCCATCTCTGAGAGAACCAGAGTACCTGTCTCCTCGCCAGGAGCTCCTGTGATACCTCCTGTCGTATAGCCATCGCCGTCAAAATCAATGGGAGAGCCTTCCATGATCACAGTCTCTCCGCTGTCTTGCTTCAAAGTAAGTCTTACGTTGCCGCCTTCATAATTGTCTGGCTTTTGCAAAGGCTGATCCTCTGTCACCCAGGCATCTGAAGAGGTATTCTCTGTATTTTCTGTATTTTCAGTATTCTCGCTGTTCTGTGCCTCCTGCTGTGCCATCTCCTCGTTGCTGATATACAGAACAACGGTAGTTCCTTTTTCTACTTCCTCTCCTCCCACAGGTCCCTGGTCAAAGACTTCGCCGTAACCGACAGT
>DWVZ01000206.1 GCA_019119975.1 Candidatus Blautia merdavium | reverse complement strand
ATATATTTGACCGGGAAAAATGCAGTCCGAAAGAAGTGGTTTTGGAGGTTAAGAATCTATACAGAAGAGGTGTCTTTGAACCGATCAGCTTTGCGGTAAAGGCAGGAGAAGTTTTAGGATTTTCCGGACTTATGGGAGCTGGAAGAACAGAAATTGCAAGATGTATTTTTGGATTAGATAAAGCCGACGGCGGGGAGATTTATTTAAACGGTACAAAAGTCGATATTAAAAATCCCGCGGATGCTATAAAAGCAGGGATTGTCTATGTATCAGAAGACAGAAGGAGAGAGGGTATCGTACCGCTGCTTTCTATCAGAGAGAATATGACATTGGCTTCCCTGCCCTGGTTAAATAAAGCTTCCTGGATCGACAGTAAAAAAGAAAAGAACATAGCGGCAGAATATATCGAAAAACTGGCAGTAAAAACCCCTTCTATGGAACAGAAAATAGGAAATCTTTCCGGCGGCAACCAACAGAAAGTTTGTCTTGGCAAGTGTCTGTGCATCAATCCCAAGGTGATCATTCTGGATGAACCTACCAGGGGAATCGATGTGGGGGCAAAAGCTGAGATACATAAGTTAATAGAAAAACTGTGTAAGGAAGGGATCGCAGTCCTTTTGATCTCATCAGAAATGCCGGAAGTTCTGGGAGCAAGCGACAGGATCTTCGTCCTCTATGAAGGAAAAAAGACAGGAGAATTCTATCAGCTGGAAACAGTGACACAGGATGATATTATGTTTGCCGCATCCGGAGGCATAGATTCGGATGGTGCAGCTTAACAGGAGCTTTCTATATGACAAACTGGGGAAAAAAACATTTTAAACAAGAAGACAGGGAAGAGGTTATCGAATATGCCAGACGGCTGATCCAGGCGAAAAGCTATAATCCGCCCGGAGATGAAACCAGAGCAGCAAAAATCTCGGCAGAGATCCTGGAACGTGCAGGCTTTCAGGTGTCAGTGGACGAATTTGAAAAAAACAGGGTGAATGTATGCGGAATCTATGGAAACCCGGAGGATATTGCCCTGATCCTTAATGGACATTTGGATGTAGTGCCGGCATATGGTCAGTGGGAAAAAGATCCATCGTCTGGAGAACGGGAAAACGGGATACTGTACGGAAGAGGAAGCTGCGATATGCTGGGAGGCGCTGCCGCAATACTGAAGGCAGCGGAAGTAATCGGAAGAAATCACGTAGAAGCAAAGCGCGGAGTTATGATTTTGCTGGTGGCTGATGAAGAGGATCAGAACAGAGGGATCCGCCATATTCTCGGCAGGCAGAAATTAAAAGCAGATTATGCTGTCATAGCAGAACCGACAGAATGTGAGATACAGCTTGGGAACAGAGGTTTTTCTTCTTTTTACATCAGGACAACAGGGATTGGATGCCATGCCAGCGAGCCCTGGAATGGAGTAAACGCGATCTATAAGATGGGGGAAATCATCCAGAGAATAAAATGCTATGCAGAGTCTTTGCAAAATGTAAGGAATGAATTTTTGGGACAGGCAACCGCGTGTATCGGCACGATCCACGGAGGGGTACGGTTAAATACCGTTCCGGATTCCTGCGTCATAGAAGTGGAGAGAAGGCTGCTTCCGGGAGAGACCAGGGAAAAAATTAAAAGAGAGCTGGAAGAAGCAGTAGGTGACCTGGGTATAGTGGAAGACCGATCCTTTTTTCCGGCAAGTCTCATCGAAAGGGACAGTCCTCTGGTCGCAAGATGCGTCAGGATTGTCGAAGAGATTCAGGGAAAAACCCCCGCAGTCTCTATATTCAGAGCATGTACGGAAGCAAGTATGTTTTCTGTAGAGTGTGAAATACCAACCTTGCTTTTGGGGCCTGGTTCTCTAAAACAGGCGCACAGAGTAAATGAATTTTGTAAGGAACAGGACATCACAGATTGTGCGGAAGTGTTCACGGAATTGCTTTATGAAGCATTAACAACAGAAAAGTAAGTTGTAAATATTTATATGGGAGGGTTTTAATTATGAGAATATTATATGCAGGTGATGCCTGCACGAAGATCGGACCGGTTTATATGGCATCTCCATTTAATCTTGAGGTAAAAGGGATGTCGCACCATATTTGGGGAATGCCTCTGATCCAGGCGTTGACAGAAAGAGGACATGAAGTAGAGCATATGACCTGCGAACAGGCAATCGCTGATTTTCCAAGAACAGTTGAGGACCTTCAGAAATACGATGCCTTGATCATCAGTGACTGCGAATGCGAAGTACTGTCTTTATATCCATTTTGGGTAGAGGGTGTCCCGCAGCCAACGACAAACAGGCTGAAGGCTATCCGGGACTATGTAAAAGCAGGAGGAAGTCTTTTGATGATCGGCGGCTGGACATCTTTCTCCGGCAGATTCGGGCATGGAGGATATTATGATACGCCGGTAGAGGAAGCACTGCCTGTTACATGCTTAAAAGGCGCTGACGACAGGGTGGAGATGCCGGAAGGAGCAGCGGTGCAGGTTATGGTAAAAGGACATCCTGTTTTAGAGGGAATCCCGTGGGAAAAGGCGCCTGGTTTTGAAGGATTCAACAAGATCATACCGAAGCAGGAAGCAGAGGTTCTGGCCACAGTGGGAGATGATGAGAAGCAGTATCCATTAGTGGTCACCTGGGAATACGGAAAAGGCAGGTCTATGGCGTTTGCCAGCGATTGTTCTCCCCATTGGGCTGCATCTTTCCAGGCGTGGGAATACTATGGACAGTTTTGGTGCCAGGCGCTGGAATGGCTTGGAAAAGCAGAAAAGTAATAAGGAAAGGAGAGATTAAACAATGGTTTATCCAATGTATATTGACGGCGAGTGGGTAACAAAGCCCGGAGCTGAGAAGGAAGTGATCAGTCCGGCTACCGGGGAAGTGCTGGGGACCATAACACCTGCCGGATTTGAAGAAGTTGACAGAGCGCTGAAAGCAGCAGACAGGGAAAAAGAACATCTGGAGAGTATGACTGTTTTTGAACGGGCAGAGTTATGTATGAAAATTGCGGCGGCGATTGAGAACCATAAAGAAGAATTGGCAAAAATAATCTCTCTGGAAATGGGAAAACCCTATACAGAAGCTCTGGGAGAAGTAGGTGGGAGCGCCCTTTCCTTCCGGGATGCTGCAGAACAGATCAAATGGATGTCAGATGAGATTCCAAGTGTAAGAGAGAAGAATGTCCATGTTTTTGCGTACCGCAGACCGGTAGGCGTATTTACCATTATTACACCCTTTAATTTTCCTATCTGTACTGCCTGCTGTTATTATCTGGCGCCTGGACTGGCAGCGGGAAACACCATGGTTTGGTTTCCTCCCATCAGTTGTTCTGCCATTGCCAGCGTCTTTATGAAATGTATAGAAGAAGCAGGCGTGCCCAAAGGTATGCTGAATATGGTCATCGGAACCTCAAAGGAAGCTAAGACAGCAGCGGTGCAGCATCCTCTTACTGCAGGCATCGGCTTTACAGGAAGTACACTGGCAGGGGATGATATCGAAGCGAAGGCAAAAGCGAAAAAGACATTGATGGAGCTGGGCGGAAACGGACCGGTAGTGGTATTAAAAGACGCAGACTTAGAAAAAGCGTCCGAGGCAATCCTGGCAGGCAGCTTTAATAATGCAGGTCAGATCTGCACCAGTACGGAGCGTGTCCTGGTGGATGATTGTGTAGCGGGGAAACTGGCAGAGCTTTTAGTAGAAAAAATGAAACGCTATCAGGTTGGGAATCCTTTAGAAGAAGGAACGACCATGGGTCCCGTACATAATCATAGTACTGTGGATACAGTATTGGAACATATTCAGGATGCAGTACAGAAAGGAGCCAAAATCATCAGCCCCAACAGCGGAAAAATGGAGGGAATGCCTACAGATAATTATTTGTATCCCACAGTTCTTGATTTTGTCTCCAAGGATGCTTTGGTGAATATAGAAGAAACATTCGGACCATTGATCGCGCTAGTCCGGTTTCAAGATGAGGCAGAGATCATGCCCCTTATTGAGATGAGTCCTTACGGCCTGGCAGCAGGAATCTTTACCGAGGATTTGAAAAAAGGAATGAAAATGGCAGAAAAAATGCGGTTTGGATATGTAAATATCAATTCCGGAAGCCATTATTGGGATTGGACATTTCCAGCCGGAGGCGCAGGAGGAAGCCGATCCGGACATGGAAGAAGCGGAGGGAAATGGTCGATCCTGGAAATGTCAGAGGAAAGATGTGTAACAGTCAATTTGAATGACTGAAAAGGGAGACAGGATGAGGTTAAAAGATAAAATTGCAGTGATAACGGGCGCGGGAGGCGGAATAGGAAGGGCTTCGGCAGTGCTTTTTGCCAAAGAGGGCGCCACGGTAGTCCTTCATGGACGACGAGAAGAGAATACGTTAGAAACCATGAGGATGATCGAAGAAATACAGGGAAAGGGTACTTATATCCTGGGGGATGTCCGGAAGGAAGAAGATATGAGGTACCTGATAGAAAAAACCATAGAGCTGTATGGGAGGATTGATATTCTCTTTAATAATGCCGGCGTTGGCTATTCCTCTCCGTATCAGTTTTCTCCTATACCTGAGGTAAGCACGGAAGATTGGGACGCTGTATTTCAGATTAATATCAGGGGTATTTATTTTACCTGCAAATATGCCATCCCCCATATGATAAAAAATAACGGCGGAGTCATTCTGAATTGTTCTTCTATCAACGGGGTAATCGGCTGCGGTGCAGAAAGTTACTCTGCTACCAAAGGCGGAATCCTTGCACTTTCAAGAGCTATGGCGGTTGAAAATGGAAAGCACCATATCAGGGTGAACTGCGTTTCCCCTGCAGCGACCAGAACGCCTATGATAGAATCACTGCTGCAAAATGACCAGGATTTTTATGATACCTGGAGTACGATCGCACCTATAAAAGGGATCATTGAGCCCGAAGATATTGCCAATGCAGCGCTGTTTCTGGTCTCAGATGAATCCCGGTTTATAACAGGGCAAAATCTGGTTGTAGATGGGGGACTGACAATTAGCTGAGAGAAAGGGGCTGTACCAGCTCCTTTTTCTGGTATAGGAGGAACTGTGTTTTAAATAAAAGGAGCAGAAAGATGAGACTGACAGAAAATCTTTATTTAGTTGGAAGCGGACTTACCGGTATGATGCTGACAGATTCCTGGGATTGTAATTGTTATGTGGCAGATCTGGGAGATTACAGGATCCTGTTTGACTGCGGCGCCGGGGTGAAAACGGAGCTGATCACAGAAGAAATGGAAAGAGACGGGATATCTCTGGGAGAAAAGGACTGGCTGTTTCTCACTCATTGTCATTTGGATCATGTAGGAGGCGCATATGATCTGCAAAAAGCATTTGGCGTTCGGATTGCAGTGCCGGCGGGGGAAAAGCCGATTTTAACCCTGGGAGATGAAGTGGAAAGCGGTCTGAAGGCAGCAAAAAGAGCCGGGTATTATCCGGATGAATTTCATATAACCCCTTGTGCTTCGGACAGAAGCTTAAATGACCGGGAAATATGGAAAGCAAAGAAAGGCAGACTGGAAGTGCTGGCTGTGAAAGGACACAGTCCGGCAGGATGCTGCTATTATCTTGAAATGCCGGAAGGAAATGTATTAGTGACCGGAGATCAGGTGGATGCCGACGGGAAAATCTCTCTTCAGGTAATACCGGGAGCAGATGTGCTGGGATATGCGGAAAGCATGGAGAAACTTCAGGAAAAAGAGGTGGATATCCTTTTGCCGGGGCACGGACGGGTATTATTGAAGCAGGGGAAAACCGCTGTGGAGACGGCAGTGAAACGGTTGGGAGCTTTATTTGTGTGAAAGGATGTGGAACAGGTGGATAATTATAAACTGATCTGTCATAAATGTGGAAAAGAATACGCTTTGGGGAATTACAGTCTGTGCCCGGAGTGCGGCGGGATTTTGACATTGGAGTATACGGATGAATATTTAAAAGAGGTGCTGAAAGAGGACAGGGTACATCAGTCCATGTGGGATTATCATCAGCTTCTGCCTCCTGTGAAGGAGGAAAACAGGGTTTCTTTTCAAGAGGGAGGGACGCCTTTATTAAAAAGCAGGGAAATCGGTCCCGAGATAGGGGTTGAGAATCTGTATTTTAAAAATGAGACCTGCAATCCTACAGGATCTTTTAAGGACCGCGCAGTATCTGTGTGCATTAGTATGGCGAAGGAATATGGGTGCGCGGGTGTTGTAGTTTCATCGTCGGGAAACGGAGGCGCTTCTGTATCCGCATACGGAGTAAAAGGAAACATGAATCCGGTCATCCTGATCCCGGAAAAGACGCCTCTTAGCAAAGTGGCACAGGCAATCGCATATGGAGGACGGGTAATTAAAGTTAAGGGGAATTTTTCGCAGGCGTATCATGCGGCCATCGACCTGGCAAAGCGGATGAACTATATGAATGTTACCACTACATTTTTAAGCCCGTATGGTATTGAAGGATACAAAACCATAGCATTTGAAATTTATGAGCAGTTAGGGAAGGTTCCGGATTTTATTTTTATCCCAGTGGGAGCCGGACCAGCTTTATATGGGATTTATAAGGCATATGAAGAATTAAAGCGGGCAGGAAAAACTGACCGGCTGCCGAAAGTGATCGGCGTGCAGGCAAAGGGCTGTGATCCTATAGCAAAGGCATGGGAAAGCGGGCAGAAGGTACAGGCATGTAAAAATCCCGAAACAGTAGCTTCAGCCATCAGCGACCCGCTGGTGGGATATGAGCAGGACGGAGATCTTACCATCGAAGCCATTCACAGGACGAGCGGACGCGCATTGGCAATCGAAGATGAGGAAACTTTACAGGCAGGGCTATGTCTTGCCAGGACAGAGGGGATTTTTGCGGAACCTTCTTCGGCAATCACTCTGGCTGCCTTAAAGCAGATGAAAAACCAGGGGCTGATCAAAGAGGAGGATGTCTGCGTCTGCACTTTAACAGGACATGGACTGAAAGACAGTCAGGCTTATGCAGCGGGAAAGACCGAGGTTGAAATCATAGCGTACGGGGATGAGATCCGTATTTGAGGACAGTATATGAAGAAGTATTGGGATAAACGAAAATCTGCTGAGTTTCAGGCTGTTTCTGAAAAAGATATTGCCGTCATCGTTGTTGGTTCCTGTGAACAGCATGCAAAACATCTGCCCACAGGCACGGATAACTTTCTGGGGTGGAAGATAGCAGAGACTGCAGCCGGGATTTCACGAAAAAATGTATATCTGCTTCCAATCGTTTCCTATGGGTTTTCTGCACATCATATGGACTTTCCTGGGACGATCACATTAAAGCAGAAAACGCTGGTGCATTTATTGGAAGATATAGCAGAATCTGTTTTGAAGACAGGTATCAGGAACCTTGTATTTTTGATCTCTCATGGAGGAAACAGCGCTGCTGTGCAGACGGCAGTGAATGATCTGGGAGAAAGAAATGACAGCGGCTGTTTCGTAATGCTCCGGTACTGGGATTTCATGAGAGAATTTATGGAAAAAATAAGAGATACAGAGCTGGGTGGAATCGGACATGCGGGTGAGATGGAGACTTCTCTGATGAAGGCAGTGTGTCCTGATCTGGTAGGAAAGGATACAGAAGGATACCAATTAGCCCGGGGGAATGAATGGAATCATCCGGATATGTTTGCAGCCAATAAAGTAACAGTCTATAAAAATTTTAAAGAAATTTCTCCCTGGGGAAATGTAGGAGTGCCGGACACAGCGTCAAAAGAAAAGGGAGAAAAAATTCTGAATTATGTCACTAAGGAGATAGCCAGATTTTTTGACGAGTATTTTTAGGAGGGTTAGGTATGAGATATGGCAGCAGGACGATCAATCCGCCGGTTTCAGGGATAAGAGAAATGTTTGAGCTGGCAGATCAATATGATGATGTAATTAATCTCTGTATAGGAGAATCGGGGTTTCCCACTCCTCGAAATGTGATCGAGGCAGGAAGAGAAGGTCTTTTGAAGGGATATACCAAGTATACGCCCAATGCAGGGGTCCCTGCTCTGAGGGAGGCTTTATCCGAAAAGCTGGAGCGGGAAAACCACATTAAGGCAGATCCGCAAAAGCAGATTATCGTTACTGCCGGAGGTGTGGAAGCTGTGCTGCTGGCAATCCTGGCAACTGTAGACGAGGGGGATGAGGTGCTTGTTCCCTGTCCATATTGGCCGGACTATCCGGAACAGATCCGGCTTGCCGGAGGCAGGATCAGGGAAGTGCCTACTTATGAAAAGGATGGATTTATCCCTCTGGCAGATACGATACAAAAGTACATAACAGAGAGAACCAGGGTTTTAATCCTCAATTCTCCCAATAATCCCACAGGCGCGGTGATTCCCCGTGAGGAATTGGAGAAAATAAGGGACCTTGCCGTACAGTATGACCTTACAGTCATTTCGGATGAACCATATGAAAGGCTGGTATATGATTCCAGAGGTCATGTCAGCATTGGGTCTTTGGAAGGTATGGGAGAAAGGACAATCACTGCCAATACTTTTTCAAAAACTTATGCCATGTCCGGGTGGAGAGTAGGTTATGCATGCGGTCCTGAAAAAATAATCCAGGCAATGATCCTGCTGAAAGAACAGACGTCTTCTTCTGTAAATGCCTGCGCACAGTATGCCTGTATTGAAGCGTTAAAAAATACAGACAGACAAGTAAAGGAGATGGTCAGCCAATACAGGCAGCACAGGGACTTTATGGTCAGTAAATTAAATGAATGCAGGCGGATCAGCTGCAGAAAGCCGGAAGGAGCCTTTTATGTCTTTGTCAATATACAGGAGACGGGGATGACATCCTATGAACTGGCAAAAAAGATTTTAAAAGAGGTCAAAGTAGTCGTGACTCCGGGAACCGGTTTTGGAAAATATGGGGAAGGTTATATCCGGATTTCCTGCGGACCGTCTATGGAAGAGTTGGAAAGGGCGGCAAACCGGCTTTCTGTATTTTTCTCAGGTATGGAATAGGGATTCTCCGCAGATGTTCTTGGAGTTTTCGTTTCCCTACCCCCTCTCCGGATACATCTGCCGCAGCGCATTCATCATCAGCCTGAACGTCAGCTCTGCCATATACTGCGGCGTCTCATTGGTATCCGAAGTCAGCCAGGTCTTCACAAGACCGATACAGCCGGACAGACAGAAAGAATAGGAGTATTTCAGATCCTCAATCGTTTCCGGAAAGGTCTCCCGCAGTACGTTCAGGCTGTGAATGGAGATCAGATTTTCAATCCGGTGGAGAAAGGCGATATCGCCGTTTTCTCCCAGCAAAGCACTGCAGATATCCTTGTTTTCTTCCAGGATTTTAAAGATATCTTCGATGAACGGAAAACTGGATTCGTTAAAGGGGCTTACCGGATGATCGTGGATGGTCTGGCGGATTTCTTCCAGTAATTCTTCTTCAATGGTGGATAACATATTGTAAATATCGGTGTAGTGAAGATAGAAGGTAGAGCGGTTGATATCTACTTCTTCCACCAGTTCTTTGACTGTTATTTCTTTGATGCTTTTCTTCTGCATCAGTTTAGCAAGCCCGGCGCGCAGCTGGGCTTTTGTTCTGCGGGCTCTGCGGTCTGTTTTCGGGGGCATGTCTGTTCTCCTTTCTTTTCATCAGCACAAAAATTAAAAAAATATAAATAATAGATACAAATACATCTGTTTGTCTATTAATGGACAAATCCAGGGAGGATTGCTGGTTGTAAGGTTTTGGTAACTCTAGTATAATGCCGTATGTAAAAATAATCAACATAATATCTATTAAACGATATAAAGTCGTGCAGAATAGAAAGGGGACAGAAACATGCTGAAACGGGAGTGGAAAAATCTGTTAAGCAATAAGATTATGCTGGTTGTGGTGATTGCCGTTATTGCGATTCCCACGATTTATACCACCCTTTTTCTGGGATCTATGTGGGATCCATACGGCAATACGGATCAACTGCCGGTGGCTGTGGTAAATGAAGACCAGCCTGTAGTATACGAAGGGACTGCGCTGAACATAGGGGAAGAAATGGTGGAAAATCTGAAGGCGGATGCTTCCCTGGATTTTACCTTTACAGACCGGGAAAGTGCGGAGCAGGGGCTGAAAGATGGAAGTTATTATATGGTCATTACCATACCGGAGGATTTCTCTGCCAATGCGGCTACGCTGACAGAGGAAAAACCGGAGAAAATGGAGCTTTTATATGAAACCAATCCGGGAACCAATTACATAGCTTCTAAAATGAGCGAGACAGCCATGCAGAAGATTGAAAGCTCTGTCAGAGAAGAAGTGACCCGGACTTACGCGGCTGCAGTCTTTGATCAGATCCGCGAGGCAGGAGACGGTATGGAGGAGGCAGCAGAGGGGTCCGGAGAACTCCAGGAAGGGGCAGAGGAACTGGCGGCTGGCAATAAGACGATAGAGAGCAATCTGCAGGTGCTGGCGGACAGTACGCTGGAATTCAGAAATGGCAGCAAAACGATGAAAGAAGGACTGGAAACCTATATGGAGGGCGTGATATCTGCAGACGCAGGCGCCAGCCAGCTTCGTGACGGATCCGCAGAATTAAGCAGCGGAACAAAGACCCTGGACGACGGAGCAAAAGAACTGGCGCAGGGAGCAGAAAGCCTGGATAATGGAGCTTCGGCGCTGGAGGAAGGGCTCCGGCAGTTAGAAGAGAAAGTACCTGCGCTTTCTGACGGAACAGCTGTCTTATCCCAGGGCTCCGCGCAGCTTGCCGGAGGCATCCGGGAGGCAGGAGAGGGAAGCAGCAGCCTGAGAGCAGGCGCTGAACAGACGGACAGCAGTCTTGCCAGTCTCAATGAGGGGCTTCAGCAGCTGAGTTCGGCAGCATCCTCCCTTCCCCAGAAGACCCAGCAGCTGCAGGAAGGTACGGGTGCGGTTTCTGAAGGAGCAGAGCAGCTCTCCCAGGGACTGGGGCTTTTGGAGGAACAGGCAGTTCCGGGGATATCGGACAGTATCGATCAGGTAAATGGAGAGCTTCAAGAGGCGGGAAGCCAGGTGTTCGCCTCTGTCAAAGAAGGTGCCGATCAGTTAAAGAACAGCGCGGATCAGCTGGCAGCAGCAATCCAGGAAATGGAAGGAACCTATCTTGAGACAGAAGGTGCCGACCGGGGAATAAAAGCAGCCGAGGAAAGCACAGACTGGAAAGCGGAAGCCACAGAGGAAAGCGCAGACTGGGAAGCGGAAGCCACAGACTTGGGAGCGGAAGCAGCAGAGGAAGCCGCAGCGCGGGCAGCAGAAATCCTGGAGGAAAATGCGCAGGGAGCAGCACAGATGAAAGAAAACCTTGCGGCAGCAGCTCTGGAAGCACAGGCGCAGGCAGAAGCAGCCGGTGAAGCGGCAGATCAGCTGTTGGCTGTGGAAGGTACGGATGTTTCGTATTTGGACGGACTGCTGCAGGAAGCAGTGGATACAGGAGACGTGGAAGCCATTACAGCGGCTGCATGGGAAGCAGTGGCGGCTGCACAGCAGAATGCTGATATTGCTAATGAAGCTGCCAGCCGTCTGCAGTCAGCTTCGGAAGCCCTTTGGAACACCAGTAATGCATTGTCTCAGGATCAGGAGATTTTCCAGCAGGCATCCTGGCAGGCAGAGGATCTGGAAGGGGTTACAGGAGGAGTCAC
>DWVZ01000205.1 GCA_019119975.1 Candidatus Blautia merdavium | reverse complement strand
CTGAAAGAAGCCCGCGCCAATGCTTACAAAGCAACAGAGTGGATTACCTTCGCCAATAAATATATGAGACATGACATCGGCAAAGCTATCGATGAAGCATAAAATAATGCGCCTGCAGTTTCAGGCGTTCTGAAAAAATTCCGGGAAGACAGGAGAGCAAAGAGTTCCTTCTTCCCGGAACTTTTTTGCGTGATAGGAAATTCCGATCTATACGGTTAGATAAGGGGACTGTTTTCCAGTGGGGAGTTTTTTTGCCGCAGCTTCAGATCTGTTTGACCTGGAGTGCTGTCTATGCTATAGTAAGTATAACAATTTTCAAAAAACAAAAGAAAGCAGGGAACGATGTGCTGATAAAAATTGATTTTAACAGTGACGAAGCTATTTACATACAGCTTTGCAATCAGATTATCATGGGGATCGCTACCGACCAGCTGAAGGTAGGAGAGACGCTGCCCTCTGTCCGCCAGATGGCAGACGCCATTGGCATTAACATGCATACAGTAAATAAGGCATACGCTGTCTTAAAGCAGGAAGGCTTTCTCAGCATTGACAGGAGAAGGGGCGCAGTGATCGCCATTGACGTGGATAAGATCCGGGCACGGGAGGAAATGAAACAGGAGCTTTTGGTAGTTCTGGCAAAAGGCTGCTGTAAGAACATCACCCGGGACGAGGTCCACGCTCTTATCGACGAAATTTTTGAAGAATATAAATAGAACAGGAGACTTACATGAAAGAGCAATACTCAAAACTGGCTTTAAAAGCATTGCGGCTGGCGCAGGAAACTGCGAAAAAGTGCAGCCACAATTATATAGGGACAGAGCATATGCTGGCAGGTCTTTTAGCAGTTAAGGAAGGAACCGCCGGTATGGTGCTGGCGGAAGCAGGGGTGACAGAAGAAAAGCTTTTTGAGCTGATCGGAAAGCTGGTGGCGCCTGCCGGAGATGTGCTTCTGGAAGAGCCTCAGGGATATACGCCCAAAGCAAAACAGGTGCTGGCATTGGCAGATGCTGAGGCAGAACGCTTTTCCGGAGGCAAAACAGGTACCGAACACCTCCTTCTGGCTATGCTCAAGGAATATGAGTGTGTGGGAACAAGGCTTCTGCACACCTTAGGGATCAATATCCAGAAGCTGTATACGGAAGTGCTGAAGGCAATGGGCAAGGAAGGCGCGGTATCCAAGGAGGAGCTTCAGGCAAACGGCTCCAGGGGAGCAGCCAGGAGCGCCACTCCCATGCTGGATCAGTTCAGCAGAGATCTTACAGAGCTTGCCGCACAGGGAAAGCTGGATCCGGTGGTGGGAAGAGAAAAGGAGATCAACCGCATCATTCAGATCCTGAGCAGACGTACGAAGAATAATCCCTGTCTGATCGGAGAACCGGGCGTGGGCAAGACAGCCATCACAGAAGGGCTTGCCGCAAGAATCGTCCAGGGGTTGGTGCCGGAGAGCATTGCAGAGAAAAGGATCGTGGTCCTGGATCTGTCTGCCATGGTGGCTGGCTCCAAATACCGGGGCGAGTTTGAAGAGCGGATCAAAAGAGTGGTGCAGGAAGTCATGGAGGATGGAAGGATCCTGCTGTTTTTAGATGAACTGCATACTCTGATCGGAGCCGGAGGAGCAGAGGGTGCCCTGGATGCCTCCAACATTCTGAAACCTTCCCTTTCCAGAGGAGAGATCCAGCTGATCGGGGCTACAACCCTGGAGGAATACCGCAAGTATATTGAGAAGGACGCAGCGCTGGAGCGCCGTTTCCAGCCGGTGACGGTAGAGGAGCCTACCAAAGAGGAGGCGCAGGAGATCTTAAGAGGTCTGGCGCCTTACTATGAGGCGCACCATCATGTTTCCATCGAGGAAAGCGCCATCCAGGCAGCGGTTTCCATGTCCGTCCGCTACATCAATGACCGGTTCCTTCCGGATAAGGCGCTGGATCTGCTGGACGAAGCCTGCTCCAAGGTACAGCTGGCAGGATACAAGACACCGGAAGGGCTTACAGAAGCAGAACAGAAGTTAAAAGTACTCCGCGGGCAAAAAGAAGAAGCCATTCAAGACCAGGATTTTGCTCTGGCAAAGGAACTTCAGCAGGAGCAGAGGGAGACCGAAGCATTTCTGGAAAAGACGAGAAAACGTTTTGAAAAGCAGTGCAGGAATAAAAAGCTGACGGTGACAGAAGACCAGGTAGCCCAGGTAGTGGCGGACTGGACCAAGATCCCGGTGAAAAAGCTGACCGAAGGGGAATCCAGGCGCCTGGCAAAGCTGGAGCAGGTTCTCCATAAGCGGGTGGTCGGTCAGGACGAGGCGGTAAACGCAGTGGCGAAAGCCATCAAAAGAGGAAGGGTAGGGTTAAAAGATCCCAAGCGACCCATTGGTTCTTTCCTCCTTCTGGGACCTACCGGCGTGGGAAAGACAGAGCTTTCCAAGGCGCTGGCAGAGGCGGTCTTCGGCAGCGAAGATGCCATGATCCGTGTGGATATGTCTGAATATATGGAGAAGCACAGCGTATCCAAGCTGATCGGTTCTCCTCCGGGGTATGTAGGCTACGAGGAAGGCGGACAGCTTAGTGAAAAAGTAAGAAGAAATCCGTACAGTGTGCTTTTGTTTGATGAAATCGAAAAAGCCCATCCGGATGTGTTCAATATCCTGCTCCAGGTCCTGGATGACGGGCACATTACAGATGCACAGGGAAGAAAGGTGGACTTTAAGGAAACCATCATCATCATGACTTCCAACGCAGGAGCGCAGGCGATCGTGGAACCCAAGAAGCTGGGATTCGGCTTTGGAGAAAGCGAAGAGGCAGATTACAAGAAGATGAAGGACAGCGTTATGGAAGAGGTGAAACGGCTGTTTAAGCCGGAATTCCTAAATCGTATCGACGACATCATTGTATTCCATATGCTGAACAAAGAGGAAGTGAAGAAGATCGTAGGTCTTCTTTTAAAAGAATTTATTATGCGGTGCAGACAGCAGCTGAACCTGGAGGTCAAAGTCCGAGACAGTGTCAAAGATCTGATCGCCAAAGAGGGATTTGATCCCAAATACGGAGCCCGTCCTTTAAAGCGGGCAATCCAGAATAAGATTGAGGACGCCATGGCAGAGGAAATCCTGGAAGGAAAAATAAAAGCCGGAGATCAGGTAACTGTGGGACTGTCTAAACAGACCATAAAATTTATGGTAAATGTACAGAATGACTAGCAAATTTTAAGCAATTATGGTAAAATTTCTGTAAGAAAACGAAATCTCCCGGTGATGACGCATGGAGGAAAGAGATGCCGACGCGCCAGGGATTCAGGAACCAAAGACGTAAGTGGGAGGACATAAGCATGTCAGTAGTAAAAGAATTAATTCGTACAGAAGAAAATGGCAAAATCAGTTTCGGCAACTATGAGTTGGCACAGAAATCAAAATTATCGGATTTTGAACATGACGGAGACATGTATAAAGTTAAGACATATAATGAGATCACCAAGCTGGAAAGGAACGGAATGTTTGTATACGAATCTGTTCCCGGAACCACAGTTCTGGATTTAAGCACAGAGGAAAACAAGATGAGCTTTCTGGTGGAAGGTCCCAAGGATGTCCAGATCACAGTGGAACTGGAAGAAGATGCTGAGTACAAGATTGTGATCGACGGGGAAGAAGCAGGGAAAATGAAAACAAACCTGGGCGGCAAGCTTTCCTTCAGCGTGGAACTGGAGCAGGCAGAGCAGGTGGCTGTGAGCATCGAAAAAGTGTGAGAAAAGCAGTGAAATAGAAAAACGAGGGCGTTGCGAAAAGAGCCAAAGAAAGGCTGAAGCGATGCCCTCGTTTTTTGTGTGGAAACATTTTGTTCTTTTGGCAGTTATTGGGAAGTTCAGGGTGGGGGAGAGAAAGAACGTAAGTAAAAAAATAATGAGAGCATTACAGTGTCATCAGGATCATGATTTGTAATGCTCTATTATTTTTGGCTTTATACTTCGGTGCTTATCTTTTCCGACAGCCGCTGGATTTCATCTTCGTCCAATTCTAAAGCATCTGCGATTTCGGCAATGGAATTCCCCTTTTTTAGCTTTTTCCGAATCATTTCAATCAGGGTATCTTCCTTTCCTTCCTCCCAGGCAGCCTCCCGCTCCTGACGGAGATGTCTTTCTTCATCATATTCATAGATACTCACGTTTTTCGCCTCCGCTTGATATTTTTCCAGAAATTCTTTTAAGATATTCTCCTGAATGCATTCTGCAATGGCACGGTCCACCGCTTCAGAAACAGACATTTCCCCGGCATATTTTCTCACTCGGGCTGTATATTCGGCATATTCCCATAAAGTATGACTTGCCGCCATCAGTTCTGGATTATGTCCGGCATTGATGTTCAGCATCAGAACTTCCAGCTCCAGTTTGTGATCGGTTTCCTCTGTTTCATATAGGTCAGATAATTTCAAAACCTTGCTGTCCGGCTGAGGAGCTTCCCCATTGTAAAATACAAGGAATCTGGGCGTAGGAATTTTTACCTTCTTTTTGCCGTACAGATTTTCGTCGCGAGTTATGCCGGAGAGCAGGTCTGACAGATAAAACAGAAAACGTAGCGGCAGGTTCGGGCTGTAGGTAGACTGATGTTCGTACAGAGAAAGCCTTGCGTCAATTAGGAAAGACAAGTCGTTCCTCATGGACATATAGATCGCATTATCCAGAGTGTTGATCTTCAAAAGTTCTGGATCCTCATAATGTTTTCCGCTGACTGCATTGTACAGTTCCAACAGATTTTTCTTGTCTTCAAAGAGCATGACAAAGAGACGTGATTTGTAAAGACGGTTTGATTTTAGATCCATAGAATACCTCCTTTGGAAAAATGGTGCAGGAGGTATTTTGCGAAACCTCTCTGCAATGGAAATTGGGAGCAAAGCATTGAGATTTCTTGCAAAGATATTTAAGAGATTTGAAACAGCGGATGCTGCATAGAGTTGATCTGTCAGAAAGGTAAATGCTTTAAACTTATCATAGCACAAATGATTCCAGACAGCTACAGGAAAAATGGAGGATTTTTATGAATTTTCACTTCAGCGAATTACTAGCAAATCTTCTTATGAAGAAAGCTTTAACAAAGGAAAATGCAGACGGACAAAGCATCAGGCACAACAAGAAGCCCTCGACAGAAAGGCTTTACAAACCAAAGATTTCGTGTACAATGAAAGGAAAAGTCATTGTATGAGGAAAATACAGGGAAAGGATTTATGTCAGAAAGCTGACATAGAACAGGAGTG
>DWVZ01000029.1 GCA_019119975.1 Candidatus Blautia merdavium | reverse complement strand
TTCTGAGGGGTTGAAAAAAGAAAATGGAGACAGAAATCCAATCATACGATTACTTACCGTTCTGGAAAAGGCTGTGATGCAATATTCCAGGAATACAATTAAGCCTGCCGTCAATAGAGGAGATCGATTGTTTGGCTTGCAGCTTCCTAATAACAGCCCCAATGCTCCAAAAAACAAGGTAACAAGGAAAAAGGAGATTGCCAACAGGAAAAACTCTCCTAACGAAAATCCGGGCTTGAACAGTAGCATCGTTACAAGTGATGCCACAAGATAAGCGCCTCCTACTACACAAACGCCGCCAAGCAAGCATTGTGTCTTTCCCCGGTAGATCATTCGACGTCCACAAGGTTTTGTAAACAAATATTCTGACGTATTTTCTGTACACTCTTTAGTATGCAGGGATAAGCCGAAGTGCATCCCGAAAATCCCACCAGCAATCATAAAAAAGCCAGTAAGAAATGAATACATTCCCAGCGGTTTCATCAATAGATCAAGAGACACCCCAACAGTTTCAAAAAAACCGCCTTGCGCAAAATTCTCTGGCAGAGAATCCGTCATTCCTATCAGACCGTAATAAACTGGTGTCATAAAGAAAATACAAACCGCAAGAACAATGGCCCAAATCAAGATGCTTTTTTTACTGCGTTTCCATTCATATTGAAAGACAACCATATCCCTATCCTCCTACTCGTAATAATGGAGGAATATTTCTTCAAGTGAAGGTTCCTCAATGAAAATATCCTCCAGTTTCAACTGGTGAAGTTTGTCCATGATGGTCATGGTGTTCCCGCTGAACATAAAGGATGCAGAGGTACATTCCTGCCCCTGTTTCAGATTTGCCACTCCAGGAATAGAGAAGAAGCCCTTCATGATGGGTTCCTTTGTGGTCAGTGAAATTTTTTTATATCCATTTCCACGAAGCTCCTCCATAGATTGAACATCTATCAGCTTTCCTTCCCGTAAGATTGCAACACGGTCGCACAGCTTTTGTACCTCACTCAATACATGGGATGACAAAAAGACGGTCATGCCCCTTTTATTTTCTTCTCGCAAGATTTCATAGAACGTCTGCTGGCTCAGCGGGTCAAGTCCGCTGGTAGGCTCGTCCATAATGAGCAGTTTGGGTGAGGGCAGCAGAGCCGATACAATACCGACTTTCTTCTTGTTACCCAGGGACAAATCCTGTATCTTTCGTGACAAGTCCAAATTCAGCCGTTCTGCCAGTTCCTCCATCCTGCTGTTGCAATCCATACCGTACAAATCCGCTGTATACTGGAGCATTTCTCTAACTTTCAGATCATTGTAATAGCAGTTCTCGCTGGGTAGATAGCCCACGTCTTTTGCTATCTCAGCCGCATACTGTCCACAATCCAATCCAAAAATGGAAGCACAACCTCCAGTGGGCTTTAACAGTCCCATCAGAGTGCGGATTGTAGTAGATTTTCCGGCTCCATTTGGTCCAATAAAGCCGAAAACCTCTCCCGAATTGACTGAGAAACTAATGTTTTCGATTCCACGGTGCTTTCCATAGCTTTTTGTCAGTCCCTCTAAAACAATCATGGGTTCACTCATAGCAGATATTCCTCCTTATAAAAATTGTACTTCAGCATATGCAGAATGCTTTCAAATTCCGACATGATGCTGTCATAGTCGATTCCGTTTTCAAACCGGGACACGATCCCATCTGCCAATAGCATCAGCATCTGAAAAACCAGCTTTGCGTCCTCTGGACGTTTGAATTTTACGCTATCTTGTTCATGCAGAGCCAATACTTCTGTAAATCTCTTACCTTCTTCCATTGCGGAGGTCAAAATGTCTTTTAAATCTGGTGACTGCTCTGTTGCGGCACTGCCAATAAAAGCCGCAATGTAAGGATTCTCTTTTAAATTCTTTACCTTCATTACGCTGGCTGCCCACACCCGGTCAAAAAAGTCTGCGTTTGCATCTAAGGTGCTCAGATCGTATGCTTGCTTCATTTGTGATGAGCAGTAATAAAACAGGTACTCGTAGAGGGCCTGCTTCGTTCCAAAATACTGGAAGATAGAAGCCTTAGAAATGCCAGCCGCTACGGCAATATCGTTGATGGATGCCTTTTCATATCCATGCTTTTCAAAACAGGCCAGAGCTGCATTGCGGATCGTTGTTTGCTTTTCTTCTGTAAGTGCCAAAAACTTATCCATTGCTGGTATACTCTCCTTTCTAAATAACCGATTCGGTCATTCAAGGCAAGTATATCATAAATAACCGATTCGGTCAATAGGATATTTTACGATTATCGTGAAATGCTAAGCCAAAATATGAATTATTTTAGCTATCGATAAGAACTGTGTGGACATATCCAGAGAGAAAGGTGAACAGTAAAATGTAGTAGGGTGAATGAATATGGCAAAAAGACCAGTACCAAAATATAATTTTAAGCCCTTCGGGGACGCAATCAAAGCGGCAAGGAACGGACGCAAGGAGTCCAGGAACAAGGTGGGAGACGAAATGTATCTCTCGCCCCGTTATCTTGCCAATATTGAAAATAAGGGACAACATCCAAGCCTCCAGATTTTCTTTGAGCTTGTTTCCCGCTATCATATCTCGGTGGATCAGTTTCTCTTTGAAGATCACGCAGACGGCAAGACCACAGCCCGCCGGCAGCTTGATACCCTGCTTGATGGCCTGAGTGAGAAAGAAATCAAAATCATCACTGCCACCGTTCAGGCTATGTTGGATGCCAGAGCGGAGGATGAAGAATGATGTTCCCGGCACAATTGAATATGGATTAAATGACGCTATGAATGAATACCGTTTGTAGCGTTTTTCTTTGCCCGGAAGGTAGCAAAAGTGAAGGTTTCGGTATTACATAGGTACGGGAAAAGAAACGATAGCAAGCACAGCAAGCGAGTACCCGCTTGCGATTTTTGGCTTTAGGGAACCCTCCCCCTAAACCCGAAAAATGCTTGTTGGGAACATCCCAAACCCTGATACGAAAAGAGGCGAGATACCACGATGGCAAACCGAAAACGAAATATCCAGGTGAAGTTCTATGTGACCGCCGAGGAAAAGGAACTGATGGAACAGAAGATGGCCCAGCTCCAGACAAAGCGGATCGGTGCCTACCTGCGGAAGATGGCGATTGACGGATATATCATCCAGGTGGACACCAAGGACATTAAGGAGATGAACAAACTTCTGTCCGCCATTGGCCGGAACATCAATCAGATCGCCAAGCGGGTCAACGCCGGAGGCCCCACCTATCAGGCCGATATGGAGGAAATCCGGGAAAGGCTGGATCAGATATGGCAGTTACAAAGACGCATCCTATTAAGTCAACGCTGAAAGCGGCGATTGACTATATCTGCAACCCCGACAAGACGGACGGGAAACTGCTGGTGTCCTCCTTCGGCTGCGCCGCCGAGACCGCCGACATTGAATTTGAATGGACACGCCGCCATGCCATTGACAAGGGCACGCACCTGGGCCGCCACCTGATCCAAGCCTTTGAGCCTGGGGAGGTCACGCCAGAGGAAGCCCACCGGATCGGCATGGAACTGGCACGGGAGGTCCTGGGCGGCAAATATGAATTTGTCCTCACCACTCACATTGACAAGGATCACGTCCATAATCACCTGATTTTCAATGCGGTCAGCTTCACCGATCACAAGCATTACCATTCCAACAAGCGCAGCTATCACGAGATACGCCGGGCCAGCGACCGGCTGTGCAAAGAACACGGCTTGTCCGTCATCGTCCCTGGCCGGGATAAGGGCAAGAGCTACATTGAGCATCAGGCCGCACAGAACGGCACCAGCTACAAGGCAAAGCTGAAAGCCGCCATCGACCGGCTGATCCCCGTGTCCTCCAGCCTGGAAGATTTGCTTGCCCGGTTGCAGCGGGAAGGGTACGAAATCAAGCGGGGAAAGTATATCTCCGCCAGGGCGCCGGACCAGGAGAGGTTCACCCGGCTCAAAACCCTGGGCGCCGATTACACGGAAGAAGCCGTTGTCTCCCGCATTGCCGGAGGTCCCAGGCCCTCCAGACAGCCCCAACAGCGCAGCGGGAAGGTCAGCCTGCTCATTGACATTCAGAACAATATCAAGGCCCAGCAGAGCGCCGGATACCAGCGGTGGGCGACCATCGAGAATCTGAAACGTGCGGCCGCCACCATGAACTTTCTCACCGAACACGGCATCGGCAGCTATGAGGAATTGGTGGAACGGTGCGACGCCGTTGCCGCCGCCTCCATCCGTACCAGGGAGAGCCTGCGGGATACGGAACAGCGGATCGCCGACCTTGCCCTCCTGGGAAAGCAGATTGACACCTACCGCAAGCTGAAACCTGTCTATGACCGATACAAGGCATCAAAGGACAAGGAAAAATTCCTGCGCGGCTTTGAGAGCGAGATTATCTTATTCGAGGCGGCAGCCAGGGAGATTAAAAAGGCCGGGCTCACCAAACTTCCTTCCTCCGAAAAGCTGAAAGCAGAATTGGACGGACTCTCCGCCCGCAAGACCGCCCTGCAAACGGAACTTCGGAAGATACGGCGGGAGGAAAAGGAGTATGACACCCTCCGCCAGAATGTGGACGCCCTACTGGAAAGGCCGAAGGAACAGGAACAGCAGCGGCAGCGGAGCAACGACTTGGAGTAACGGGGATTGGGCGCTTTTTACAGTCTTTGCAAAATCCCTGGGCGCATGGTTATCCGGCTGATATAATGGAACCAGGAATGGAGGTGCTGACCGTGACGAAATCCGAAGTAATCAAAGAGTTTTTCAAAAAGAGCGTGCTGCCCGTGGCGGTGGCGGCTTTGCTGTACTGCATTTTCAAATCCGCCTGCACAAAAGATGGAGTCACCGACTATGTATGGCTGTTCATCCTTTGCGGCCTGCCTTTTGGTATCCCACGGATGTTTGCCTGGATCGTGCCCAGCGGCTCTTTGGGAACTGCCCTTCCGTTGTTTCTGCTGAACTTTATTATTGGCGGAGTGATCGGCGGTTTCGTCCTGGTCTGGCGACTGCTGGTGGCTGCCTGGTATATTCCCTTGACTATCTATCGACTGTTCATAACAAGAGGGACTTCCTATATCCCAGAATAGCACTATGGAAATGTGGAAAACGGCCGCTTCACCGATGGAAAACAAATATTCACGGCCCGATGGAAAAGCTGTCAGCTTTCCCACAGCCCGCAAACATTGTTTCCCACAGCTCCGCCCCTTTGACCGTTTACACACATTCCCACAGCACCTACTACTGCTACTGAAAATAAGCGCCATCACCGAAAGATGATGGCGCTCATTCTTTTTCTCCGTATCCTTCCCCAGCAAGATTTAGTATATTCTTTTTTTCTTTCTGCGCATAGCGCATGGTCTGATAAGCTCCGCCGCCTGTATGGTCCACATAGAATACAACGAGATCGCTTCGCTTCACCATCTGCCGGTTGCGAATTTGAAAAGCACCTTTCGGGTGGCTGCTGGCCGCGCTGCCGCATATTTCGATTTCATCATAATAGGCTTCAAAGTTTTCCGTATTGTTGTGTAACTCCGCCGTGGGATATGGCAGTATCCAAATCAAGGAACTGTTGTCATCCCGTACAATCCGCTTCTGGCGTTTGACAGCGGAGGAAACGATCTGGTCAAAATCTCCGTCCCGTCCGACCAGGAACTCCACATACTCCTTTTCCAAAAGCAGCGCATGAACCAGCGCCTCCACACGATCCTCCGCCTCACGAAACTCCGGGATGATCCTGTGTCCAAAAAAACTAACGGTAAATATGTTCACGGTTCTATCTTCGCCATTTTCAAGCCAGCCTCTCCAACAAAGTAAATAATCCACTTCTCATTATATACAATCATTGACTTAAAGTAAATAATCCTCTAATTGGTTTCAATTATAATTTACCTGTTTT
>DWVZ01000204.1 GCA_019119975.1 Candidatus Blautia merdavium | reverse complement strand
TGCTCTTGCAAAAATTGCCAAATCTGAACTATGAATCTGCTTATCTTTGCCATCTTTTCTTTTTTCATAAAGATATCTAAAATCCATAAAATTCGCCCCATCTGAAGCCAGCAGATTTTCAATGTCGTTTCGAGGACATTCTTGATCATAGTATTCTAAAATAATTTCTGCCACAGATGAAAAGTTTTTTTGTAGCAAATTGAATAATTTCTTTAAGTTATGACCTCGTTTTTGAATTTTTTCCAAACTACAGCTGTTTTTTAGCAAAAGATATTTCAAATAGAGTTCACATGAAAACGAAAGATTCGTTCCATAAACTGACAAGTATTTATACTCAAACTCCGTTCTCTTGCAATCTATAATAGAAGATATTTCAAAAAAATCATTAGCATTAGATAAACACGCACTTAAATCATACATGATAGTATCTCCTGATATTTCTAAAGACCTTACCTATAAAAAATACTAAAGCTCAATCATCTTTTTGCCAACTGCTGGAACAGTATGGTAGCTTCTTTGTCCATCGGTGCAAATTGTCTAATCTATCCGGCAATCATCGCCGTTACATTGCCAACGGAATACGGGTTTTGTCTGCTCCGCCAGCGCGTCCCGCACGGCTTGAAACATAGCGGCAGTCACAGCTTCTCCCAGCTGATCTCCGTTGTCAATGTCTTTCTTAATGTTCCGGAGGATAGAAAGAAACACATTTTTGTTTTTCTCAATCTCCGCTTCATTTTCCCCCATCTTCTGGGCGCTCAAAAACTGTAAATCTATTTTGCTTCCATCCGGTATTCCGAGTGTTCTTTCATCAGGTCGGACAGGGAAGCTGTTACCATTTCGATAAGCTGGTTTCTTGCAGTTATCCCCTTTGCCGCCGTATCCTGAAAATAAATCCTTATCAAATCTATGAACTAGGGAAAACTCTTGTGCTCCAACAGACGGTTGAGGATTTGTGCACATCGACTGTGCTCGTCACAAGCCCTCTCACAGCTCCCTTGGGTAAGCTCAATTCAGAAATATCATAGCTTTTACGGACGCTCACAGTGAACAAGCCCAGTATATTAGTCTGTCGATACCTTAAATTCCTTTGCCACACCTATGATAATATCACTGCTGACCGTTTTCGTTGCGCCACTGACAATGCGGCTCAACTGGGAAGCGAAAGCGCCTATCTTCTCCGCATACCTCCATTATACAGCAAAATTGCAAAAATACAATTTTCAAAGTGTAATTTCTTCAAAATGCAATTCTCGCAAAATTCCTGGGATTGCATTTTTTCGTATAGACTTAGAGTAGTTTATCGGTAAACAGCACCTTGACACCTGCACCGCTTATCTTTTCTAGCTGTCAGGCATAAATTACGATGAAGTTGTTGTGACTTCTCTATTGAGTGTTGTTGTCCAATGTTTGGCATGCACTATCCCTTACCTTCCTGTTAATCCTGATTAAAGCAGAGCCCCTTTTCTCCTATTGTTTCTCTTACCAATAGTTCATAGATATTATGGGCTTCTCCGACTTCTCATACCACATTTCGAAAAACTTCGCATGCGTGCTTATATCCCCGATTACATACTTGTGGTTATATGATGTTTTGCACCTGTTCCCCACAGGCATATACCTCGCTTCAACACAATTGGTCGCCCAAAAGCACTTGAGGCTCGCTACAAGGCTCACTAGCGATTACCTTGACCAGACTTTCACTGGCAAGCTGATAACAGCTTGCAGAACACACGACTTTCACCCCTTAGAACGTGCGCCCGCTGGGCGCAGACAAAAGGCACAGATCTGATTTTCACACAGACCTGTGCCTTTTTATTTGCGGCTCTGCGGCTGTCCGCAAGCCTTGTATGCCTGCAGAACGCCTTTCCCGCCAGCAAATGCATCCATCGGCTTTACAGCCGCATAACATCATTAAACATAACAAACACCATCAGCACCATCAAAAGCACGAATCCCGCGAAATGGATCATGCCCTCCACATTTGGATTGACCCGCTTTCTGGTAATTGCTTCCACAAGAAGGAAGATCAGCCTTCCGCCGTCCAGCGCCGGAATGGGAAGAAGATTCATAACGCCTAAATTGGCAGACAGCAGGATTGCCCAGTAAAGCATCTGCATGATCACCATGGTCGTGCCCTCACTCTTGGCTTCCTCATAAGAATCCCCAATGACATCAATGATCCCCACCGGACCGGACAGATCTCTTACTGTAAACTGTCCCTTTACCAGCATCAGAAGACTCTCAATGGTGCTGGAGATCCAGTAGCGCACCTCAATGGCACTGTATTTCAGAACCCCGATGAAATTGGTCTTTTCCCGGTACAGGTTACAGATAAATCCAGTGTCTACCTGCTTTGTCATTTTCGGGGTCACGGCAATGGTCTGGACCTTCCCGTTCCGCTCCACATCCAGGGTTACCTGGGAGCCGTCCAGCGGATGCTCTGTCATATAAGCTTCCAGCTCCGCAGCCGAATGGATCTGCACTCCGTTGATGCCCCGGATCACATCGCCTGCCTGGACACCTGCCTCCATGACAGCTCCGTCCAGGCTTACGGATACGATCTCCGCTTCCTGATCCTCTCCGGGAGAATAGCTGTAGCCCAGCATATATTTTGTGGTACTGTTGGCT
Organism: Candidatus Blautia merdavium; assembly: GCA_019119975.1. Taxonomy (GTDB): domain Bacteria; phylum Bacillota; class Clostridia; order Lachnospirales; family Lachnospiraceae; genus Blautia; species Blautia merdavium. The sequence continues at coordinate 14,146 of DWVZ01000204.1, read as the reverse complement.
TCAAAGGAAATCTCCTGTTCCTTCCCGTCTCTTTCATAGGTCAGCGAAATCCTCTCATCCTGGATCCCGTGAAGGGTTGTATACAGCTCATAATCCCTCCCGATGGAGATGGATTTTCCCTGAAAACTGGTGATGATATCTCCCTCCTGAAGCCCTGCCTCAGCTGCCGGAGAATCCTCTTCTACCAGAAGGATCTTTGCCGGGTCATATCCCACCACGCTGGTAATGATCATGGCGAAAAGAAACGCCAGGATGAAGTTAAAGACAGGACCTGCCGCCACCACCGAAATCCTCGCCCAGACAGAAGCCTTGTTAAAGGACCCTTCGCTGGCATCATCATCGTCCTCTCCCACCATCATACAGGAGCCTCCGATGGGAAACAGCTTCAGAGAATATCTGGTCTCTCCTCTCTGCGTGGACCAAAGCCTGGGTCCCATTCCCAGAGAGAACTCTGTAACTGCTATCCCGTTTTTCTTTGCCAGTATAAAGTGTCCCAGTTCATGGAAAATAACAATTACAGAGAACACCAGAATCGCTATAATAATTTTCAAAATCTACCACCTGCTTTCAATCCTCTTGTATACCTCCTGTTCTGTCTGCAGAATTTCCTCCACCTTGGGATCCGGGATCACGGTATGCTCTTTCATAGCTTCTTCAATGATCCTGTAAATATCCAGAAAACCAATTTTTCTCTGAAGGAACAGCGCCACAGCCTTTTCATTTGCCGCATTAAACACCGTGGGCATGGAACCGCCTCTTCTGGATGCCTCCATCGCCAGAGGAAGTCCCCGGAAGGTTTCCATATCCGGATCTTCAAAGGTAATGGAACCCAGCTTTGCGAAATCCAGGCGCGCCCCGTCCAGGACTTTTCTCTCTCCGCCGTACAGGGCATACTGGATCGGCAGCCGCATATCTGGCGTTCCCAGCTGGGCGATAATGCTGCCGTCTATAAATTCTACCATGGAGTGGATCACACTCTGGGGCTGGACCACCACCTGGATCCGGTCCAGATCCACCCCGAAGAGCCACTTGGCTTCCATCACTTCCAGCCCTTTGTTTACCAGGGTGGCAGAGTCAATGGTGATCTTTTGTCCCATTGCCCAGTTGGGGTGCTTTAAGGCATCCTCCACCCGGATATCTGCAAGCTCTCCGGTCTTCCTTCCCCGGAAGGGACCGCCGGAAGCTGTGATGAGCAGCTTGCTGATGGTCCTGGCGTCCTCCCCGTTCAGCGACTGAAAAATGGCGCTGTGCTCGCTGTCCACAGGAAGGATCCGCACGCCGTATTCCTTTGCCAGGGGCATAATGATGTGTCCTGCTGTGACCAGGGTTTCCTTATTGGCAAGGGCAATGTCTTTTCCTGCCTTGATGCCCTCAATGGTGGGACGGATCCCGATCATGCCCACGATGGCAGTCACCAGGATCTCGGATTCCTCCATCGCTGCCAGTTCCAGAAGCCCTTCCATGCCTCCTGCCACCCGGCAGCCGGTATCACGGACCCGCTCTCTTAATTCTTTTGCTTTTTCTTCGTCTCCAACTGCAGCCAGAAGGGGGTGAAACGTCCGTATCTGCTCCTCTAAAAGGGTGATATTGCTTCCCGCTGCCAGCCCTACCACCTGCAGATCCCGGTTTTTGCTGACAATATCCAGCGTCTGGGTCCCGATGGAACCGGTAGAGCCTAATACTGCTATTTTTTTCATCTTCATCTCTATCCTCCGTTTCCGGAAATCCTATAAAAGCACGCTTGCCAGGAAATAAATAAACGGTGATGTGAAAATCACACTGTCAAACCGGTCAAGTATGCCGCCGTGACCCGGTATCAGGGTTCCGTAGTCTTTGATTCCTTTGTTTCTCTTAATGGCAGAAGCTGCCAGATCCCCTACCATGGAGATCAGGGCTCCCACCCCGCAGATCAGGGCATACATCAGGGGCGTATGGGCATCTGCCGGATTGACCCCCGCGATGATCGCACAGTAAGCAGCGCCCAGAAGCGCCGCTCCCAGCACACCTCCCACTGCGCCCTCCACGGATTTCTTAGGGCTTAAAACCGGCGCCATTTTATGCTTTCCGATCAGTCGTCCCACACAATAGGCACAGGTATCGCTGCCCCAGGAGCTTAAAAAGATCAGTCCTACCAGCCAGGCTCCCCCTTCCAGGTTTCTGGTCTTATAAATGTAGGAAAGCATCACTGCCACATAGAGCACGCCGAACATGGCTGCCATGATCTGCTCCGCCTGGTATTTGGGATAAGTAAAGACATAGGCGCACATGATCAGCACCAGGGTCAGCATCAGAATCATCATAGAGAGCTCTGCTCCCCTGTCAAAAAAAAGTGCGATATCATAAGCAGCCGCGCCCAGTAAGCCTGCGGTTTCCAAAAGCCCGTACTTTTTTTGATGGATCCCCATCGCCCGGTAAAGCTCATCCATCCCGATCAGGGAGATGCAGAGAAGAACGGTAAAAAGAACCGGACCTCCTGCGGCAATGGCAGCCACTGCGATGATCACAAGGATGATTCCGGATAAAAGTCTTGTCTTAAACATGGCTCTCCTCCTTTACTCCGCCGTATCTGCGATCCCTCTGATTATATTTTTCAATGGCTCTGGCAAATTCGGCTTTATCAAACTCCGGCCATGCCACATCCGTAAAATAAAATTCCGTATAAGCCAGCTGCCACATCAGGAAATTGGAAAGACGCTCTTCCCCGCTGGTGCGGATCAGCAGATCCGGGTCCGGAAGTCCTCTGGTATCCAGATAATCCGAGATCGTCTCCTCTGTGACTGCCTCCGGTTCCAGCACGCCCTTCTTCACATCTTCTGCCAGGGCTGTCACTGCCCTGCGGATCTCATCCCTGCTGCCGTAATTCAGCGCGATCTGAAAATGGAGTTCATCAAACTGGCTGGAATATTCCTCCAGATCTTTGATCTTCTGCTGCAGATCCTCATCAAAAGCCGTCGGATCTCCGATGACACGCACCCGCATCTGATTCTCCGCGGCAATCTTTTTGCATTTTTTCATATAATTGCGGAAAAGCTTCATCAGACCGTCTACTTCCTCTTTTGAGCGTTTCCAGTTTTCTGTGGAAAATGCATAGACCGTCAGATATTTTACCCCCAGATCCTTTGCAATACCGCAGATCTTCTCCAGATTTTCACAGCCTTTCACGTGACCGTAAGTCCGCGGCATTCCCTTTTTTTTCGCCCATCTGCCGTTTCCGTCCAGAATAATGGCTACATGGTTTGGAATTACCATAGTATTCTCCTCCTGCGCATAATTGTCCTGACAGGGTAAAAGAGGCACAATACCTTTTGCTTGTATCTGTGCCCCTTCTCATCATCTATCTCTGTTCTTTTTATACTGTCAGAATCTCTTTGGATTTTTCCTCTACTGCTTTGTCAATCTCTTTGACAAATTTATCTGTGGATTTCTGGATCTTATCTTCCAGCTCCTTGATCTCATCTTCGGAAACATCCTGTTTTGCCAGCTTCTTAAAGGCATCGTTGGCATCTCTTCGGATGTTGCGGACAGCTACCTTGGCAGCTTCTCCTTTCTTTTTCACATCCTTTACCAGTTCCTTTCTGCGTTCCTCAGTCAGTTCCGGAAGAACCAGGCGGATCACCTTGCCGTCTGTGTTGGGATTTAATCCCAGGTCAGACATCTGGATGGCTTTGTTGATCTCTTTGATCAGAGATGCTTCCCATGGCTGAATCTGGATCATACGGGCTTCCGGTACGGTAATATTTGCCACCTGCTGAAGCGGTGTAGGTGTTCCATAATATTCTACGGTGAGTTTATCCAGAATATGCGGATTGGCTCTTCCTGCCCGGATGGTGATCAGTTCCTTATTAAGGTTGTCCAGGGTTTTTGTCATTTTGTTTTCGTATGCTTGGATTCTCTCATCTGTTGCCATTTCTTTTTCCTCCTGAATTATACAAGCACCTTTGTGCCTGTGAATTTACCATGTGCTGTATTGACAATGCTGTTCTCTTCATTTAATCCAAATACCAGCATAGGCATTTTATTTTCCATGCACATAATGGAAGCAGTCAGATCCATCACAGCCAGCTTCTTATCGATCACTTCCTGGATGCTGACCTCATCGTACTTCTTCGCATCCGGGTTCAGCTTGGGATCGCTGTCATAGACGCCGTCCACTGCCTTTGCAAGGAAAATAGTCTCTGCCTCGATTTCCACAGCACGCAGCACAGTAGCTGTATCTGTAGAAAAGTAAGGATGTCCGGTTCCTCCTGCCAGAAATACCACCATACCTTTTTCAAAGTATTTGTTTGCACGATCCTTAGAAAACAGTTTTGTAAAAGAGCCGCATTCAAAAGGAGTCAGAACGCTGGTCTTCATTCCCGCCGCGCGGAAAATCTCTGAAACATAAATACAGTTCATCACCGTAGCCAGCATGCCGATCTGGTCCGCCTTGGTGCGGTCAATATTCTCACTGGTGCGTCCTCTCCAGAAATTTCCTCCGCCGATGACGATTCCCACCTGAATGCCTTCATCGACCAGGACCTTTACCTGCTTTGCCACTTCCATGACGGTAGCCTCATCAAAACCGGTCTTTTTAGGTCCAGCCAAAGCTTCACCGCTTAATTTCAGCAATATTCTCTTCATTTATATTAGCTCCTTTATCTATATGGATTGTCCTGCCGCAAAACTGTCCTTTCACAGACATGCTTTCTTTTGCTGCTTTTGACTACAGTATACCTAGAAAAGTGTACGATTTCAAGGAATTTTTCTGAAAAAAGATAAAAAAGACCTGAGACTGATGTTCCCGGGAAGCAAGCTGTCTGATTCTCTGTCCTCAGCCTTTCCTGTAAAAAAATACAGCACCGGAAAACACCGGTGCTGTGTGATGTTATACACTCTTATGTAACGCTTATAAAGACTGGATCAAAGTCCAGTATCCCTGCAGGAAAATATACAGGACCACGATGGGAAGGATGAAGGTCAGATACACCCGGATCTTCTTAGGGAATTTCAGTCCTTCTCCTGTATTGGCTTCCTTGATAAAATTGTCCCAGCCCCAGCCGTACCGGGTAACACAGAACAGCAGATAAACCAGGGATCCCAGCGGAAGGATGTTGTTGCTTACCAGGAAATCCTCAAAGTCCATGATGCCCTTGCCTAAAATGGTAAAGCTGCTCCAGATGGTATTTCCGAAAATCGCCGGAAGGGATAAAAGGAAGATGGCAATCCCGTTTACCAGCACGGCTTTCTTTACGCTCCAACCCCAAAGGTCCTGAGCAAAGGAAATAATGTTCTGGAATACCGCAATGATGGTCGTTACCGCGGCAAAGGTCATAAACAGGAAAAACAGAGATCCCCAGAGCCTTCCCAGCGGCATTTCATTAAATACATTGGGCAATGTCACAAAGACAAGTCCTGGTCCCTCACCCGGATTAATGTCAAAAGCAAAACATGCCGGGAAGATGATCAGACCGGAGATCAGAGCCACACAGGTATCCAGGACCACGATATTCACTGCTTCTCCTGTCAGTCTGCGCTCCTTTCCGATGTAGCTTCCGAAGATTGCCAGAGCGCCGATGCCCAGACTCAGGGTAAAGAAGGACTGTCCCATCGCCGCGAACACCACCTCAGACAGGTTATAGGCAGTCAGCTTTTCAAAATCCGGCAGAAGGTAAAACTTCAGTCCGTCGGAAGCGCCCGGAAGCAGGCAGGAATTTACTGCCAGTGCGATCATAAGCAGCAGCAGAATGATCATCATGAATTTGGAGATCTTTTCCACTCCGCTCTGCAGTCCGAAGGAGCATACCAAAAATCCGATCAGTACAATCACTGCCATCCAGAAAACCATGGTGGGCAGGTCTGTAGAGATGTCGGCAAAAACAGCGCTGACTCCGTCTGTATCCAGCCCCTCAAACTCACCTGCTGCCATCTTGAAAAAGTATGCCAGCATCCAGCCGCCGATGGTGGTATAGAACATCATCAGAAGATAATTTCCCGCCATGCCGAAATAACGGTAAATGTGCCACTTACTCCCTTTTTTCTCCAGCACATTAAAGGATGTGGCAATACTTTTCTGGCTTGCCCTTCCCACAGAAAATTCCATGACCATGATGGGAAGTCCCAGTACGATCAGGAAAAACAGATAGATCAGGACAAATGCCGCTCCGCCGTATTTTCCCGTTATATAGGGAAAACGCCAGACATTTCCAAGCCCGATGGCGCATCCTGCGGAGATCAGGATAAAGCCCAGACGTGAGGAAAACTTTTCTCTTTCCATAACATAATACCTCTTCTTTTTTTCTTTTCTGTTCCTCCAAAAAGAAAGAGCCTGCCTTCCGCAGACTCTTAGTATTCCGGAGACAACGTATGAAATATTATACCACCTTCCTATGGTAATCTCAACACTGAAAAGAGGCTTATTTCAACTTTTTGCCTCCGCCTTTTTGCCTTCCGTTTTTTCTTCCGCTTTTTTCCCTATCAGGCTTTTCCTCTTTCTGCATGGTTCTTTTACCGGCTCTCAATGCTTCCCACGTTTTTAATGAGGACGGAAATCGTTCCGTCCGGATTGGTGATAAACTCGATCCGGTCTTTGTTGTTGTATTCCTCCATGGGAATCTTCAGTTCAATGCCTGTATCGGTCAGCAGGTGCTGTGTGGTAAATTTTTTTGTAGTGGCAGGATTCTGAGGTTCTACACTTGCTTCCTCCAGATGATACTTTTCCAGCTTTTCCTTTACTTCTTCCTTCATCTGGGGATGGTCCTTAAAAATCTTATCCACCACCTGGGGAACCTGGAATCCGCCCTGGCTGGTCAGTTCTTCATTGAGAATGCTTTTTGTTTCCATCCGGACCTCAAACTGCTCGGACTCGTGAAAATACTTTTTCTGCACCTCTGCCACTGCTTTATTGACAATCGCCAGCTTGCTCTTGGAAGAAAGGGAGCCTGCACAGTGCAGAAACAGCTTTGAGAAATAATTGGTCTTTACGCCGTTGACCTCATACTTCTTCTCCAGCACCCGCACATACTGAGGCGCTCCCAGATCCAGAAGGGCTGCCTCAGAAAGCTTTTGGGTCTCCCCGGGCAGGATCGCTTTCTGCTTGATGATCTCATTGTTGTTTCCCCAGGGATCCGCGTTGGTCAGATGGGTATAGTAAGTTTTGTAATTCATTTTCAGCAGCGCCAGATACCGGTGCTTTTCCACTGTGTATTCCACTGCCAGCAGGTCTGCCGGAGGAATGTCTATGTTCTGGCTCATGATCGTATACAGCTCCTGTGCCAGCTTTCTGGAAGTCTCCAGAAAATCTTCCGGTTTCCATTCCTGTACCAGTGCATAGACGGCAGAATCCTCTTCAAAAGTACAGCTGCGCACTTCGTCACTGCCGTCAATACGGAAAATATGTGTTTTTAAAAAGTCCGCAAAATCCGAGCCTAAATCCAGCGCATTGTCAGAAAGCACCGGCATTCCCAGAGAAGAATCCAGGATATGTACCACTGCCTGCTCGATGCGGATCTCTTCTTTTGTTCCCAGCATTTTTTGTCTCCTTTTTATGTCTTAAAGTTCTTTCCCGTTCATCATACCCTGACAGCAGACAAGAATCAAGACTGTCACTGCCAGATTCATTATAAGCGTTGCCGCAGAAATCAGTGCCATGACCAATGCCAGGTTCCGGCAAAGGAAGAACAGAAGTATCCCCGCCAGAGCGGACGGCACTGCTGCCCCTGCCACGATGACCATGCGCAGCAGATTCTCCGCATAAGCATTGGTACGGCTTCCCAGCAGGCGCACAGACAGGACGGTTCCCGAGATCAGGATCATCACATATCCCAGGATCATCACCAGCCAGTTCAGGATCTCTCCCGCAGGCATTTTCGTAAACACCCCTGCAAAGACCACCGCTGCCCCTGCCACGACCGAAACTTTCAAAAAGGTGGGAAGGACCACGCAGACCAGCTTTTTAAACGGGCTGTCAGGGATCAGATAGATCTGGTAATTTTTCAGATCCCGCATCATATCCGAATCATTGAGCAGATTGAGCATCCAGAAGATCATCATATAGCAAAACATATAAAAGGTATTGGACGGCAACACAAACAGGCTGATGAGAAAATAAAGCACAATGAGAAACACATCCTGTCCCCGCAGAAAGTTCCCTGTTTTTTTCATCAGCAGCAGATTCTTGGAAAAAACAGCGCCTGCCCCTTCCCTGAAATCTGCTTTTACCCTCTTTACCTTTTTTAATTCCACCGGCTGGGTGCCGTGTTCTTTTACATTTCTTAGATACGCGGTGACTTCCTGCGCATCCGCGGCAGCCTGTTCCGCAATATCCTTGTCAAACCGCAAAAATGCCGCCGCTGCCGCTATATCGAACACCAGCAGAAGCAAAATTCCAAGAAAGGCTCCTGCCGGGTTTCCTTCTATAAAAGAGTTCATTGCCCATTTTGCCCAGCCGAAGAAAGGAATGTAATAAAATTGTTCTCCCTGGGCAAACGCGAGGAAGCTCTCCTTCAGCTTAAAATCTGTATCCATGCAGGAGAGAAGAAATACCAGACCTGCCGCTGCCAGCAGAAGCACCGGGACCACATAGGTCCAGATCCTGTATTTAGGATCCACCAGGCTCCACATATAAATGTAATCATTGACCAGCAGGAAAAAGGTCATCAGCAGCCAGTATACCACTATGGAAAACAGAAGAAAGCGCAGAGGAAAATAGGACGTCATGGAAAGCATGGCAGACATAAAAGTCCCCAGCAGTCCCAAAAACAGTCCCTGCAGAAGGGTCTGCATCAGAACGTATCCGTTGATCTGGCTTCTGCTGTAAGGACCGGAATAAAGATAGAAGGCATCGGTATCATATACCAGCGCCTTTCTCTTGGATACCAGCGTGCTGACTGCCAGAAGGGCAAGCATGCCGATCCCTGCCAGAAGCGCCAGGTTGGTGCCCACTGCCATGGTTTCTGCCAGGTAATCGGTCTTTGCCATTGCCAAACATGCCGCTACCAGACCTCCGTAAACCAGCAGGATAAAAACCATAAAAAGCGCGGACGTAACTGTGCGGAACTGGTTTCGTATCATCCCCAGATTCTTTCTCACAAACAGATAGGCTAAACCTCTCATGCATCTTCCTCCCTCTTGTCTCCTTGGGTGGTCTCAAAGAAAATATCCTTGAGGGACTCTTCCTTCTCTTCTCCCCTTCGCACCCTGCGCACGATTTTTCCATGGTCCATGATGTAGGCGCAGTCCCAGATCTCGTCCACCACATCGATGATATGGGTACTGATCAGCACAGAAACGCCTTCCTGTTTCATTTCCACCAGAAGCTTCAGCACTGCCTCGATGCTGGCAGGATCCAGCCCCACCATAGGTTCATCCACCAAAAGCGCCTGGGGACGGATCAGCAGCGCCAGCAGCATGCTCAGCTTCTGCTTCATGCCTTTGCTCAGCTCTTTTGCCAGCTTCTGTCTGTGCTCTTTCAGTTCAAAAAGCTCCATGTACTTTTCCCTGGTCTCTTGGTAATCCTTCAGCCGGTAGGCTCTTGCGATAAATTCTGTGGTCTCGTCTACAGTAAGCAGATCATACAGCATGGGAACCTCCGGTATGTAGCCGAACCGCTGCTTCGCTTCAATGGATTTATTTGGGTAGCCGCAGATTTTAATCTCCCCTTTGTAATTTAAAAGATTTGCAATACTTTTAATGGTGGTGGATTTTCCCGCTCCGTTTGGTCCCAAAAGCACTGTGATCTCCCCGGGCAGAGCGGTAAAAGAAATATGGTCTGCTGCCGGTTTGCTGCTCCTGCCGTAAGTTTTTATCAGATTGTTTACCTCGATCATTGCCTTCTCCTTTGAAATCTTTCTTTTGTCCAGTATAGCAGGAAAGCACTTGGGGGTAAAGATTTTTTCTTGTTCCCAAACCACGACTATGCTATACTGTTCCTAAAGGCGCTTTCGGAAAATTTTTCCGAAAGCAGATGACTCACTAAAAAATTTTATGGAGGTCCCTTATGCCAAAGAGAAATGATATTCACAAAATTCTGATCATCGGTTCTGGTCCCATCATTATCGGTCAGGCATGTGAGTTTGACTACTCAGGAACCCAGGCATGCAAAGCTTTAAAAAGTCTTGGCTACGAAATCGTCCTGGTAAACTCAAACCCTGCCACCATCATGACAGACCCCTCTACCGCAGATATTACTTACATCGAGCCTCTGAATGTAGACCGGCTCACACAGATCATTGAAAAGGAAAGACCCGACGCACTACTTCCCAACCTGGGCGGACAGTCCGGTCTGAACCTGTGCGAAGAACTGTATCACGAAGGCGTCCTGACCAAATACGGCGTGGAAGTCATCGGCGTGCAGGTAGACGCCATCAGCCGCGGGGAGGACCGCATCGAATTTAAAAATGCCATGGACAAACTGGGCATTGAAATGGCGCGCAGCGCTCCGGCTTATTCTGTGGAGGAAGCGGTACAGATCGCTTCCCAGCTGGGGTATCCCTGTGTCCTGCGTCCCGCTTACACCATGGGCGGAACCGGCGGCGGCATTGTCTACAATGAGGAAGAGCTGAAGAAAGTAGCTGCCAGAGGTCTTGCCGCTTCCCTGGTCCATCAGGTCCTGGTGGAGGAATCCGTCATCGGCTGGGAAGAGCTGGAAGTAGAAGTGGTAAGAGATGCCAAAGGTAAGAAGATTTCCATCTGCTTTATCGAAAATATTGACCCTATGGGCGTGCACACCGGAGACTCTTTCTGCTCCGCTCCTATGCTGACCATTTCCCAGGAGGTTCAGGACCGTCTGGAACAGCAGGCACACGCCATTGTAGAATCCATCGGCGTTATCGGCGGCACCAACGTACAGTTTGCTCATGATCCCAAGACCGACCGGATCATCATCATTGAGATCAACCCCAGAACCTCCCGTTCCTCAGCCCTTGCCAGCAAGGCAACCGGATTCCCCATTGCCTATGTATCCGCACTTCTGGCTGCCGGGCTGACGCTGGATGAAATTCCTTACTGGAAGGAAGGCACCCTGGATCACTATAAGCCCTCCGGCGATTATGTGGTAGTGAAATTTGCCCGCTGGGCATTTGAGAAGTTCAAAGGCTCCCAGGACAAGCTGGGCACCCAGATGAAAGCAGTTGGCGAGGTCATGTCCATCGGCAAGAACTACAAAGAAGCCCTTCAAAAAGCCATCCGTTCTCTGGAAAAAGGACGCTATGGACTGGGATTTGCCTCCAATTTCCATGAGCTTACCTTAGAGGAGCTGTATCTGAAACTGGCAGAACCTACCAGCGAGAGACAGTTTATCCTGTACGAAGCCATCCGAAAAGGCGCGTCCCTTTCCAAGCTTCATGAAATGACTCACATCAAGCTATGGTTCTTAGAGCAGATGAAGGAACTGGTCGATCTGGAAGAAGAGATCCTGAGCTACAAGGGAAAAGAGCTGCCGGATGAACTTCTCATCCAGGCAAAGAAAGACGGTTTTTCCGATAAATATCTGTCACAGCTTCTTGAAACTGACGAATGGCAGCTGTTCCAGCGCCGGGAAGCCCTGGGCATGGCAGAACGCTGGGATGCAGTTCCTGTCAGCGGCGTGAAAGAACCGGCTTCCTACTATTACTCCACCTATAACGGAGAAGACCTTGCGCCTGTCTCCGAAGGAAGGAAAGTCATGGTACTGGGCGGCGGCCCCAACCGTATCGGTCAGGGTATCGAATTTGACTACTGCTGCGTACACGCTGCCTTTACTCTGCGTGAACTGGGCTTTGAAACCATCATGGTCAACTGCAATCCGGAGACGGTTTCCACCGACTATGATACTTCCGATAAGCTGTACTTTGAACCTCTGACTGTAGAGGACGTCATGTCCATTTATAATAAAGAAAAACCGCTGGGCATCATCGTCCAGTTCGGCGGACAGACTCCTCTGAACATTGCGGCAGAACTGGAAAAAAGAGGCGCCCGCATCCTGGGAACTTCTCCCGCTGTCATCGATATGGCAGAAGACCGTGATCTGTTCAATGCCATGATGCACAAGCTGAACATCCCCATGCCGGAATCCGGTATGGCAGTCAATGTGGAGGAAGCGCTGGAGATTGCTCACCGGATCGGCTATCCTATGATGGTGCGCCCGTCCTACGTGCTTGGCGGAAGAGGTATGGAAGTCGTCTACGATGACGCAATGCTCAGAGACTACATGGCAGCTGCCATCGATGTCACACCGGAGCGGCCCATCCTCATGGATAAATTCCTCCAGAACGCTATGGAATGTGAGACTGACGCCATTTCCGACGGTTCCCATGCCTTTGTGCCTACTGTCATGCAGCACATTGAACAGGCAGGTATCCACTCCGGTGACTCTGCCTGCGTCATTCCGTCCGTGGAGATTTCAGAAGAACACAAGGCACAGATCCGCAAGTACACCACAGCCATTGCCTGTGAAATGGGCGTGGTAGGTCTGATGAATATGCAGTACGCCATCTGTGAAGGAAAGGTCTACGTCCTGGAAGCCAATCCCAGAGCTTCCCGTACCGTTCCTCTGGTATCTAAGGTCTGCAACATCAATATGGCAAACATCGCCACCAAATTAATGACCTATGAACTGACCGGGGAACGTCCGGATGTGACGGCATTTACAGAAAAAGCCCATCCATACTACGGCGTAAAGGAAGCCGTCTTCCCCTTCAATATGTTCCCGGAGGTAGACCCTCTGCTGGGACCGGAAATGCGCTCTACAGGAGAAGTCCTGGGTCTGGGAGAATCCTTCGGCATGGCTTATTACAAAGCAGAAGAAGCTGCCAATTCCAAGCTTCCTTTAAAAGGCACCGCACTGGTCAGCGTCAATAAAAACGACCGTCCAGGCGCACTGGAAGCTGCCAGACAGCTCCACGAACTGGGCTTTAAGATTGTTTCCACAGAGGGCTGCTCCGCATACTTTAATGAAAACGGAGTTCCCTGCGAGACACTGAAAAAGCTTCAGGAAGGACGTCCTAATATCTATGACGCCATGGTCAACGGGCAGATCGACCTGATCGTCAATACACCGGCTGGAAAGCAGAGCAAGTACGATGACTCCTATTTAAGGAAAACAGCCATTAATAAGAAGATTCCGTACATTACCACCACCTCTGCTGCCATCGCCAGCGCCAAGGGAATCCGGGCAGTGCTCACCAAAGAGCCGGCTCCGTTAAAGTCCCTGCAGGAATACCATAAAAGCCTGGACTAATATCCCGGCAGATACTTTCCGCTTCTTGTAGCAAGCAGGAAAAATGAACGGCGGATCACGCCGTACTTTGATAAAAAACGGCTGCTGCACAGTCTCTGTGCAGCAGCCTTCTTTAAGGAGTATTACATCAATGTCAGCAAAACATTCTAAAAATTTTCTGTTGCTTTTTATCACCGCAGGCATCTGGGGAATCGCCTTTGTAGCCCAGAGTGTTGCCATGGATTATGTGGGTCCCTATACCTTTAATATGGTCCGCAATTTTCTGGGCGGCGCAGTGCTCATTCCCTGCATCTTTCTCCTCTCCCGGATAAGCGCCCGGCAGGAAGGCGCACCCTCAGCTGCCCCGGACGCTCCCAAAGACCTGCCAAAGGACCTGATCTTAGGCGGCGGGCTCTGCGGCTTTCTCTTATTCGTCTCCACCTCGCTCCAGCAGGTGGGAATTCAGTATACTACCGTGGGAAAAGCCGGATTTATCACCGCTTTATACATTATCCTTGTGCCCATCCTGGGCATTGTCCTGGGAAAGATGCCCGAAAAAAAAATCTGGCTCTGTATCGTCATTGCCCTGGCAGGTCTTTACCTGCTCTGTATGAAAGGCAGTTTTTCTCTCAGCAAAGGAGATTTCCTTGTTCTGATCTGCTCTTTCTGCTTTTCGGTACATATTATGGTCATCGACCACTTTTCCTACCGTGTGGACGGAGTGAAACTGTCCTGCATCCAGTTTTTTGTGTGCAGTCTTTTTTCCGCGGTTCCCATGTTTCTTCTGGAAACGCCTCAGATGAAGGATATCCTGGCTGCGTGGCTGCCCATTATCTTTGCCGGTGTCTTCTCCTGCGGCATCGCCTACACCTTCCAGATCTTAGGGCAAAAGGGCACGGATCCTACCATTGCCTCTCTGATCCTGAGCCTGGAATCTGTGGTCTCCGTCCTTGCCGGCTGGATCCTGCTGGGACA
>DWVZ01000203.1 GCA_019119975.1 Candidatus Blautia merdavium | reverse complement strand
GGACAGATTCAGTGTGAGAATTTTCATTTTGCATACACTAAGCATCGGGACGCCCTGAATATTGGGTGTCTTTCCTTGCCGGAGGGCGGCATCGTTGCATTGATTGGACATAACGGGGCCGGAAAATCCACGCTGGCAAGATGCCTCTGTGGGCTGGAAAAACACTGCGATGGCGTTGTGAAGATGAATGGAAAGCAATATAATAAAAAGCAGCGGCTGGCCCTGTGCTACATGGTGATGCAGGATGTCAACCACCAGTTATTTACGGAAAGCACCGAGGAAGAAATGCTCATTAGTATGGCGGCCCCAAGCTCTGACCGGGCGGATGCGGTTCTTGAGCGGTTGGATTTGATGCAGTTTAAGGATCGGCACCCAATGGCGCTCTCCGGAGGCCAGAAGCAACGAGTCGCTATTGCCACCGCTCTGGTTTCAGACCGCAAAATCCTGGTGTTTGATGAGCCGACCAGCGGATTAGACCTGCATCACATGAAAGAAGTGGCCGATGAACTTATAACGATACAGGAGATGGGAAAGACCTCTCTTGTTATCACTCACGATTATGAGTTGATCGTCAGTTGTTGTACTCATGTTTTGCATTTGGAGCATGGTGTTGTGCAGGAACAATATGCGCTCGATGCCGCAGGGCTTCAGCGTATTCAAAATTTTTTTATAGAATCGAGGTGATCCCAGTTTGAATAAAAGTGACCTGTTTTTCTCGCGGCAAAATATGAATTTGCTCTGCCGGGATGAATCCTGCTCGGTCTACCAAATGAAAAATGAAACAGGAGGCGGAACTGCAACCTATTATGAAGTATATCCCGGAATAGGTGTCATGTATAATGATTTTCACATGGAGCACTGCCCGTCAAGGAAGTTTGAACAAAATACGCACACTTTTGCAATTCACCATTGCAGAGAAGGCCGCGTCGAGTGGGAAGTCAGCAATGGCGCTTATCTTTATCTTGCGTCCGGCGATATTATGCTGGACAGTTCTGCCACGGAAAACAACCATTGCAGCTTTCCCGTAAGCCATTACCACGGGATCACAATTACGATCTCTGTTCCTGAAGCGGTAGAGGGATTGGGGGATCTCCTGTCCCTGTTTTCCATTGACCTGGAGCAAATCGAGCAGCAATTCACCTTAAAGACTCGGCCTTTCATTATGCACGGAAATTCCGTTCCCGACCATGTGATTTCGGAACTGTACCAGGTGCCGGAAAATATCCGTCTGGAATATCTCAGGGTAAAGGTGTTAGAACTGTTGGTCACGCTCAGGACGGTAGACCCTACGGTCTTAGGTGTGGAACGTCCCTATTTTTATAAAACGCAGGTAGAGAAAGTCAAGGCTATCATGTCGTTTATGACAAATGAGCCGGAGCACCATTTCACAATGGAGGAGCTTTCTGAAAAGTTCGATATTTCCACTTCTGCTCTGAAGCAGTGCTTTAAGGGCGTGTATGGCTCCGCCATTTATACCTATATGCGAAATTATCGTATGGACCTGGCAGCTTCTCTTTTGACACAGACAGATGAACCGATTACGATGATTGCCGGAAAAGTCGGTTATACGAATACCAGCAAATTTTCCGAAGCATTCAAGAAGGTAAAAGGAAAAACGCCGCTGGAATATCGAAAAGTTAAAATCTAAATGGAGTAAAACCCGCCCGGGCAGAGTGGCGGACAACATGAATATCTGCAATACTTAGAGAGTATCAAGTCGATTGATGCTCTCTATTATTTTGCTAAAGGAGGAATGGAAATGAAGCAAAAAAGCTGGATTTCTATTGTGTTTTCCTTTGCTTCACAGTGCCGGGGCAAGATTGTCCTGTCCGTCTTATGTGCGATCATCAGTGTGGTTGCCGGACTGATACCCTATTGGAGTGCTTACCAGATTATCACGCTCTTTATCGGCGGCTCACCTGTGATGGCAGAGGTTTGGAGATGGTGCTGGATCGGACTTGGCGCTTATGCGATACGCTTCTTGCTCTATGGTATTTCAACGAGCCTGTCCCACATATCCGCATATACCATTTTGGAGAATATTCGTTTGGCTCTTGCCCAGCGGCTGATGAAAGCACCGCTGGGGACAGTCATCGGAGAGTCTGTGGGGAAACTGAAAAATGTATTGGTAGATCGGGTGGAAACGATTGAGCTGCCGCTGGCCCACATGATCCCGGAGTGTATCTCCAACCTGCTGCTCCCCGTGGCAGTCTTTGTTTATCTAGTTTGCATCGACTGGCGCATGGCGCTGGCGATGCTGGTCACGCTGCCTTTCGTTCTGATTGCTTTTGCTATGATGATGAAGAATTTTAACAAGCTCTATGCTGATTACATGGAGTCCAACAACTATGTGAACGGCGTGATCGTGGAGTATGTGGAGGGTATCGAAGTTATCAAGGCGTTCAATCAGTCCTCCAGTTCTTACGAAAAGTTCACCAAGGCGGTAGAGTCCTTCAAAGACTACACCCTCAAATGGTATCAAAGTTCCTGGAAAGTGATGAACTTTGTTGCTGCTGTGCTACCGTCCACCTTTTTGGGAACGCTCCCGATTGGTATGTATCTCTACTGGAACGGTAGCCTTACGCCGCAGGACCTTGCAATGTGCCTAATCCTCTCGCTGGGTATTGTAGGCCCGCTGATGAACTTTACTACTTACATCAATGAGACGAAGGCGATTGAATACGCCGTCCACGACGTGGACGAGTTGCTCCATGTGGAAGAACTGCCCGATACTGGAAAATCAGTGGAGGTGCAGTCCAAAGACATTCAGCTTCAGGATGTTTCGTTCTCTTATGATAAAGAGAGCGGTAAACAGGTGCTTTCCCATATCAATCTAAAAATCCCGGAGGGAAAGTTTACGGCACTTGTCGGCCCGTCCGGTGGAGGTAAGTCCACCATCGCTCGCTTGATTGCCCGTTTTTGGGATGTGAACGATGGAAAAATCACCATTGGCGGTGTGGACATTCGCAGTATGCCGTTGGCCCAGCTTGCCGATATTGTCAGCTTTGTTACACAGGATAACTTCCTGTTCAACTGCTCCATCAAGGAAAATATCCGGCTGGGAAACCCTGATGCTACGGACGAAGAAGTATATGCGGCAGCAAAAGCCGCCTGCTGTGATGAATTTATACAGAAATTGGACAATGGCTATGACACGATGGCCGGGGATGCGGGGAACCGGCTTTCAGGCGGTGAAAAACAGCGTATTTCTATTGCCCGCATGATTTTGAAAAATGCCCCCATCGTGATTTTGGATGAGGCAACTGCGTTCACAGATCAGGAGAATGAAGAAAAAATCCAGCAGTCTATCGCTGCTTTGACAAAAGGGAAAACGCTGCTGGTTATCGCACATCGTCTGTCCACCATCAAAAATGCCGATCAGATTATTGTCCTGCAAAACGGGCAGGTGGAGAACACAGGCACTCATCAACAGCTTTTAGATGGCGACTCTCTCTATCGGGATATGTGGGAGGCGCATATCGGAGCGCAGAACTGGTCTGCCGGTTCCGGGAAAGGAGGTAACTGATATGTTTCGGATTGTAAATCGACTGATCCAATGGACAGGAAAATATAAACGGCGTATTTACATCGGGTTTATCTACGCTTTCATTCATAGCATTTTTACCGCAATTCCTATTATGCTGGCTGCGAAGGGACTGAGTGCTGTTCTGGATGACTGGGGTGGCGTCAAGCCATTGGAGGGCCGGGACATCTGGATCATGCTGGGGGCCATGATTTTAGCTGTATTGGGCCGATACCTGTTCTCATATCTCCGAGCCATCACGCAGGAAAGTGTCGGTTATGAAGCAACTGCTGACGAGAGAATACGGCTGGGAGACATTTTGAAACGGGTGTCGCTGGGCTTTTTCAGTAAGAACAATATGGGCGAACTGTCCGCAGCGGCTACAACCGACCTCTCGTTTATGGAAATGTTCGCCATGAATATGGTCAACACTGTTGTTAATGGCTATATCACCGTTATTGTTCTGATATTGTTCCTTGCATTTTACAGTCCTCTGGCGGGAGGAATTGCTCTGGCTGGCGTCCTTCTGTCTGCCCTGTTTCTTCATCTGCTGGAGGCGCGCAGTCACCAAAACGCGCCTATCCATCAAAAGGCACAGGATGATATGGTGGAAAGTTCCATCGAGTATCTACGGGGGATGCAGGTGGTGAAAGCCTTTAAGCAGGAAGGCGTGTCTATTGCCGGTATCCGCAAAGCATACAACGACAGCAAGAAAATCAACATTAAAATTGAAGTGGAATATATGCCCTTCAACTGCCTGCATCTGTTTTCGCTGAAAGCTGCCTCTATTGCCATTGTAGCTGTGGCCGCTTGGCTGACCTATAACGGCAGTATGGAACTTCCTACCATGCTCATGCTGGATATGTTCTCCTTTATGATCTTTGGAAGTGTGGAAGCAATGAACAACGCCGCCCATGTATTGGAGGTCATTGATGCTACGCTGGATAAACTGGACGGCATTGAACACGCCGACATTATAGATAAAGACGGGAAAGATATTTCTTTGCAGAACACAGACATTGCTTTCCGTGATGTGACATTCTCCTACGATAAAGTTCCTGTTTTGCAAAATATCAGCTTTTCCATCCCCCAGGGCAGCACTACGGCTATTGTAGGACCATCTGGCAGCGGCAAGACCACGATTTGCAACCTGATTGCCCGTTTCTATGATGTGGACAGCGGCGAAGTCACAGTAGGCGGTGAGGATGTGAGGAACATGACCTGTGACAGTTTGCTCCGCAATATCTCGATGGTCTTTCAAAAGGTCTACTTGTTCCACGATACCATTGAAAACAACATCCGTTTCGGCAATCCAAGTGCGACCCGGGAAGAAATTATAGAAGCTGCGAAAAAGGCTCGGTGCCACGACTTCATTATGGCTCTTCCTGATGGATATGAAACGGTGATTGGTGAGGGCGGCTCTACGCTGTCCGGCGGAGAAAAACAGCGCATTTCTATTGCCCGCGCCATTTTGAAAAATGCCAACATTGTCATTCTTGATGAGGCAACAGCAAGTATTGACCCCGAAAATGAGCATCTGATCCAGCAGGCAATCAGTGAATTGACCATTGGAAAAACGGTTATTGTTATCGCCCACCGTCTGGCAACGATTGAACACGCTGACCAGATTTTAGTGGTGGATAAAGGCCAAGTTGTTCAGAGAGGAACACATCAGCAGCTTGTTCAGCAGGAAGGACTTTATCGCCGCTTCATTACGATCCGTGAGCAGGCAGAGGGCTGGAGCATTGCATAATGACGTATGGAGGTTCTGTGCTAATGAAAATTCATGAATCCGGAGAAGATTATCTGGAGGCTATCTTTGTCCTGCAGCAGAAAAAGGGAATGGTTCGCTCTGTTGATGTGGCGCAGCATCTGGGTGTGAAAAAGCCCAGTGTGTGTAATGCTGTGTCAATTTTGGAGCAAGGCGGCTTCCTGGTTAAAGATGAGGACCATTTCCTTCACTTAACTGAAAAAGGTCGGGAGACGGCTGAGGCAGTCTATGAACGGCACTGCTATTTTAAAAACTGGCTGATCGAGGCAGGTGTGGAGGCTGCCACAGCAGAACAGGAAGCCTGCAGGATTGAGCATGACATCAGTGAGCAGAGCTTCCAGAAACTGAAGAAATGGAAGGAGCTGGGACACTCTGAAGAAACAAATGGCAATTGAATTTCCAGAGGAGCGGATGCCGGAGATTTGCACTATTAAAATAAACTCTAGACTTTGGCTGATGTGAAAATTTATATAGAGAGGAAGTATTGGTTACTGATGTAGTGACCAGTATCGTTGCCTGCATCTCAGAAACCATTTCTTTCAAAAAACACGGCGGTCATGGAAGACGTTTCAAGGTCGCTTTTTTACCTTTCAAACAAATGCTGATAGATATTTAGAAAATTACGATTTCATTGCTTAACAGCAATAAACATGCTAAAATATCTAAAATAAAAAGTGTGCTTATTTCTATAGTATACTTTATATATAGAGGAAGGATTATAATATATATGGGAATTAGCAGATGCGTTTTATTTATAGATACGCCTATGGGAGCAATAGAAGCAGAAACAGAGCAGGAGAGGGAATCCGCTGGAATTAAGATTACTCTGAGAGATGAAGGGAAAGAACCTGAAATACGAGTTCAGTACAATCCAGATAAAAAGGCTGTTGAAGTGCTGCTCACTGAAACGGAAGGGGAAAAATCAGTTTTGCTTCACACATTAACGAAAGGACAGTAGAGCAGGGAGAAGTGAGCCCTTTCTTTGATTAATACTGATGATTGACAATTGAAATCCATCATAGTATTATCAAATTCGAAATTATGGTTTCCGGAAGGAGAAAATAGATGGGTTTTAGGTTAACAGATCAGCGTAAGCAGAAACTTAACTCTGTACAATCAAATACGATGAAACATTGTACAGAGTATAGCGTATAAATTGCGTATTTGGATTTCATCGGAAAGTCACAGAAGAGTATCAGGGGAGTTTTATACCCTTTTTTAAGAAGCTGGCTTTCCGTGTGATGACAGAGTGCAGGGCTGTGGACAATGTTTTGTTCACGGCCTTTTGTTTTTTGCGTCATTGTATAAAGGCAGAAGGCAGATACATTCGTGTATTTTAGTCTTCTGCTTTTTTATTTTGCAGATAGAAAGGATTAAAAAATGAGTTTATTAGAGATAGATGGATTAACACATTCTTTTGGAGAGAATATACTTTATAAAAATGCGGGTTTTCTTCTGAATAAAGGTGATCATGTCGGAATTGTTGGTCCGAATGGTGCCGGCAAAAGCACTTTGATTAAAATATGTACAGGGCAGGTTCTGCCGGATGAAGGCCGTATTATATGGAAACGGAATACTACCATAGGTTATTTAGATCAGTATGCTGAAATCGATGCCTCATTATCGATGAAAGAATTTCTAAAAACAGCTTTCGTAAAGTTATACAAAATGGAAGCAGAAGTGATGGAGTTATATGAAAAAGCAGCCAGTGGAGATATGAGATGTCTGGAGCTCGCTGCTTCCTGCCAGGAGCAACTGGAAAAGCAGGATTTCTATTCAATAGAAACTAAGATAGAGCGTGTTGCAAATGGCTTAGGGCTTCTTGCCATTGGGCTTGATCGGCATATTTCTGAAATGAGCGGCGGTCAGCGTGCGAAAGTGATTTTAGCGAAGCTATTGCTTGAGAAACCGGACGTGCTGCTGCTGGATGAGCCGACTAATTTTCTGGACAAAGCCCATGTGGCTTGGCTGGCAGAATACTTGTCTGCTTTAGATAATGCCTTTTTAGTTGTTTCCCATGATTATGATTTTTTGGACAAAATAGCAAACCGTATTTGTGATATAGACAATAGGACGATAACAAAGTATTATGGCACATATTCTGAATTTTTACGGAAGAAAACAATGCTGCGTGAGGATTATATCCGACAATATGCAGCTCAGCAGAAGGAAATCAGGAAAACGGAAGAATTCATCAGAAAGAATATTGCCGGGAGAAAATCAAAAATGGCGAGAGGACGACAAAAGCAGCTTGATCGAATGGATAAAATGGAAGCTTTAGATCAGAAAGAGATTATTCCGCACTTTCACTTTCCTGTTTTGCCATTGACAAATACAGAGCATCTTCTGGTGAAGCAGCTCGCAGTGGGGTATCACTATCCTGTTCTGTCTGATATTGAGTTTAATATAATGGGCGGGCAGAAGGTGGTGATTACCGGTTTTAATGGGATTGGGAAATCTACACTGCTGAAAACATTAATTGGAAAGATTCCATCCATGCAGGGCAGCTTTATATTTTCAGATCAGGTCAGGATAGGATATTTTGAGCAGGATTTAGCGTGGGAAGATGCTGAACAGACACCGATACAGATTGTCGCTAATGCGAATCCAGATATAGTTATAAAAGAGATTCGTAAGCATTTGGCGAAGTGTGGGATTTCAAGTAAACTTGCAACTCAGCCAATTGGAACGCTTAGCGGCGGAGAGCAGGCGAAAGTCAAGGTGTGTCTGCTTACCTTAACACCGTGTAACTTCCTGATTCTGGATGAGCCGACAAATCATTTAGACATCCAGGCAAAAGATGCATTAAAGTCGGCTCTTATAAATTTCCCGGGAACAGTACTGTTGGTTTCTCATGAAGAATCCTTTTATCGTGGCTGGATACAAAAGATAATTAATATTGAAAAAAGATAAAGGCACAGCATACTTTGACGAACAGGCGACGAGGAAATTTTACCGGAAATTATAATGATAGATCAAATAAAATACCGGAGCTCATGAGTAAGAAGCATCAGACTCCGGTATTTTTTGCATATTTTTTAATTGGGAGCCTCAAAAAGAACGTTGCTCCTCCGCCTTCCGTATCCTTAAAGCCGATTTCCCCATCTAGCATTCTTGCCAGTTCTTTTGCGATGCTTAATCCCAGACCAAAATGAGATTTGTCTGTACGTGATTTATCCCCGCGGTAAAAGCGGTCAAAGATAAATGGCTTATCCTCTGCCGGAATCCCCTTTCCGTGATCTATGATAGAAAAAATCAGCTTCTTTTCTTTTAAAGAAGCCTGAATCTGCAATGAACTGCCTTCCGGGGAATAGCAGACCGCATTATCCAGAAAAATGCTCAGGATCTGGAAGAGCCGTTCCCGGTCAGAAGAAAGGAACGGATACGCATCTTCACTCAGATTGAGCTCCAATCTTATCTTTTTACTGATGCATACCGGCTCATAGGCTTCGTACAGTGTGATCAGCAGGGTATCCACATTGATCTCGCTTTTCTGGATGGTCCATTTATCGGCGTCTGATGAGGCAAGCAGCAACATATCCCGTACAAGCCGAGACATCCGGCTGCATTCTACGTCAATGACATCCAGACAGGACTGTGTCTGCGGGTCACTGCTGTCATGGTCCTGCATACACTGCAGAGCTTCTGCATTTGCCATGATCACAGCAAGCGGAGCTTTCAGTTCGTGAGAAGCTGCAGCCACAAAATCTTTCTGGCTTTTGATCATTTCTTCACTAGGGGTAAAGGCTTTTTTCAAAAGAAAACGGCTGACAAACAAAATAACGACAAAAGAAATCAACCATATCCCCAGATACAAAGGCGCCTGGCCCAGAAATAGTTCCATAGCAGAGCTTTTTGGATAAACAAGAGTAAGAGAAAAGCTGTTGCCTCCCTGTGTGCTGATTGTGGCTGGGATGGCATAGTAGTGATCGTGATGCAGCCCTTCTAATTCTATATAACCACCCTGCTCCGTAATCTGTCTTGCGTCAGAGGAGCCGGCAGCATTTTCGATACCGATGCTTTGCCCTGCTTTCTTTAAAAGAACGCTGAAATCTGTTGGAAAGTCAGCATCACTTTGATATAATAGCGAACCTTCTGAATCCTGGAGAGCGGTGTATACATTCATCTGTTCTTCATAATCAGAGAGAACAGTCTCCGGCTGTTCGGTATCGGCTTCTAATTGATAGATGATAAGGGAAGCCATGCGCTGGATATAGGTTACATCGGCGGTTTGGGCTGACTGATACGTGTTCCAGAAGGTAAAGGATAAAATCAGTGTGATGAGCACCATCAGGATTCCCGTCATAATAATATGAAGCCTGTTCAATAATCTTTTAAGCATCTCCGTTCTCCAATCTGTATCCTGTTCCATATATTGTCTTGATCACGCAGCAACTTCCCAGTTCATTCAGTCGTTTCCTGAGAAAAGAGATGTAATTGTCAACATTTCCGGGCGCAATATCAGAATCGATCCCCCAGACAGTTAAGATCAACTGTTCCCGGGAAAAAGTTGTATCCGGCTGTTTCATCAGCGTATACATCAGATCGGTTTCTTTGGCTGAGAGATCTAATTCATGTCCTTTACACGTCAGACGCCGGTTTTCCCGGTCAAACTGAAGATCTGCATATGACAGAAACTCCAAATTCTGTGTGTCCTTGGATCTCCGGGTTAGTGCCCGTATCCGTGCCATCAGTTCTTTGATATGGAAAGGTTTTATCAGATAATCGTCTGCTCCACCGTCCAGACCGTCAATCCGATCATCGATCGCAGACATCCCCGTAATAATGATCACGGGGATCTGGATGCCTTTTCTCCGCATGGCCTTGATAATAGTAAGGCCGTCAATCACGGGGAGCATCCGGTCAACGATGGCGAGTTCATAGCCGTAGTCCGTATTCAACGCATAGAGCATAGCTGTTTCCCCGTCATTACAGGCATCTACTGTATACCCATTCTTTATGAGAACATTCTGGATCGAACGGCAGAGATCCAGATCATCTTCCAATAGAAGTATTTTCATAAGCTGTCCTGTCCTTTTCTTATCCGTGTAAATCCGATTCAGCCATGTAAGGCTGAACAGTTATTAGTATAGCAAAGAAATCCTCTAAAAGTTCTCTAAAAACAGAAGAAAAACAGTTTTATTTTTAGAGGAGTTTTAGAGAAGTTTTTCTGTAAGATGAGTGGGAAAACAAAAAGAAAGGCGGAATGGAAAATGAAACGTTTGAAATTTACGAAAGCTATTTTAATCTTAGCCTGTGCGGCTTCTCTGGCCGGGTGTGGAAATATCCAGAAAGATACAGGAACAGATGCCCCTTCGTATAGTCAGAATCCGGAAGGTGGTCAGTCGACAGATGCATCGAATGAGGCACAATCACTGCTGGATTCTGCTACATTAGTTGGCTCTGTTACAGATTTTCAGGAGGGAAGTTTTCAGGTTATGGCTGACCAGACCAAAGATAACGGACAGACAGCAGTTGGGGCAGCACCCGGCATGGAAAGTGAAAGCGGCATGG